>NZ_JABMCA010000004.1:0-307453 GCF_014706005.1 Actinomadura sp. RB99 | reverse complement strand
CGCTGGCGACGGTCCCGGCCGTCCTGCCCGCGGTGCCCGGCCGCCGCGCCGGGCTCGACGTCGCCGGGGCCGCGGCGGTCACGGCCGGGCTCGGCCTCGCCGTGTACGCGATCGTCCAGGCTCCCGAGCGTGGCTGGGGTTCCACGTCGACCGTCCTGCAGCTCGGCGGCGCGGTCCTGCTGCTGGCGCTGTTCGTGGCGTGGCAGCGGATCGTGCGCGGCCCGCTGATGCCGCTGTCGGTGTGGCGCACTCCGAACCTGGCCGGGGCGAACGCGGCGATGGCGCTGCTGGGAGCCGCGTGGATCCCGATGTGGTACTTCCTGAACCTCTACCTGCAGCAGGTGCTCGGGTACGGGGCGTTCCCCAGCGGTGCGGCGCTGCTGCCGATGACCGCGCTGATGATGGTGCTGATGGTCGGCGTCACCGGGCGGCTCATCGCCCGGTTCGGGACCAAGCCGCTCATCGTCACCGGACTGGTCGTTCTCGCCGGAGGTCTGCTGGTGCTGTCCACCATCGACGCCAGCGGAGGGTTCCTCACCGACGTGCTGCCGGGCTCGCTGGTCTCCGCCGTCGGGATGTCGCTGGTGTTCATCCCCGCCACGATGGCCGCGATCGGCGGCGTCGCGCCGGAGCAGGGCGGGCTGGCGTCCGGGATCGTCAACACCACCTACCAGGTGGGGTCGGCGATCGGCCTCGCGGTGATGACCGCCATCGCCACCTCGCAGGGCGCCGGGAAGCTCGGTGATCTACCGAGCCTGACCGACGGTTTCCAGGCGGCCTTCATCGGCGCCGCGGTCGTCGCCCTGGCGGGCGCCGTTCTTGCCGTGGTCACGCTGCGGACTCCGGCCGCAGCGACCGGCGCGCAGGGGGACGTCAAGGAGGAGGTTCGAGCATGACCGGCTGTAGTGAGGCCGTGCCGTCCGGGTCTCGGTCCGGACGGCACGGCCATGTCCCGATGGGTCAGCCGATGCTGAGGGCGACGCCGCTGGCGATGCCGAGGGCGATGGAGCCGGCGGCCGTTGCGTAGGCCGTCCACTGGGCTGTGCGGTCGAGGTTCCCGCCGGTGTGAGGCTCGCGGGCGAAGGCCGGGACGATCCAGCGCAGGTAGTAGAAGACGCTGGCTACGGAGTTGACGGCGGCGACCGCGGCCAGCCATACGTAGTGGCCGTCCAACGCCGCGCCGAACATGAGCAGCTTGCCGACGAACACGGCGGTGGGCGGGGTGCCCACCAGGCCGAGGAGGCAGACGACCAGCGAGACTGCCAGCAGCCGGGAGCGTCGCGCGAGCCCCGCATATTCCCTGATGCCGTCGCGGCCAACGGCGATGACCACGGCGAACGCGCCGAGATTCGTGACCGCGTACGCGGCGAGATAGAACAGCACCGCGGGCTTGGCGAGGTCGGTGCGGCCGGCCACGGCGATGGGCAGGAGCAGGTATCCGGCCTGGCTGATGGTGGAGTAGGCGAGCAGCCGACGGACGTTGTCCTGGGCGAAGGCCGCGAGGTTCCCTAATGTCATCGTGATGGCGGCGATGACCGCGATGAGCAGCGGCCAGTCGTCCGTGCCGGCGGGAAGGGCCTCGACAGCGAAGCGGTAGAGCGCGGCGAACGCACCGATCTTCGGGACGGTCGTGACGAACGCGGCGACCACCGGTGGAGCGCCCTCGGTGACGTCCGGGACCCAGAAGTGCGCGGGCACCGCGCCGGCTTTGAACATGAGGCCGGCGAGGAGCAGGACGACGCCTGCCATGACCGCGCCGTCCGGGGCGGTCGCGAGTCCGGAGCGGAGCGTCTCGTAGGCGGTGCCGCGGCCGAGGCCGTACAGGAGCGTGACGCCGGCGAGCATGAGGATGCCCAGGAACGCGCCCATGAGGTAGTACTTCAGGCCCGCCTCCGTGCCGGGCGCGTCCTTGCCGAACCCTGCGAGTGCGTACCCGGGGATGCTGGCGAGGAGGTAGGCGGCCACCAGTACCAGCAGGTCGGACGCGGCTCCCAGCGCGACGGTGCCGAGCGCGGCCAGGAGGATGAGCACGTAGAACTCGCTCTCCCGGCGGTGGCCGCGCATCGGCCCGACGGCGAGCACGATGATCAGCAGCGTCGCCGCTAGGACGACGATGCGCGTCACGTGCGTGACCGGGTCGAGCATGAACGCGTCGAACGTCATCATGTCCGTGCGGCGCGAGGCGACGACGGCGGCCGCGATCCCCGCCGCCAAGCCCGCGATGGACAGGACGGCGACGATCCATTGGCGGGCGCGCGGCAGGAACGATCCGGCGAGGAGCCCGCCCACGGCCGCGCCGAGGACGAACAGCTCCGGCAGCAGGTCTGCCGGATTCTCGCGCATCATCGTGCCACCAGCGAGACGACGGTGGACGAGAACGGCTCGATCGCGTCTAGCAGGAACCGCGGTGCCACGCCGATGACGGCCGACAGCACCAGCAGCGGCGCTACGGCGCCGAACTCGCTGCGGCGCGCGTCGGTGACCAGCGAGGTGAGTTCGCCGGGCGGGCCGAGGACGGCGCGGTGGAGCAGCCGCAGGAACAGCGCCGCGGTGATGAGGATGCCGAGGACCGCCAGTGCGCCCACGACGACGAGGCCGGTGCCGCCGCTGCCGATGACGCCGGTGAAGATCTGGAACTCGGCGATGAAGCCGGACAGGCCGGGCAGCCCGAGCGAGGCGAACGCGCCGACGGCCACGAGGCCGGAGAAGACGGGGGCGCGGGCGGCGAGCCTGCCGAAGCGTCCCATGTCGTAGCTCTGCGCTCGGTCGTACAGGACGCCGGATAGCAGGAACAGCGCGCCGGTGATGAGGCCGTGGCTCACCATTTGGGTGACCGCGCCGGTCACCGCGAGGCGCCGAGCGGCTTGGTCGCCGAGGACGCCGGCGGCGCCGAGCGCCACGACGATGTACCCCATGTGGTTGACCGAGGTGTAGGCGATCAGCCGCTTGAGGTCCTCCTGTGCGTACGCGACCAGCGCCCCGTACAGCACGCTGATGAGCCCGAGAATGATGATCACCCAGGCGTACCGGCGCCAGGCGTCCGGCAGCATCGGCATCGCGATGCGGACGAGGCCGTAGGTGCCCATCTTCAGCAGGATCCCGGCCAGGATGGCTGACCCGGCCGCGGGCGCGTCGGTGTGCGCGGGCGGCAGCCAGGTGTGGAACGGGAAGACCGGCGTCTTGATCGCCAGGCCGATGCCGATGGCCAGCAGGACCAGTCCTGCGAGCCCCGGCGAGCCGGCGAGCGCCGGGGTGCGGGTCAGCTCGACCATGTCGAAGGTGTGCGGGTCCGCGCCCAGGTAGAGCCCGATGAAGCCCAGCAGCAGGACGAGCGAGCCGAGGAAGGTGTAGAGGAAGAACTTCAGCGCCGACCGCATCCTGTCGCCGTGTCCCCAGCCGGCGATGACGAAGTACATGCCGACGATGGACAGGTCGAAGAAGACGAAGAAGAGCAGCAGGTCCAGCGCCGCGAACAGGCCCAGCGACACCGTCTGCAGGAACAGGAACAGCGCCGCGAACGCCCGCGTCTGCTGCGTCTGGCGCAGCGAGTAGACCGCGCACGCCAGGAACAGCAGCGAGGTCAGCGCCAGCAGCGGCAGCGACAGGCCGTCGACGCCGATGTGGTAGCCGGCCCGCACGGACGGGATCCAGCGCGCGTTCTCCTCATAGGAGATGCCGTCGCGGTTCCCGCGCCCGGCCCACATGGCGACGACTAGCGCGAAGTCCACGGCGGCCGCGATGGTCCAGGTCCAGGTCACAGCGCGGTCGCCGAGCCGGGGAACGGCGTAGAGCCCTGCGGCGACGGCGAGGGGAAGGAAGATCACCAGGGAGAGCACGTTCACCTGACTACGAGGACGATGATGATGAGGACGGCGAACAGGACCGCGGCCTGCGCGTAGTAGGTGTGCACCTGCCCGGTCTGCGGGCGGCGCGCGAGCGCGGCGAGGTAGCGGGTGCCGCGGCCGACCAGGGTGACGAGCCCGTCCACCCGGATCTCGAATCGGCGCCCGGCGAGGGCGGCGGCGAGGCGCCCGGTCGCCGCGACGGCTCGGACACCGCCGTCGATGACGCGGTCGTCGAACCGGGCGAGGACGGTGGCCAGCGCGAACACCGGCCGCGCGATGAGCAGTTCGGCCATCTGTTCGAGGTGGAGCCAGTGCAGGGCCGGGGCGGTCCACGCGGCCCGGAGGCTCGCCTCGCGGCGCATGAGGGCCCAGGTCAGCACGGCGACGAGTACGGCGAGCGAGCCGGAGGCGGCGAGTTCGGCGGCACTCGGTGACGGCTCTCCGCCGTTGCCGAGGAGGCGTCGCCACGAATCGTCAAGCGGCGGCAGCGCGAGGACGCCGAGGACAAGCGAACCAGCGGCAAGTACAGGTAGTGGCAGCCGTTCCAGCTGGCTGACATGCCGAGCACCGGTTTGTTCGGTGTCCTGACGCGTTGCCGAGTCCATCGGACGGCACACCGCGACGAGCGCGCGCGCCGCGTAGGCTGCAGACAGCAGACCTGCCGCGAGGCCGACCGCGTAAAGCGCGGGGGAGTCCTCCAGCGCGGCACCCAGGACGGCGTCCTTGGTGGCCCACAGCGACAACGGCGGCACCCCGGCAAGGGCCAGCATCCCGATGGCGAAGGTGATGCCGACCAGCCGGTACCGGCGCGCCGCGCCGTGGAGTTCGCGCAGGTCCTTGGTGCCGAGGGCGGTCAGCCACGCACCCGCACCGAGGAACAGCAGGCTCTTCACCGCGGCGTGCGCCACGAGCTGAGCGGCGCCGCCCGAGACCGTCCCGGCTCCGGCTGCGAGCACCATGAACCCGATCTGCGCGCACGTCGATGCCGCGAGCAGCTGCTTCAGGTCGCGTTGGGCGACGGCGACCGCGCCGAGGAGCAGTGCGGTCAGCGCACCCATCCACGCGACCAGCGTCGCCGCCCAGCCCGTCGCGTCCAGCAGCGGTTGCAGGCGAAGCAGCAGGTAGGCGCCGGCGGCGACCATGGTGGCCGAGTGCAACAGCGCCGACACCGGGCTCGGACCTGCCATCGCCCGCGACAGCCAGAACGAGAACGGCAGTTGCGCCGACTTGCCCAGCGCGGCTATGACGACGCCGGCGGCGATGAAGTGCGGCCAACGCCCGCCCGCGCCGGCCAGGCCGTCGAGGTTCAGCGAGCCTGTGCCGATGAGGGCCGCCCCGGCGGCGAAGTAGAGCCCGAGGTCGCCCGCGCGGGTGGTGATGAAAGAAACGTCCGCGGAACCGACGCGTTCGGGGTCGCGCCACCAGAAACCGATGAGCGCGTACGACATCGCGCCCATGACCTCCCAGCCCATCAGCAGGACGGCCAGGTCGGTCGCGGTGACCGTGACCAGCATGGCGCCGGTGAACAGCAGCATCAGCCCGAAGAAGCGCGCCCGCGACTCGGCCGCGCCGAACTCCCCGGCGGAGAACACCAGCACGGCGAGACTCACCGTCGAGACCGTGACGACGAGGGCCGCGGAAAGGCCGTCCACCGCCATGCCCGCGGGCAGCCGATCGAACAACGGGAAACGCACTTCGGGACGTGTGACGGCCGCCGCGATTGCGACGCCCAGCGTTGCGACGGCGGCCGTTACCGCTGCGACCGGCGCGAACCGGTCCAGGCGGCGTCCGACGGTGAACCGACCCGCGAGCAGCAGCGCGCCGGTGACGATGGGGATGGCAGGCAGGAGCCAGGCGAGGACGCTCATCCCTTCAGGTCCCCGGCCTCATCGGTCATGTCGGCGTCACGGGCCCGGAACAGGGCCGTGACCACCGCGAATCCCATCGCCATCTCCAACGCCATCACGGTCACGGCGACGAGCAGCAGCACCTGCCCGTCCGCCGTCCCGGGAGCGATGTAGAACCAGAACGCGCCGCCCGCGACCAGCAGCCCGTTGATCATGAGTTCGAGGCCCATCATCAGCATGACGATCGACTGCTGAGAGAGCGCCCCGTACAGGCCGACCGAGAACAGGGCGGCGGCGAGCAGCAGGAAGACCTCGAGATTCACTTCGCACCGTCCTTGCGCTCGGACGGCCGGTCGTAGCGTCCCCGGTCGGTGGCCAGCACCACCGAGGCGATCATCGTGGCGAGGATGGCGATGCCGATCACCATCATCACCAGCATCTTCGGCCCCATGATCGCCTGGCCAACGGAGAAGGTCGGGTCACGCGGGACCGTCCCCTGCCGCTTCGGCCACGGCGTGAGGAAGATCCCGACCGCCATCGAGGCGAAGACGACGGCGGAGATGGCGATCGCTCCGCGGTTGTTGTGCACCATCGTCATCGGCATGAGGCCGCCCGGGTTCATCATGTACATGATCATGAAGACGGCCATCACCAGCATCTCCATGATCATCATGAGGATCACCAGGACGCCCAGGTACTTCAGGTCGAGCAGCAGCAGCTCCACCCCGACGCACAGGAACGAGGCCAGCAGCGCGAACGTCGCCCGCGCCATCGAGTCGACGACGAACACGGCCACGCCGAAACCGACGGCCGCGACCGCCAGGACCCAGAACGCAACGGTCTGCATCTCACCTCCCTCAGTCGATGACGACGATTCCGACGACCAGCGCCTGCAGCAGCGTCGCGGGGATCATGACCATCCAGGCCGGCTCCATGAACCGGTCCATCCGGATCATCGGGAACCGCCCCCGGACCCACACCAGCAGGGCCAGCACCGCGTACGTCTTGACCAGCGACCACGCCCAGCCCGGCAGCCACGGCCCGCCGTCCCCGCCGAGGAACAGCGGCACCGCTGCCGCCGCCGCGACGGTCAGCATGGCGGACCGTCCGGCGAAGAACATCAGCCTGTCCGGCCCCGACAGCTCGGCCACGACCCCGCC
The DNA here is from genome assembly GCF_014706005.1 of Actinomadura sp. RB99. Lineage (NCBI taxonomy): Bacteria > Bacillati > Actinomycetota > Actinomycetes > Streptosporangiales > Thermomonosporaceae > Actinomadura > Actinomadura sp. RB99. Next base: position 300,601 of record NZ_JABMCA010000004.1, on the reverse strand, counting down.
GGCCAGATCGTCCGCCAGCGGATGCTCCATCGGGCCCCAGAACGTCATCGCGAGCGCCGACAGCAGGTAGACGGCGAACGCGACCGGCATCCACACGCCGAACCACAGCCCGTCCTGCGCGCCCGCGACCTCGCGGAAGTCCAGCGACCCGGCGCCGAGCGCGGCCGTGATGAGGGCGAACATGTGCGGCAGCTCGTACGCCAGCCCCTGCGCCACGAACCGGTAGCCGCCGACCAGCGGGAACGCCGAGTTGACGCCCCAACCTGCCAGCCAGAGCGAAGCCCAGGCGACGACCTCCATCGCGTTGAACCACACCACCCCGACCGGCAGGTCCCACACCGCGCGGTCGCCGAGCGGGATCACCATCGCCGCCAGCAATGCCGCGGTCGGAAGGCTGAGCACGCCGATCCGCACCAGCAGAACGTCGGGCGCGTGCGTCCTGCGTCGCTGCTGGACGAGTAGCCGGGCGCCTTCCCGCAACGGGGCGACCAGCCCGCCGCCGGTACGGAACACGGCGTCCATCGCGGCGGCCGAGTAGGTCAGGACCGCCAGAACGAACGGCAACGCCGCAACCCCCCAGACGGGTGCCGTCTCACTCATCGGCGACCCCCGCCGGCATGGCGAGCTGTTCCAGATCCGGATCCAGACTCGCGACCGTCAAGCGCGCCGCCGCCAACTCGGCTCCGGCCAGCAACTCGGGGAGCGCGGCCAGGACGGCCTCGGCCGCCCGCCCTCTCGCCGGAACGCTCGTCCCATCGAGGTACGCGGATTCGTCCATCTGCACGATCGCCTCGCCGATCTCGTCCAGCCAACCCGCCAGCCGGGCCGATGCGTCCCCGACCTGCCCCGCCTCCAGACCGTGACGATCGGCCACCGCCTGGTCGACCTCGCCGACGCCCTTGAGCATCCAACGCAGGATCCTTGCCTTGCGGGCGCGGCTCGCGAACTTGGTGAACCGCGGGGCCGCTTCGGAAGTGGACTTACCTGCGAGCACCTGGTCGCGCAGCGCGCGGGCCTGGTCCGCACCGCTCTCCCAGCCCGCCACGGACAGGAGCCGACTCACGCTGTCGAGCCGGTGAGCCGCCCGGCGCCGTTCCGCTTCTCCCACGGTCACCTGCTCGCCAGCGGCGGCGCGCCGCCGTGGTTCGTCCCAGAACGGCGAGACCTCGTCGGCGCCGCCGGCCACCGCGACCTGCGCGGCCTGGACGACATCGCCCTGCACGGCCAGCCGGAGCACGAGACCGGCTGGCCAATCCTTGAGGGCCGGGCCAAGGGGGATGTGGAGCACGTCCAGTTTCAGGCCGTCCCGGTCGTCCATCCGATCCGCCATGGCCAGCCCCATCGGCGCGCCCATGTGATGGTCATGACCCCCGTGCCCGCCCCCATGACCGCTGTGCCCGGCGTGTCCGCCACCGTGCCCGCCATGCCCGCCGCCGTGGCCTGCATGTCCGCCGCCGTGGTTCAGGTGTTCGCCGTGGTCTTCGTCGCCCGACTCCTCCAACGGCGGCCCCTCAGAATGGCCAGTGTGTTGCACGTGGCCGTGTCCCGTGTGCTCGTCGTGAGCCGCTGCCTTCTCGTGCTTCGACGAGGAGGCGCTGCTGTGGCCGCTGTGCTCGGACCCGTCGTGTGATTGACCGTGCATGGCCCCATGGCCTGCATGGCCACCGCCGTGGTTCATGGGCTCGTCTTCGTCGGCAGCTGCGGCGGACAGGCCTTCGCCCTGGCCTGAGTGCTGGGAGTGCTCGGCGTGGTCATGGTCCATGTCGTGACCTTCGCCGCCGTGCCCCATGGAACCGTGGTCATCCGAGCCGCTCGACGGCATGTGCCCGTGCTGGTGCCCACCGGACATGTGCTCGCCATGCTCGGCCATCTCGTCGCCGCCGCTCGGCGACCAAGGGCCTTGCGCCCGCCGTTCCTCGGCGTCCGCCGACTGCACTGCCACGTCCGCGAGTTCCGCGGTGGCCCGGTCGAGCTCAGCCGTCACCTCCGCGTCCGACGCGGTCCCGTCCAGCCGGACACGGGACCTCGGTCCCGGCATCTCGTTCCAGACCACGTTCACGGCGTCCGCCAGTTCCGGGCCCGGCCGTCCGCAGACGACGAGGATCGCGGCCGCCGCGGGCGATGCGGCGATCCGTCCGCCCCTGCGCCGGAGTTCGGCCTCGATAAGCAGCCGTGCGCGCGCTCCGCCGGGTGAGGTGATCAGGAAGACGGGCGGCCGTGCGGTGGCGAAGCGGAGGAGACGTGCTCTCAGGCCCATCGGAAGGCCCCTTCACGCCACACGTACAGCACCCCGGCCATGAGGAGGCCGAGGAATGCGAACATCTCGACCACGGCCTTCGCGCCCACCGAGGCGACGACCAGCGCCCACGGATACATGAACACCATCTCCATGTCGAAGGCCAGGAAGACCATCGTCACCACGTACCAGCGCACGTGATACCGCGACAAAGCGTGCTCCCGGGGGCGTCCGCCGGATAGGAACGGTCCACTACAGATGGAGCCCGCCGGTGCGAAGGCGAACGAGAGGGCATAGACCGCCACGATCACGGCCGCCAGCAAGCCCAGCAAGGCGAGCACCGCCACGTACGGCTGCATCCCGACGCCCCCGTTATGATCTCCTACACTTAGTAGGAGATCATGCCTCACCTCGGCGTTGTTGGCGAACAGGGCGGTGCAGGACGCTCCGGAGAACCGGATGAACCAGCACCGCTACTTGCAGCCGGGCATCGAGTGAGCGATGACGAACGCCGACCAGCCGCACGCGGTGACGAAGGCCAGCGCGACAGCGGCGGCAGCCGCCCGCGCCTTCCGGCCGGCTTTCGGCATCGGGGGTTCCATGCCGGTCTCGAGCTGGACTATGCGCACCGCGAGCAGCTCGTCGCTGGCCATGGCCGCCGCGGGCACCGATCGGACCCACGCTGGTCCCTCGGACACCTTGAGCAGCGAGCCGGCGAGAGCCGCCGTACCCCGGTGGGCGACGGCGCTCCGATCAGCGGCGAGCTCGCGTCCCATGGTGAAGCGCTGCCGCAACCATGCCATCCCTGGCAGGTAGAAGTGCCGAGCGGGGATCACACGGGCGAACAGGTTCTTGAGCGGGTCGTGGTTGCGGACATGGGCGTGCTCATGGACGAGAACGGCGTCGAGTTCGTCCTCGCTCAAGGCCTCGAGCAGCCCGGTGCTGACCAGGACCCGCGGACGGTGAAGGCCATAGGTGAGCGCGAACGGGCGCGAAGCGGCGACCACGCGGATCCGTGCGCCGATGCCGGTCCGATCGGCCGCGGCCTGCAACTCGGCAGGCGCCGGGATTCGACGGCGACGCACCGTCCGGACGAAGCGCGAGGTGTGCCGCAACGACCGTCCCAGCGACCACGCCCCCTTCGCCATGCCGATCCCCGTAATGACGAGGACCAGCACACCCGGTAGGAGGTCGAGACGGGACGTCCACAAGGCGGCGATCCCACCGTCCCGCACCGCGGCCATGACGACCATGGCCAGGCAGCAGACACCGTGGAAAGCGGCAGTACGAAGCGCCGACGAGGCACCGACCAGCGTCCAGAACGCCCGATTGCCGGTTTCGGCGACGCGGCGCGTCATGAATCCTTCTCCAATAGCGCCTGCAGTCGCTTTCGCAGATCCGGGTCGGTGGCGGCCTGGTCGAGGAAGTGGCTGACCGCCGCGTCACCGTAGGTGCGCAGAACGCCTTGAACGGCTAGCGCCGCCTCGTCTTCAGCGGCCGGGGCGTAGGTGTGCCCGCGTCCTTGTGCCTTCCGGACCAGCGCGCCCTTCTCTGCCAGCCGGCTCATGACCGTCAGGACCGTCGTGTAGGCGAGCGGCGGGGTCCGATCCGCGTTGAGGAGATCCAGGGTCTCCCGGACGGTCAAGGGTCTCCGTGCCGTCCAGAAGACCTCCATGATCTGGGACTCGAGACTTCCGAGCACCGCCGGGGCCCTCCGTTCGATCTACTACGCATCCGTCGTATCTGACGATACCGCAGAACGCATCATCTACTATGTCGGCATAGTATCAACTACGTATCCGTAGTTGACGGGGATGGAGGAAGGCGATGCGCGACGCGATCATCATCGGCGGCGGCCCGGCCGGGACGAACGCGGCGCTCATGCTGGGCAGCGTCCGCCGGGACGTACTCCTCATCGACGCCGGCCATCCCGGAACGACGCGTCCGGCGCGGCCCACGGGCTGCTCTCCAGAGGCGGCGCCGGCCCCGCCGAACTCCGCCGTATCACTCGTGCCGAACTGGCCGCTTGCCCGAGCGTCCGGCTGAGCGATGCCGTCGTCGTCGACGCCTGGGCCACCGACAAAGGATTCGAGGTGGACCTCGCCGACGGATCGTCCACCTCTGCACGATGGCTGTCGCTCGCCACAGGAGTCATCGACGAGCTCCCGCCGATACCCGGCCTGGCCGAGCTCGGGGGTAAGAGCGTCTTCCACTGCCCGTACTGCCACGGTTGGGAGATGCGCGATCAACCCGTCGCGGTAATCGGCGGCGATGACGAGGCCACTAACCTCGCCATCATGCTGGCCCGGCCGGGTTGCACCGTCACCATCTGCTCGAACGGCGAACCGACCGCCGCCGACCAGGTCTGGGACAGGCTGCGGGCTGCAGCAGCGGGGTAGCCGGGAAGTGATCAGATAGCACGTGAAGCCATCTTCAGGGTTCGATGTTCAGTGAGGTCAGCACCATTCGTGAACGGCCTGGTGTGCCGAACGGCGCCTGGCCCCCTTGGCAGTACGGCCTGCGCATGTGGAGATGTACGTGCGGTGGCTGCAATAGGGCTCATCACAGATGAGGGTGGGCCGGGAACTTTGACAGAGCGACGGCGTCGCAGTCGCTAGCCAAATATGCAGCAGCCCGAACTAGTGATCGTCGCGCGCCCAGGACGGGCGCCACCTGTCGCTGCCTTGTCGGCCAGCGAAGTCGGCTTCCAGGTAGGTGAGCAGCTCGGCCAGATCGGGCTTCCGGTTGTCAGTGCGCCAGATGACCCAGAGTGGGAAGACTGGCGTGGGGTCGACGATCGGGATGCGTCGAAGGTTGTAATGGGCGGGCCAGAGATAGCGGGAGCGTTCGCCGATGAGGTTCGCGAGTGCCGCCGACTCGGCGATCTCGGTCAGCAGGACCTCGGCTCCGAAAGCGGGGCCGAGGACATCGATGGTGAGCCCGAAGGTGGCGGCGAGTTCGTCGTAGTAGGCCGCGACTTCGTCCCCGCTGGGCAGGCCCGGCATCCATATCGGGTGGTCGGCGAGCTGGCTCGGAGTCACTGATGGTGCGTCGGCAAGCGGGTGCTTCGGGCCGACCAGCAGCTCGTGGCGGTCCTCGATGACCAGGGCGCTGGAGAGCCCCGTGCCTGCGAGCTGCTTCTTCGGGTCGGTGAGGCCGCGGAAGGTGGCATCGACGGTGCCGCTCGCGACGGCGGCCGGCGCTGCCCCGAGGTTGAGATCCGGGAGCGCGACGACGTCGAGGGCAAGGTCACCGTGTTGCTGGTAGAAGGCGTGCAGCAGAGTCGCCGGCGCGGTTCGCCGGTTCCGCACGTCGACCCGGAGGGCGCGGCGCCCCGGCACCACCGACGCGAGGGCGCGATCCTCGGCCTGGAGCAGCCCGCGGGCGTGCGGCAGGAACGCCTGGCCGTCGACCGTCAATGTGGCGCCGCGAGGCCCGCGAGCGAAGAGAACCACGCCGAGTTCGCGCTCGAGCGCGCCAATGCGCTTCGAGACCGCCTGCTGCGTGATGCCAAGCTCATCAGCCGCGCCCTGGAATTGTCCTTCCGAAGAGACCTTGAGGAAGGTTCGTACAGCGTTGAGATCCACGGGACCACGGTACTGACACAACGCACCGTTGTGGCGCGCCGCCAGATCGGTTGTTACCACCCACCTCTCAGCCCGAGATTGCATGGGCGAGCAGAACTAAGGGTTGTGGACGCACTTGGTGGAGGAACGACGTGGCACGCAGGAAGCTCGGCCGGCAGTTCGGATGGCTGTGGGCCGCATACGCCGTCAGCGCGTACGGTTCCGGTCTCGGGTTCGGCGCCTTCGGCCTGATCGTGATCAGCGTCCTGCGCTCCAGCCCTGCCAGCGTCTCCTTGCTCTCGTCGGCGAGCCTGATCGTGGGCGCCCTCGTTGCTATTCCGACCGGCCCGTGGATCGAGACTGGCCGCAAGTGGCCCGTCATGATCGCCATGGACCTGCTGCGGTTTGTGGCGATGGCCACCATCCCAGTGGCCTACTGGCTCGGCTGGCTGACCTACGTGCAGCTCTTGCTCGTTGCGATCGTGGTTGGTGGCCAACAGCCGCTTCGAGTCCACGACGTGGATCTCGATCGCGATCGGCCCGCCTCTGGGCGGCGCTGCGATCGGGCTGTTCGGCTACACCATCACCGTCCTGGCAGACGGCCTGAGCTACCTGCTCTCAGCCCTCGGCGTCACCGCCATCGGCGGACAGGAGTCTGCCCCTTCGAGGGACGCCTCCAAGAAGGTCACGTTGAGAGATCTGCCGGATAGTTGGCGTTACCTGCTCAGCCACCCGCAACTGCGGCCGCTGTTCCTCAATCGCCTGGTTTTGGGCGGACTTTTCATGGCGACCGAGCCGCTGCTTTCCGTGCTCATGCTGCGCGACCTTCACTTCGTGCCATGGCAATACGGACTCGCCTTCGCCGTACCCTGCGTCGGCGGATTCGCCGGCTCTCGCCTCGCTGGCCCAACGGTCGCGAAGTACGGCGAGCACAAGGTGATGTGGCTCGCCGCTATCGGGGCGGTCCTGTGGCCGATCTGGCTGGCGTTCGCCCCCGCCGGCATCACCGGACTGCTGCTGGTCATGGCCATCGAGTTCGGCGTCATCATCGCGATGAGCCTGTTCAACCCCGTGGTCGCCACCTTCCGGCTCAAGCACATCGAACACGAGCGACTCTCACGCACGCTGTCGGCCTGGCAGATCAGCAGTAGCCTCGCCACCGCCTTCCTCACTCTCATGTGGGGCGTCCTGGCAACGTTGACGTCGACGAGGATCGCGATCGGGCTTGCCGGCCTTCTGCAGCTTGCCACGCCGCTGCTCTTGCTCCGGCTACGACTTCGCGCGACAACGCCCCTGCGCGCACCGGGGCTCCTGGCGAGCTCCAAACGGGGCAGCTCATCACTGAGGAGACGTGACCGGCCGACATACGGCGGCGGGTTTCGCGTGCGCTGACCTGACCACGTTCTGCAGACTCCACGAGCTCGGCCTCGAAGCCATAGGGCAGCGTCTCGACGGAGACCGCGCGGTGATCGAGTGCCGGGTCGTCAAGTCCGATAAGTGGTGCCGTCGCTGCGGCTGCGAGGGCACACCGGGAGACTCGGTGGTGCGCCGACTCGCGCACGAGCCGCTCGGATGGCGACCGACGACGCTGGAGGTAGTGGTGCGGCGCTACCGGTGCGCCGAGTGCGGTCACGTGTGGCGCCAGGACACCACGGCAGCGGCCGAGCCGCGGGCGAAGTTGTCGCGCCGCGGGTTGCGGTGGGCGCTGGAAGCGATCGTGGTCGAGCACCTGACAGTAGCCCGGGTGGCCGCAGGGTTCGTTGATCATTGATTTCACCGGGATCCGTGACGGCGCCGGACCCGCGCGGCCGCTGGACATGGTCGAAGGCCGCTCCAAACAGGCATTCAGGACCTGGCTTGCCCATCGTCCCGACGCGTGGCGCGGCGCCGTGGAGGTCGTCGCGATGGACGGATTCACCGGCTTCAAGACCGCCGCCACCGAAGAGCTTCCCGAGGCGGTCGCGGTAATGGACCCCTTTCATCGTCCGCCTGGCCGGCGACGCACTCGACCGCTGCCGCCGCCGCGTCCAGCTCGCTATTCACGGCCGCCGCGGAATGAAGCCCGACCCGCTCTACAAGTCGCGGCGCACTCTGCACACCGGTGCCGAGCTGCTCACCGACAGGCAGCAGGATCGACTCGCCGCGCTGTTCGCTGATGAAGCCCACGTCGAGGTCGAGGCGACCTGGAGCATCTACCAGCGGATGATCGCCGCCTACCGCGAGCCCGACCGGGCCACCGGCCGCGAACTGATGGTCAAACTCATTGAGTCGATCACCATCGGCGTGCCGCAGTCGCTCACCGAGATCGTTACCCTCGGCCGGACGTTGAAGAAGCGCCTCGCCGACGTGCTGGCCTACTTTGACCGACCAGGATCGAGTAACGGCCCGACGGAGGCGATCAACGGCCGCCTTGAGCACCTCCGCGGCTCCGCGCTCGGCTTCCGCAATCTCAGCAATTACATCGCCAGGAGTCTGCTCAAGGCTGGCGGGCGCCAGTGACGCCGTTGACCCAACTCTCGCTGACCGGGCTGGGCTTCCAATCAGGGTCTCCGAGAAGGACAGCGGCGATGGCACCGGCCTGGAAGGTAACGCTTCCAGCAGAGGAGGGGATCCGCCATTCACGTTCCCAGCTGAAATCCATGAGGCCGCGCGCACCGTCGACGCGGATGGGGTTGCCCCACACCTTCGTCTCGGGATCCCAGGTGTCATGGACGCTCTCGGGCGGGTAGGCGATCCCACCGCCGTCGGCAGCGATGACGTCGGCCCGCTTAAGCAGCACGCCCCAGGGCTCCCCCAGGGAAGCAGACGGCTGGCATCCCGTCGGCACGGAACGGCGGGAAGGACATGAGGTCTGGCTGTGCAGGATCGAGTTCAGGCGCTGCTGGGGGGTCATCTGCTTGATGGCGTCGGGCACGGTCGGGGTGAACTGCGAGCCCTTCCTTCGGCCGCAGAAGCGAACGAGCAGGTCGCTCTGCCCGGGGCTGGTCGGCGCGAGCACGGAAGGGAGGGGGCGATCAGTTCCGTCGTGTCGTCAATGATCGGGCACCGAGACTGTGGGCGGTGCACGGACACTCCAGGGGGCCGCTCTACAGTGGATCCGGATTCAGGAACAGCGGCGTCCCCAAACGCACTCTCATGGTTGGCATGCTCTGGCGCAGAGCCGCACCGTTCCAAAGCCCAGGGCGCTGCGCGGATCGTGACACGGCTCGCCTGTTAGGGCGGCCGGGTGGCTTCGGGAGTATGCGGCGCGATCTGGTGACAACGGATTCGCCGCACCGCAGGTACCTGCCTGGCCACCGTCGGCGCTGGCGGGCAGGCCGGCACGCCAGCGCCGCGGTGTCGCCCGTGCCCCCGCCCCGTCGAGTACCGACGAGAAGGCGGCGGTGGCGCGGAACACAGCTCGGGTTGCCCGACATACACACCTACAACCACCACCGCGGCCACAGCGCACTGGACGACCAACCACCCATCACCCGCGTCAACGACCCCGCGGGATACAACAGCTAGCGGGTGCACCGGCACGCGGCCGGCGCGCCGCACCGTCCACCTCCTATCCCGTCGGAAAGCGGGGAGGAGGCTGGGACGGATCAGAACAAGCCGCCGTGGGGACGGCTGGTCGCCCTGCTGGAGGCGGTGGCCCGGCCGGCGAAGTGCAGGACGCTCGCGCGGCGGGATGTCCACCAATACCCATGTGACCGCCGACGGCCGCTGCCGGTCCTGTCCTTCCTGGCCACCCCGGTCAGCGCGGCGACAGCCCGCAGTTCATTCCCGTCCTGGACGCCATCAGCGTCGCACGGATCGGGCCCGGCCGGCCACGCAGCTGTCCCGACCACGTGCCTGCCGACAGCGTCTACTCCTCACGCGCCAACCGGGCCTATCCGCGGCGCCGGGGGATCGGGCACACCATTCCCGTGCCGGCCGTCCAGCGGCAGCAGCGTCGCAATCGGGGGCGCCGTGGTGAACGCCCGCCCGGCTTCAATGCCGAGCGCTACAAACAGCGCAACACCGTCGAACGCGCCATCAACCGTCTCAAGCAGTTCCGGGCCGTCGCGCGACCCGCTCCGACAAGTGCGGTTACCTGTTCACGGGCACCATTACCGTCGCCGCCCTGCTCATCTGGCCAGGCATCTGATTCAAGAAACAGGTCCTAGCCGTAGTCACCTCTGCACTCCAACGAGTAGGCCGCCAGTGGGTGGCCGGTCCGGTGCTGGTGAGTGGTCAGTGTGGAAGGCCGGTGTGCGGTCAGGGGTGCGGGCCGGTGGCCAGGAATAAGGTGCAGGACCTAGGCCGGTCGGACTTCGGCGAGCCGCTTGACTGCGAACTGGTCGGTCCCGCTGGGGTCCCAGCAGACGGCGGCTTCCCACGCGGCCTTCGCTTGCGCGGCGATATCGTAGGCGTCGTCATCGAGACCGGCGGCGTTGTGCGGCAGTGCCAGGTCGAGGTCAGGAACGTCGACGCGCGACTCGTCCCAGTCGATCATCGCGACGCGGTCCGCGGTCATGCGGATGTTGCCTGGGTTGGGGTCGCCGTGGACGACGCACGTCGTGCGGTCGGTGAGTCGCGCCCACGCCGCCCGGCATCGGACGACACCCTCAGCCGGCATTTCGCCGAGGTCGACCCTCGTCCCAGTCTCGGCGTGCAGAAGGTCGGTCGACGATCTCCAGCCCGGCCGTTGCGGCCAGCCGCGCGTGAGCCGATGCAGCCGGCGGAGTGTGCCGGCGACGCGACGCCAGTCGGCTTCGGTCTCGGGCGCCCGGCCCTCCAGGTAGGTCATCACCACCAGACCGTCGGCAAAGTATCGGCCGTCGGTGGTCGGGATCGGCACGGGCACGGGCATCCCTTCCCGGTGGAGGTGTCGCAGCAGGCTGGTCTCCCACGCGAGATCGGCGTCGCTGCGCCGACCGAGACGCGCGACCGCGAGGTGCCCGTTGACTCGCATGCGCCATACCGCGTTGACACCGGCTCCGCCGGTGAGCGGTTCACCTCGAACGACGTCATGGCCCCACTGCTCGAGTGCCCCCATCCCACTGGCCGCATCTTCGCAGAAGGCCATAGCGCGTTCAATGAAAATACTCTTCGGCCGGTAACGGCATGCCGTAGTGGACAGCGATAGGCCGCTTCCGCGGGCTGCGTCACTGGTCTTCTTCGCTTGAGATCAGCGGGATGACGCCGCCGCCGTTCTCGGCCTCACGGAGCCGGAACGATTCACCTTCGGTGGTGGTCGGGTGAGCGTGGGGATCAAACGGTCCATGACGGCTGTGGCCATGCTCTCGGGCATGAGGGTGTCGAATTCATGGGGCCTGGTGCTGCTGGTCAGGATGGTGGAGCGGCGTTCGTGGGCGCAGCCGATGATGAGGCAGAACGCCTCGGGCTGGGTGGAGTCGAAGGGCAGGTCGCCGATGTCGGTCGGATCGGCAGATCTTGGCGGTGACGGTCTGATCGGCCTTGGGTGAGCGGGTCGCCCAGGGTCTCCTTGCAGCGGGCCCAGTCCAGGGTGATCAGTGCCTGCTCTTGGCGGCCGCGACCGGGCCGGTGTACTTCATCTTCAGCTGGATGATCGACTCGATCACACCGTCGGGCAACTGCGCCGGCTGCGCCCCCGCAGACGGGCAAGCCCCTGGAACCTTCACGGAGTTCCGTCACCGACCGGCCCGCTGTGGGCGGGCCCACCGGTGGCGGCCGCAGCGGCCCGACCGGCCAGGCGGGCGCACTCCATCTGTGCGGCGGAGTGCAGCAGCACGGCGACGATCGTCCGGTCGCGGGCGCAGGGACCTGCCGACTCCGGTCCCGCCCGCAAGGCGGGCGCGTTTGGTCGTCGGTGGCTTGGACGGTGATGCGCAGCGAGGTGGTGGCCAGGTGCTCGACCCTGCGCAGGTGTGTTCGGATGCGGAAGCGCGGTAGCTGGTGGCGGGGGATCGCTGCGCGGACATGGGCTCTAACGGGTGGTGAGGAAGCGCGCAGCGCTTCGAGCGAGGGCCGGCGTCCGCAGGCGACGTGGGCGTACGCCCGGGCGGCGGCGAGCTCCTGCTCGCCGTGCCGGATCGCTTCGGAGATCGCCTGGTGCTCGTCGCGCCGGCCGTGGCCGACAGCGACGGCGGTGAGCCGGAAGAGCCGGCGCACGCGGCCTGAAGTGAGCAGCAGGCCGATGGCGCCTGGAGCCGCAGCTCATCGCCGGCGCGCGCTGTGGCGCATCGCTGACACCACCGCCGACACCGTCGGCGAGGCCATGCGGGAGTCGGGGGGCCGGATCATCGGCCCTCGCCCCGGCCGTCCGGCGCCTTCCCGGCCGTCGGGAAGGCCGGGCGCCTGCGGTGCCCCCTCACTTTCGGTCAAGGCGGTCGGCGAGACGCTGATCGCCGTGCTCATCGGCTCTGCGCCCCACCACCCTCCTGGACGGCGCCCACGACGGCAGTCTCACCGACCCGACCCGCACCGCCGACACGATCGGCGCCGCCACCTGAGGCCTTCGCCACGCCAGGGGGCCGTCATCGATCGCGATCAGATCGCGGTGGCCACCTTCCACGCAGAGTGCATTGCGCCCTCGATGTAGCCCACCTCGCCGGCGTCACCGACGAGGTGGACCTCGATGCCGGCCCGGGCCAGGTCATCGGCGAGCGGCGCCGCCGCCGAGACGCCCGACGCCACGACGACCGTGCGCGACGGCGCGGAGTGCGGCTTGCCCTCGACCGTGAACTCGACGGTCTTGCGAGTGATGCGCTCGACGGTCGCGTTGCGGTGGATCTTCACGCCCAGCTCTTTGGCGTGCTTGACAGCGGTCCAGCGGCGGGGCATCGCCATCGGCACACCGAGTTGCCGGCCTTCCTCGACCAGGGTCACGCGGCTGCCGCGCTCGGCGAGGAACTCCGCGAGTTCGAGACCGACGAGCGAACCGCCGATGACGACGACGTACTTGCTCATCGGCAGGAACTTGAGGTACTTGCGGCTCAGGTCGCGAATCCTGGCGGGGCTTTTCGTGATGCCGACGAGAGCGCCGAGCCTGCCGGCGGCCCGCAGGAACAGCGGCTGGTCCGAGACGTCACCGGTGCCGGTCATCAGACCGCGCAGGCTGTCACCGGTGTGCACGTGGGGAAGGTCGCCGCCCGGAACGCTCGGACGTCCGCGCACGGCACCCGTGGCGACGATGACGGCGTCGGGCGCGAGGGCCTTGATCGTCGCGGCGGTGGCCTCCGTCTTCAGCCGGACGTCGACACCTGCGCGCCGCACCTCCTGGGCGAGCCAGTGCAGGAGGCGCTCGTTGTCGGGGTGGTGAGCGTTGAGAACCACAGCGTTCCGCCGAGACGATCGGTCTTGTCCAGCAGGGTGACGCGGTGGCCGCGCTCGGTGGCGACACGGGCGGCCTCCATACCGCCCGGTCCGGCACCGACGACGACGATGTGCTTGCGGGTCGTGGTGCGCGGGAGAGGCAGCAGCGTCTCTTTGCCCAGAGCGGGGTTGACCGTGCACAGTGGCGTGGCGTCCCAGAAGTTCTCCTGGACGCACACGTAGCAGTTGATGCATGGCCGGACCCGCTCGCTGACGCCCGTCTTCAGCTTGTTGACCAGGTCGGGGTCGGCCAGCAGCTGGCGTCCCATGGCGACGAAGTCGGTGTGGCCCTCGTTGATCATCTGCTCGCCGACCTCGGGCAGCATGCGGCCGACGGTGATGACCGGAATCGACACCGCGCGCTTCACGACCGCGGCGTTGGCGGTGTAGAAGCCGACCGAGTCGGGCAGCGGGCCGTCGGTGAAGTTCGCGAACGCGTTCAGCGCGGTGCCGGTGACGTGGATGGCGTCGGCGCCGGCCTGCTCGAACATGGCGGCGGCACCGGCGGCCTCTTCCAGCGTCAGCCCCTCGGACTCGCCGTACTCCTGGCCCGCCACACGCACGATTACGGCGAGGCTGTCGCCGACTTCTTCCTTGACCGCGCGGATGACCTCGCACGCCAACCGCGCCCGGTTCTCGAGCGACCCGCCGTACTCGTCGGTGCGCTGGTTCGAGTAGCGGCTCAAGAAGCCGCCGAGCACGTAGTTGTGGGCGCAGTGGATCTCGACGGCGTCGCCGCCGGCGGCCTTCACGCGTCCCGCCGCCTCCGCGAACATCTGGACCAGCCACGCGAGGTCCTCGTGGGTGGCCTCATGGTGGGTGGCCTTCTTGCCCTCCTGGATCGCGGCCATCTTCCCGAGTTCCTCGGGGGTGCAGTCGATCATCATGCTCATGTCGCTGGGAGGCTTCGGGATCGACGGCACCAGCTGCGGCCGGCCGTCGAGGGTGTCGATCCGGGCGACCTTGCCGTGGTGCACCATCTGCACGCACAGCTTGCTGCCGGCTTCGTGGACCGCGTCGGCCAGCGCCTTGAGGCCGGGGATGAAACGATCCTCCGACAGGCCCGGCTCCTTGCGGCTGGTGCAGCCCGCCGGGTAGGCGACGGCGCAGCAGCCCGTGGTTATCATTCCGGTGCCGCCCTGGGCGCGGGCAGCGAAGTGGTCTATATCGGCCTTGTGGATCTCGCCGTCCTCGCAGAGGTTCATGTCCATCGCGGGAAGAACCACTCGGTTGGCCAAGACAAGGGGCCCGATCTCGCCGGGTGAGAGGAGGGCGGGGAACGTTTGCTGTCGGATCACCACCAGCAGGACGATATTTCGCAACTCCGATTGCTTCTGGCGCGTTCTCGCTCAGCGAGACGACCCCCCGGGGGGTGAGGCCCGGGCGCGCCACGACGAGACGATGCGCCGCGCAGGTGCGCCGCGGCTACCGCACGTCGGGTGTCGCAGCGGGAGCCGTCCGGCTGGTCAGGCTGCTGAGGAGCAGCCTGAGGACTGAACGGCTCACCGTCCCGCCGTCGCGCAGCGACACGGCTGGGACTGACGAAGGGGTCTCGTGGTCATGGACGCACAGGAGTAGCCAGAGACTCGCCTGGCACTAGCAATCTACAACGCAAAGAAGGTGGCTTGTTGTTTTGTAGGCAGAGTGCTAATGAATTGAAAAATCACTTGCCGAGTAAAGAGTGATATCTCATTGAGGAGCGCATACAGGCTCTTCTTGGAGTGACTCCAATGCGGGCTGCTACGAGCGACTACTGGACGCTATGCTTGTCATGGTTGCACGTAACTGTCTTGGGCTCAAATGATCAGTGCATCACCATAAGCTGGTCTTGTGGTGATGGAGGGTCGTGTGCGGGACTACGGGTCTTGCCAGCTCAGCAGGATGAGTTCTGTCGGCGATGACGCGCAGGTGAGTCGTTCAACTCGGTGGGACGCGTGCTGGGTGCGCCGATGCGTCACGTCCCGCAGGTACCTGGCGCAGACCGGCGGCATCCGCCGTCAGCCTCAGCGACGCTCCGCCCAGCATCTATCCTGCGCTGAGCGAGAGGAGATCTCACGCGGGTGGCGGCCGGAGAATCTGCCCGTTCGATAGCACGCCGGCTGGGCCGGGCCGTCTCGACCATCTCACGCGAGATCGCGCGCAACGGCGGACGCGACACCCACCGCGCTGTCGGCGCCGATCAGGTCGCCTACCAGCGCGCCCGCCGCCCCGAGGCGCCCAAACCGACCCGCGACCCGAAGCTGTGCGCGATCGTTGGAAGACAAGCTCACCCGGAGCGGGCGGGCAAGGCCGAGCAGCTGCGGACGCTGCCGAAGCTGCGGTCGGCGGCGTGGCACGTCGCCTCAGCGGTGGAGATTTTGATGGACGCGCCGCAGGCGACCGAAGACCGCCTCGTCTCGTTGGCGGAGGTGTGGAAGAGATCGAACGGGTGGTGCCGCGCGAGAAGCTGACGGTGGCGGTCGAGGTGATCGCATCCTTCGTGCCCGAGACCGACGAAGATGCGGCGGAGGCGTGGCGGGCCGAGCTGGTCAAGCGGTACCGGACGGCGCAGCAGTGCATCGAGCTTCTGCTGGAGACGATCGAGTTTCGAGCGGTGGAGGCCGGGCGGCCGGTGCTGGCGACGGTGGCTGCCGCGGCCGCGATGGCCAAGTCGCGCCGGCGCTACGACCGCGCCGACGTCGCCGAGCATGAGGGCCTGGTCACCGGGTCGTGGCGGCCGCTGGTGTTCGCTTGCGTCACTGCAGCGTCGTGCTTCTCGTCAAGACAGCGTGTCCGGTCTCGACACGGCCGGAGCGGGCATCCGCAGCGGGCTCGGGCCTGGGCGTGCACCACTGTGTCGTCGAACGTGCCATCCGCCCGCGCCCGCTTCCACCGCCGCACCCGCCGGGCCCGCTTGGCCCGTCGATAGAAAGATCACGATCTCGGATTGCCGTACTAGTTGGCCTTAAGGGAAGTCACGGCTGCCAGGTGCCGGTGTCCCAGGCGGGTGTGTTGTTGGTGCGGTAGATGACGACGTTGCCGTCGTTTTGAGCGACGAGGCGGGCGCCGGGGTTGCCGTCGGTGGCGCTGTCCCAGATGTACTGGCCGCCGGGTGCGTAGATGACGAGGTTGCCGTCGCCTTGCATGATGCAGGCGCCGGGGCGGCTGTCGGCGGTGTTGCTGGCCCACATCGCGCCGCCGGGTCCGTAGAGGACGAGGTTGCCGTCGCCTTGGTAGGTCAGTTGGTAGCGCCCGTTGGTGCTGCGGATGCCCTGCTCGGGGAGGAGGACTTGTCCGGCGGTCATGGTGTCGGCGCCGGGTGTGGGGCCGACCGGCAGCCAGGTGCCGGTCTCCCAGGCGGGTGTGTTGTTGGTGCGAAAGATGACGACGTTGCCGTCGTCTTGGGCGATGAGGCGGGCGCCGGGGTTGCCGTCGGTGGCGCTGTCCCATACGTACAGGCCGCCGGGCCCGTAGATGACCAGGTTGCCGTCACCCTGCATCAGGCAGACGCCCACCGCCTTACCGGCGGTGTTGCTCGCCCACAGCGGCCCCCACGGCGCGTACAAAACCAGGTTGCCGTCGCCTTGGTAGAGGAACTGGTAGCGGCCGTTGGTCGAGGTGATCGCTGCTGCCCCTGGGGTGAGTGCTTCGTCGCTGAGCATGTCATTGCCGGTCGCGGGTTTGCCGGTCGGTACTGGTTCGATGTCGTAGGCGTAGCCGAGGGCGTGATGGTCGATGACGTTGGCCGGGGTGCGGTCCGACCATTCCATGAGCGGGTCGTTGAGCCCGGTGCCGTTGGCGCTGGCGACGAACGGCGCGTTGGGATGTGCCTGCTGCCATAACGCCCACAGGAGGTCGATCCACGCATGGTGCAGGTAGAAGACCGGGTCGTGGGGGGAATCGGGAGCGTTCATCCGACCGCCCACCCAGACGTGCGGCGGGTCGTGGATCACAAACTCCAGTTCGGGCCAGAGGGCGTCGTAGCTGCCGCGGCCACGGTTGCTGTTCACGGTCGATGGGGAGGGCAGTGTCGCATTGGCCCCCAAGGCCCGATTCAGCCCCCACAGGGCGTCGAATTGTCCCATGAAGTCCTGGCTCCACAAGGACCCCGTTGTGCTCCGTTCAACACTGGAGTCCCAATAGGGAAGATCGATCCCTGGTTCGTACCTGTGTAGTTCATTTTCGAACCGGCGCAACATCTCACGGTGCCACGGAAGGAAGTGCGAGCTCTTGTGGATGCTCATGTTGAAGTGCTTGTTATGGAGGTCGGCGAAACGGTCGATCACGCCGTCCTTCTTCAGTTTCTTCAGGGCGGACACGAACCGCTGTCGCTGATCGCCGGTGAGTGAGAGGAAGTTCCGTCGGACGCCCATCTCATGCCCCCTCTTCGCCGCGGCCGCGCACTTCCCTGGCTCGATCGCGATAGTCGATCAGCTTCTCCGCCAACTCTTCTAGGTCCTCACCCCAGGTATACGCGTTCTCAGCTAGGAAGAGGGTTCCGTCGAAGAAGGTTCCGTGCTCGACGATCTCCCCATCGATCAGCAATTCAACAGGAGCTCGCGATATGTCAGAAGAGGCTGGCTCGGCGGGGGCGTCCGGCGTGGTTCGGAATCCCTCGACCTGCGGCCGAATTTCGATAACGTGATCGCGGTATCGGCGACTACCCCGTTCCATCATGACTCCCACATTCTCGACGAGACTGCGCTGCAAGGCTGATCGAATGGAGATTCGTCACCTACCGGACAGGTGTGTTCGGTTGTTTAACGTAGATGGTTATCGACTATTGCGGATATGTCGAGGGGTGGACTGGAGGGCGTCCGGTTGTGGTCGTCGCCTTGGTGGAGGTTCGGTCGACCGTCACGATGCCCGGATGGGGTGAGGTACGAGGTGATGGGCATCGGCGGCGGCCGGGGCGACCCTGGTGGGTTGGATCGTGCTCCGGTGGCGGGAGTTCCGCTGGGCGGCAGCAAGAGCGACCCGCAGATCGTCGGTCGGCATCGGGCGGATCGCCGGGCTGGTCATCGCACTGGAGACCGCGGTGGCGTTAACGGCAGGATGGGCTGGGCGGGCGGCGCTGTGCAGCGGCCCGACCCGGGAGCGGCTCATGTGGGTGCTGCGATCCTCGCCCGAGCCAGCGGAACTGCTCGGCGTCCTGGACCGGCCCGCGCGGCACTGTTTGGCGCATGTGGGCTGCCGCATAGGGCGGGTGGTCCGCAACTGCCTGGTCAGCGTCCGATCAAGGCCGTGCCGGCGGCGCGGGTCGAACGGCGACAGGTAGATCGTCTCGTGTGAGATCTGCAGGGCGAGGTCGTCGGGGAAGCTGTGGCGCAGCCCTCCGAGGATCTGGTTGGGAGACCAGTGCAGGGTGAGTTTGTTCTTCCACGATCGCGCACAGCTTCTGGGTTGCGAGTCGGTTTGGGCACCATGGGGCGGCGGGCGCGCTGGTAGGCGGCCTGATCGACGGTGACGACGCGGTAGGTATCGCGTCCGCCGTTGCGCGCGATCTCGCGTGAGATGGTCGAGGCGACCCGGCCCAGCCAGCGCGCTATCAAACGGGCGGATTCTCCGGCCGCCAACCCGCGTGAGATCTCTTCCCAACCAGCGCAGGACAGATGCCTGGCGGAGCGTCGCTGAGCCTGATGGCGGATGCCGCCGGTCTGCGCCAGGTATCTGCGGACGTGATGCATCGGCGCACCCAGCACGCGTCCCATCGAGCGGTCACTCCAGGTCCTGTCATCCCCACCGATCGACAGGGCGCCCATCCGGTTGCCACTCGAATCGGTCCCGCAGCGTGTGATCACCGACCTGCGGAAACTAGGCGAACATGCCCGCGGCCCGAACTCCAGGCCGGGTCCCGCCACGCCCACCTGACCGGCCTCGGCGCCGGGGATCTCTCTGACGACCCTGACCGCGAATCTTCAAGAGCGGTGTGTGATGCGCTCGAGCCACCGTTGGAGGAGGGCGGTTTCGACCGGTTCAAGGGCCTCGGTGCCGCCGAGTTGGAGTTGCGCGTGCAGACGCAGCGCGGCGGTGTGCAGTGGGTCGGCGTCGTTCTGAGCGGACGTTGTGGTCAGCACGTGCGAGAACACGGCGTCCCGCATGCGGTGGGAGAGCGTCGGGTCCTCGAACAGGGCGGGTCGGGTGATGTGGTCCAGGGCGGTCCCGATGTTCGCCGAGAGGATCAGCTGAGCGGCGGTTCGCGGCTCCAGCGTCAGCGCGCCGACCGCCGCGCACCGTGTGAGCGCGGCCACCAGCAGGTCCATCACGCGCTCTCGCGCCGTCGAGTGCGACCACGGGCGCGGCGTGAACATCAGCTGGTAGAGGGCTGGGTTCTCCTGGGCGAACGCCATGTGGCCGTCCCACCCGGCGTGCAGGTCGGCGACCGGGTCGCCGGTCTGCTCCTGGGCGGCCTTGAGCGCGGTGTACCGCTCGTACCCGTGGTCGGCGACGGCGTCCAGCAGCCCGCGCTTGTCACCGAACAGCCGGTAGAGCACGGGCTGACTCACCCCGACCGCCTCGCAGACTGCGCGCGTGGCGACCTCGTGGTCGGAGGACGACGCCAGCTGCCGCTCCGCGGCCTCGATCATCGCCGCGCGAAGCGGGTCCGTCTCTGCCATGCGATCGATGATACCGCCAGCCGCTAACGATGCTACGACCGTGTGCTACGGTGAGGTCGTAACGTCGATACGAACGCTTCGTATCGACGATAAGAGCAGGGGGTTTCTCCATGAGTGATCAGCGTGTGGCCGTCGTCAGTGGCGGCTCCCGCGGGATAGGCAAGGCGATCGCGGCGGCGCTGGCGGCACGCGGCTTCGCGGTCGCGGTGGGTTTTCAGGGGGCGGCCTCCGCCGCGGCGCGGGTGGTGGAGGAGATCACGGCGTCCGGCGGCCGGGCGATCCCGGTCCAGGCCGACGTCGCCGACGAGGGCGCCGTCGCGGAGATGTTCGACGCCGCTGAGAAGTCCTTCGGCGGGGTCGATGTGGTCGTCAACTCGGCGGGACGGCTGGCGCTGTCCCCGATCGCCGACCTCGATCTGGACGAGCTGGACGCCCTGCACCGCACCAACATCCGCGGCGCGTTCGTGATGGCCCGAGAGGCCGCCCGCCGCGTCCGCGACGGGGGCGCGATCGTGAACCTGTCCACCTCCGTGGTCGGCCTGCAGTTCCCGAGCTACGGGGCGTACGCCGCCAGTAAGGGCGCCGTCGAGGCGATGACGCTGGTGCTCGCCCGCGAGCTTCGCGGACGCGACATCACGGTCAACGCCGTCGCGCCCGGCCCGACCGCCACCGAGCTGTTCCTGGACGGCAAGGACGAGGCGACGATCGAGCATCTCGCCAAGCAGCCGCCGCTGGAGCGGCTCGGCACCCCCGAGGACATCGCCGAGGTCGTCTCCTTCCTGGCCAGTCCGGCCGGGCACTGGATCAACGGGCAGGTCGTGCGCGCGAACGGCGGCATCATCTGATGGCCGCCGCGCGACAGGTCATCGTCGTCACTGGAGCCTCCAGCGGGTTCGGCCGGCTGGCGGCCGTGGCCCTGGCACGGGACGGGCACGCCGTTGCCGCCGGCATGAGGCGGACCGCGGACCGCAACGCGCCCGCCGTCGCCGCCCTGCACCGGCTCGCAGCCGAGGAGGACCTCGCGCTGTCGGCGGTCGAGCTGGACGTGCAGTCGCAGGAGTCCGCCGACCTGGCCGTCGGCACCGTCCTTGATCGGTACGGCCGCCTCGACGCCGTCGTCCACAACGCGGGCCACATGGTCCTGGGTCCGGCCGAGGCGTTCACGGCCGAGGACCTCGCCGCCGTCTATGACGTCAACGTCCTCGGCGCCCAACGGGTCAACCGCGCCGCACTGCCGCACCTGCGCGGCCAGGGCTCCGGACTGCTCGTGTGGGTGGGAAGCTCCTCCACCCGAGGCGGCCACCCGCCGTTCCTCGCCCCGTACTTCGCGGCCAAGGCCGCCATGGACGCCCTCGCGGAGAGCTACGCCGCCGAGCTCATCCGGTTCGGCATCGAGACCTCCATCGTCGTCCCCGGCGCCTTTACCTCGGGCACCAACCACTTCGCCAACGCGGGCGGACCATCGGACACGGACCGCGACAAGGCCTACGAGGAGCCCTACGGCGAGCTCCGCGCCGGCGTGACCGACCGGCTGAACCGCTTGATCCCACCGGACGCCAGGGCGGAGTCCGTCGCCGACGAGATCGTCCGCATCGTCGGCCTCCCAGCGGGTCGGCGGCCGTTCCGCAGCCACGTCGATCCCAGCAAGGACGGCAGCGAGGTGGTCTCCATCGTCGCCGACCGGATCCGCGCCGAGTTCTACCAACGCGTAGGCATCGAGGACCTGCTGTCCTCGACCGCCTCCCTCTGAATCACCCAACGAAAGGAAATCGTCATGCCGTTCGCCAACCTCAAGGTCCCCGCCGACACCCTGACCCCCGAGTCCAAGAAGAAGCTCATCGACGCCGTCACCGACGCCTACGCCGACGTGTACGGGGAGCGCGCCAGGGCGACCACCCTGGTCCTCGTCGACGAGGTCCCCGACGGCGGCTGGGGGCTCGGCGGCAACATCCTCACCGCTGAGATGCTCGGCCGCAGCTGACCCCCCGGGGCCGGGCAGCCGCCCGGCCCCGGCCTACTCGCCGGCGACAATGAAGGGCGCCCCGCACGCCGCGCGCGGCCGGTGAGCGGGCGTCGGGTCGAGATCGCGGTGCGTGTGGATCGGGTGGAACACGTGTCATCCCAGCGCCTCACGCCCGCCGCTGGACCCGATCGCACCCCGGTCACCGACTGCCGGGGATCCGGCAAGGGGGCGAGCGCGGCGGTCGGGTGGGCGAGTCCAGCGCCTTCTCTCTCGCGCGCTGTCCGGGCCTCGGTGGGGCTCGGGGACGAGGCCGCTCGCCCCCGAGCCCCGGCGCCGGAGGGGGTCGGCGCCGGCATATGTGAGCGCCCTCCCGGGGTCCGACCGCACGCCAGCGGACCCCGGGAGGACCGGTTCCCGGTCGCGGCCCGGCCGCCCCGTCGGCGAACGGGGCAACGCTCGGTGCGGGGACGGGCCGCGCGAGTGCCGATGCCCGGACCGGGCAGGGCCAAACAAGCGCCCGGTGGCGGCGCTGGCGGCCCCTCGGACGCGCTCCGGGAGAGCCCGCCCGAGTAGGTGATAACTCCCATAGCTATGCGGTCCCGGGCCTGCAGTCTCGTCTGCTCACCCAGCCCGCCTCGGCATAACCAGACTGAACCGTCGCGGCGGTCGCGCCGAGCTCGCCACGACGAACCATCACACCGTGCCGGCCCGAACCTTTCCCTTCAACGGAGAAGTCTGGGCCTGCGCGCTTGCGGGGTGAGGGCGCAAGAGGGTCGGTTGTCCCAGGCCGGGAGGGTTCCCCAAGGCAGGGAAGTGGTCCGATGACCGGGCTCTCTTGCAGGCTGATGCAGAGTTTTCGGCGCCTTCCCCGGCAATCGGGAGCCCGTGTGTCGGACCCGGGGCGGGCGCGACCTACGTGCCCGGGAAGGATCGTCGGGAGCCGGTGGTATGCCTTGTCTTTAGTTGTGCAGCGGTGATTCGCCGATGGGGGTGTTCTGTGCCGCTGCGAGCCACCATCGCCCGGCGCGTTCGACCAGGACGTACAGTGCCATCTCGGAGAATCCGTCGGCGTCGGCTGCCTGCCGGCGGATGTGTGTCACCACCACGCCGGGTGCGGGGGCGAGTGCGGTGACCACCTCGAACCGTGACGCTGGTGCGGCGTTCGCCACCATGAGCCGTCGGTGGATGGCGTTCAGTTCGGTGTAGCCGGCCACGGTGGCTCCGTAGGGGCTGCCCCACAGCACGTCTGCCGCGAAGGCGGAGTCGTAGAGGTCGGCGTCGCGGGTCTCGCCGGCCCGCTGCAATGTCGTGGCGAAGTCGGCTGCCACCGTCTGCGCACTCACGGCCTGTTGGCGGTCGCTCAGGGCAGGTCGCGTCTTCATGGTTCCTCTATCCGTTTCCGTCTGGGGTCGGTGCGGGATCGATGGGGTGCCGGAGTTCGGCACGGAAGGGCGCCGTCGGTGGGGACGGCGCGCGCTCGCCGGGGCGGCGGCGGTCGTGTCGGGGGTTCTCGGGGATGCGGCGGGTGGCTCGGTCCGGTCCGGTCACCCGGGCGGGGCCTGTGGGGTGAGGATCACCAGGGGCAGTTCGCGTGCTGATTCCTCTTGGTACTTGGCGTATTGGGCGAACAGTTCGGTCATGATCTGCCACAGCCGGGGCTTCTCCTCGGCGGTGGCGGTGCGGGCGGTCGCGGTGAAATGGTCCGGACCGACCTGCAGCGACACCGTCGGGGTTTCGGCCAGGTTGAGGTACCAGGCGGGGTGGCGTTCCGCGCCGCCGTTGGAGGCGACCAGCAGGTAGCGGTCCTGGTCGCGGCCGTAGATCAGCGCGGTGCGGCGGAGTTTGCCGGACCTGCGGCCGCGGGTGGTGAGCAGCAGCGTTGGCCAACCCTGGTAGAGGTGGCCCTGGACGCCGCCGGTTTCGAGGTAGGCGCGGATGTGATCGGCGACCCAGGGGGTGGGGCTGTCGAAGATCTCGTTCTCTTGCGCTGTCATCGCCCGCTCCCGCTGTCGGCGGCCCGGGGCGTGGCCGTCCACCAGAAGACGGGGATCAGAACGGCTCCGACGGCCACATGGGTAAGGGCGAGCACCGCTTTGCTCCCGCCGGAAGCCTGCACGCCGATGATGGGCAGGAACGACACCGTGAGCAGGATCAGAGCGGCGGCCGCCCAGATCGCTGGCGCGGCCGCGACCGCACTCGCCGCGGCGAGTGCCTGTGCAGGTCCTGGACTCCTACGGCCGGCGCGTCGACCCGTGGTCGCCTGTGTCATCGCGACATCTCCTTCAGGTACCTCATAGTTCAGTTCCCTGAGTTTCTTTGGAGCGTAGCACTTACTTCAGGAGCTCAACAATCCAGTTCCTTAAGCGGCGGCTATGCTGGTCGCATGCGCTCCAATGCCGA
Organism: Actinomadura sp. RB99; assembly: GCF_014706005.1. Classification (NCBI taxonomy): domain Bacteria; kingdom Bacillati; phylum Actinomycetota; class Actinomycetes; order Streptosporangiales; family Thermomonosporaceae; genus Actinomadura; species Actinomadura sp. RB99. Next base: position 276,517 of record NZ_JABMCA010000004.1, on the reverse strand, counting down.
CGCCGACGCCGACGCCGAAACCGGTGCCGGCACCGACGCCGATGCGGTCGTAACTGAGCTGAGCGGACTGGTCTTCGAGGTCACCGGGCGGCTGCGCGCCCAGTTCAACGCCGCCGCGGCGGAGCTCGGCCTTCCCCCGGCCCAGGCGCTCGTCCTGACCAACCTGTCCGGCCCCGCCCCGATGCGTCAGCTGGCCGACTGGCTGTCATGCGAGCCGTCCAACGTCACCGGCATCGTCGACGGCCTGGAGCGCCGCGGCATGGTGACACGCCGGCCCGCTCCGGGCGACCGCCGGGTCAAGCACGTGGTGCTCACCGAAGCCGGCGAGCGCAAGCGCCGGGAGTTGCGCTCCAGCGCCCACGCGCTGGCCCGGACCTTCTTCGAACTCCCCGGCTCCGACCAGCGGCACCTCCGTGACCTGCTGGCACGCGTCCTGGCAGGCCCATCGGCAAGCACGGATGCCGAAGCCGGCTGAGACGCCGAAGCGCCACGCCCTGTCGGCGGGCTCTCGTCGATCGGCGTTGACCATCCCCGACCGGGCCCGTGGAAGACGGTGGGTACTCCCGGCTGCGCGGCCGGTCAGGGCGCGCCCGACACGATTCTCAACAGAGCCCGCGCCGCCTTGGTTCGCACCTGGAACCAAGATCGCTGCGTGTTGAGGCGGCCGATGGGCGCGGCGGGTGCCGGCCGCCCGGATCGCCTCGGGTGCGCTGGCCGACGGAGCAAGCTGCGGCGGACGGGGGCGGTGGCCGAGCCCGGGTTGACGAGCCGGGTGGTCAATGGTGCGTGGCGGGCGTTGGTCGCTGCCGGAACGGTGGCGGTGCTGCCCAATCGTGAGGGGTTCGTGAAGGCGCCCAAGCCGCGCCGCTGCCCCGGCGCGGACCTCAGCCTCTGGACGGTGGGGCGGGGATTAGCCGTCCTCGTCTGGCGCCAACACGCTCTGGGCGGCAGTGGTGAACGCCCCGTAGGCCAGGTGGTACTGCTCCTCAAGGCTCGCCAGCTCAGCCCGCATCTCTTCGAGCTCGCCAGCGGGGCCGAGCACCAGCTCCACCCGCTGCTGTTGTCTCTTGCTCAGCGCCTCCGCCCGTCGCGAGACCGCCTGCGGGCCGAGGGGCAGCACATGTGCCACGGCCCGCCGCAGCTCCGCGAGTGTCCGCTGTGCCTCCTGCGCGGCATCGCGGACAGGGCCGGGCCCGTCGGCCAGGGGCGCGCCGCCTGCCGCTTCCTGGCGCAGCTCCCACACCTGCGCGAAGGCCGCGTGCGCGTCATCGCAGCGGTCCAGCACCCGCGCGTACGCCGCACGCCGTTCCTGCAAACTTCCCGCTCGGCCAATGGCGTCGATCGCGCCTGGCAGAAGCCGGCCGTACGAGAGCGGATGATCGGCGGTTCAAACCGTCAACGGTTTCGGATCGCACTTCCCCGTCATCGGCTGCCATAACTGGGTGCGTGCGGGTAAGGAGCTGGGCCAGCTGACAGCGACGGTCTCTCCAGGGGTGATGACGCAGTACCACGCGGCCGCCACGTCGGTCCGGGCCTGCCCCAACCACCGCAGATCCCGCAGGTCGCCCGCGACCGGAACCAGCGTCTGCACGACCAACTCCACCACGCCGCCCACCCGGCACGTCGCACACCACCGCGATGAGCTCTGCATCACGGTCGGACCGGCGCGTGGCCAAACGCCAGATGCCGTCTCTGTTCGTAGACGACCTGGTCGGAGTCGGTACTGGTGAAGTCACACAAGCAGCGTGCTTCCGAGCCGCCGGCGGTGCACTGCGGAGATCCCGTCCGCGCGAGCTACGGGGTAAATGCCTGGTCGCCGACTCCCTGATCGAGCGGGGCGGGCTGGACCTGCCGGACGTCTTCGGCCGCTTCCGACACTGGGCCGCGTCCGTTGATGCGGGCCTCCACACCGGCGGTCTTCTTGGGGGCACAGGCTCACGTGATCTCCCCAGCACGCCGCGAGTTGGGCGAGATGGCGTGCCGCCCGGAGTGTCGGTGGTTCGCATCCAGGGGGTCAGGTGGCTGGGCGCGACTGTTCGAGATTATGAACTGAGGGCGGGTGCCGAGTCGGTTCGGGAACGTGTGCGGGCACGGAGCAGCCAATGCGCGGCGATCAATGGGATGACGCCGACGGGGTACCAGGCGACATCAATGAGGTCGAACTGGGCGCCCAGCAACTGCCGTGCGAACCAGCTGCGTTGGGAGAGTGCCGCAGGTAGGGGAGTGAGCTGTGCGAACTCGATGAACCAGCAGTATGCGATCGTGGCGCTGCCCGCAGACAGTGGTGAAATCGGCGGCCGTATGCAGATCACTATCGTGTAGACGATGGCTGCGGACAAGGCGGCGCCTGAATACTGTTCGATGGGCCCGTCCATCATGGCACGGATTGCGAAGGCCGTACCGGCAAAGCCGGCTGCCGAGACCACCATCAGCAGCCGAATCCAGCGTACTGCGAGCGACATGACGCAATAGTAGGGGCCTCCCGGGAATTGGCCAGTGCCTTGGCGGCCCTTCCCTGGTGGGCGGGCTGGTTGCCGAGGTTGGTCAGCGAGCGCGCCAGCTCCGCGCGCCTCGGGCGTCCGGTCCGACTGCCGCCGCCGGGCCCTGACGGTCCGCTCCGCGATGGCCAAGGCGTCTCCCTGCAGACCTAGGTGGGACATCGCGACCTGCAACATGTCCGCGAATGTGGCGAGCTGCCTGGAGTTCTCGAGGTCGGTGTAGAGCGCGGCGGCCTCTTGCAGCCGCTGGTAGGCGGGTCCGCAGCGGCCCTCGTGCAGGACCCGTGCCGGGATGGTCCCGCGATCAACGTCATCGTCATCCCGGGCATCGTCGTCGGCCCCGCGCCGGTGAAGCTGGTCCGCGCGTGGTCCGGTTCCGGCTGCTCAGACCCTGCCTGCTTGGCCGCGGCGCTCGCCCGCCCCCGGCCCGGGTGGGGCTTAGCGATCGAGGAGGCCGTACTCGCGGATGCGGGTGGCGGCCTCCGTTCGGGTGGCCACGCCGAGCTGGGTGAGTATGCGTGCCACATGGGTGGCCGCGGTGTTGGCGGAGATGCATGGTCTCACCCGCCGGGAACTGGACGTGCTGAGAGTGCTCGCGCGCGGCCGGTCCAACCCGCAGATCGCCGCGGAGCTGTTCGCCCTCCCGGCCGGGCTGGGCGCCGCGCCGCTGCTGGCCCGCATCGACGACCTGGCGTCCCGGGGCCGCCTCGGCGACGGCGCGGACGCCCCGGTGGGCAACGGCCTGGCGCTCGGCGGTGACCTTGCTGATCCTCGCCTCCCGGCTCGGCTGCTGCGCGAGGCCGCCGAGGCGCTCCTGGGCCCTGTCGACCCCCTGATTCCCAACGCGGGCCACGCGGTCCAGCAGGACTACACCATGCTCGACTCCGAGGCGTGGGAGCGGACGCTCGTGGTGAACCTGCGGGCTCCCTTCCTGCTGGTCCAGCACGCGCTGCCCGGCATGGCACAGCGCGGTTTCGGCCGGGTGCTGTTCATGTCCCCTCGGCCGCCGGCTTCACCGGCGGCATCGTCGGCGCGGACTACGCCGCCTCCAAGGCGGGGCTGCACGGCCTGACCCATTTCCTGGCCGGCCGGGTCGCCTCGCGCGGGGTGACGGTCAGCGCCGTGGCACCCGCACTGATCACCGACACCGGCATGCTGCCCCCCGAAGGCGATCCCCGCGCACTTCCCACCGGCCGGTTCGGTCGCCCCGAGGAGGTCGCCGACCTCGCGCTGGCCGTCCTGCGCAATGGCTATCTCACCAACCAGGTGCTGAGCCTGGACGGTGGCGCCTACCCACGCTGACCTTTCCCTGCTGATAGGAGGCCCCTCGTGCCCGTGGCCCGGCTCGCCCTTGCCAGCTGGCACCGCGATCGAGCAGGAGTTCGGTTGACGCGCCACCTTCTTGTCGCGCTGATGAGGTGCGGGGAATGTCCTCGGCGGCCGCTCCCGCCGACCGGGCCGTGCTACCCGCGGTCTACGGGTCCGTCCGCGCGCTCACGGGGCTGTCAGCGATCGTCGCCGTGGCGGAAGCGTCCGCCGTCGTACGCTCCTCGGCGCAGGGAGATGACCTTGCGCGGGCCGCCGCTCACGTTCCTTCGACTTCGTCCGACGATCCGGCCGCTGTCCCGATCGATTCCTTTCGGCGGGTCGCCGAGTCGATAGATGGACGCAACTCCGATGACGATCCCGAGAAGGAGCGATCATGCCAGAGTCGACAGGGATCCGGCTGGGCGGCCTCGTGCTCGGCAGCGACGATCCGGAACGGCTCAGCGCCTGGTACCGCGCGGCGTTCGTTCCGTCGGCCGGGCCCGGCACCGTCCTGATGGTCGGCGGCAGCCGGTTGGTCTTCGACCGCCGTGACGATCTCCAGCCGAGCACGCGGGAGCCCGGCAGGATTCTGATCAACTTCTATGTCGAGGACATCAAGGCGGTCGTCGCCCACCTGATGGCGCTGGGCGTGTCGCGGTGGATCCGGCCCGTGGACGACTTCGGCCCAGGCCTCATCGCAACGGTCGAGGATCCGGTCGGGAATTACGTGCAGGTCGTCGAGTTGGCCGCCCGGCCCGGTGCCGGGCGGTGACGCAGGTGGCCGACACCCGCGTCAAGGCCGGTCGATCGGCCGGGGAGACGGTGCCGCCGGACAACGGTGTCTTCACACGGCTGACTTCTCCCTACCGGCCGGAACTGCTGGCCTACTGCTACCGCATGCTCGGTTCGGTTCACGATGCCGAAGACCTCGTGCAGGAGACGTACATTCGTGCGTGGCGCTCCTATGAGGCGTTCGAAGGCAGGTCGTCACTGCGCACCTGGCTTTACCGGATCGCCACCAACGTCTGCCTCACCGCCCTCGAGCATCGCAAGCGCCGGCCGCTGCCCTCGGGGCTCGGAGGTCCTACCGATGATCCGGAAGGCCCTCTGGCGCCGCCGCCGGAAGTCACCTGGCTCGAGCCCTTCCCCGACCATCTGGTCCGGGGCGATCCCGCCACGATCGTCGCGGCGCGGGCAAGCCTGCGGTTGGCGCTGGTCGCCGCCCTGCAGTATCTGCCCCCGCGCCAGCGCGCCGTCCTCATCCTGCGCGACGTACTGGCACTGCGCGCGACCGAGGTCGCCGATCTGCTCGGCATATCCGTCGCCGCGGTCAAGAGCATCCTGCAACGCGCTCGAGCCCGGCTCGGCCAGGTGGCGCCCTCTGAAGACGACACGACCGAGGTCACCGGCGCCGACCAGCGGGAACTGCTGGACCGCTATGTCGCGGCCTTCGAAAACGCCGACGTCGCCGCTCTGTTGGGGCTGCTGACCGAGGACGCCGTGCTGGAGATGCCGCCCACGTCCTCCTGGTTCGCCGGTCGGGAGTCCATCGTCCGGTTTTTCGGGGCCAGGGTCCTCACCGTGCCAGGTGCCATCCGGATGGTGGCGACCTCGGCCAACGGGCAGCCCGCAGCCGCCATGTACCAGCGCGGCGAAGACGGCGTTCACCACCTTCACGCGTTGATGGTCCTGACGGCGTCCGGCGGCGGGATCACACGCATTTCCGCGTTCCGCGACCCGCAGTTGTTCGAGTATTTCGGACTCTCCCGGTCCCTCGGCCCTGGTCCATCAAGTCCCCAGCCCGGCGAATCGGCACTTCTGTAGACGCAAGAAGTTCGACGGCGAGGGCAGGGCGCTTCCGCCCTGCCCTCAGGCGTTGATGACCCCGGCTCACCTGTGTAAATACGAGACTTCGGTGAACGGGTGCGGGCAGGACGATTCCTTTTGGCCCGCCGCCGAGTCGACACCATTGACGGAAAGCCCGTCACCAACGTAGACAATTGGGAGCCGGACAATGCTGCTCGAAAGCAAGAACGCCATCATTTACGGAGCGAGCGGTTCCATCGGAAGCACGGTCGCTCACACCTTCGCCGCGGAAGGGGCGAGGGTGTTCCTGGCCGGGCGGAACCTCGCCGGGCTGGAGGCGGTCGCCGAGAAGATCCGCGCCGCCGGGGGAAAGGCCGAGGCCGCCGTGGTGGACGCGCTGGACGACGCCGCCGTCCAGGCGCACGTCGAGGAGGTCGCCGAGACGGCCGGCAGCGTGGACGTCTCCTTCAACGCCATCAGCCTGCCCCAGACCCGGATCCAGGGCACGTCCCTGGCCGACCTGTCACCCGACGACTTCGACCTGCCCATGACCACCTACCCCAAGGCCAACTTCCTGACCGCCAGGGCAGCGGGACGGCGCATGACCGCCCAGGGCGCGGGCGTGATCCTGACGATCACGGCGAGCCCGTCGCGCACGGCCGTCCCGCTGATGGGCGGTATGGCGCCGGCGTGGGCGGCGGTCGAGTCGCTGTCGCGGGGCCTGGCCGCCGAGCTGGGACCGCACGGTGTGCGGGTCGTGTGCCTGAACGCCGCCGGGATGCCCGAGACGCCGCAGCTCACCGAGGTGTACGGGCTGCACGCCGACGCCTACGGCATCAGCCGCGAGGCGTTCCACCAGCGCATGGCCGACCGGACCCTGCGCAAGCGGCTGCCCACGGTCGCTGAGATCGCCGATGTGGCCGCCTTCGTCGCCTCGGACCGTTCCGGCGCGATGACCGGCGCGATCGCCAACCTCAGCGGCGGCATGATCGCCGACTGAGAGCACGGGCGGCGCCCGGCTCCGGGCGCCGCCCTCTTGGTCACCTGACCTGCCGCGGCGACGCGCTTGACGGCCTGGACGCCGACCGCGGGCTGGTCGACGTAGCAGTAGTGCCGGCACGTGGAAGACGGCTGGCCGCGAGCGTGATCGTCAGCGGGCCGGGCCGGGCCGGGCCGGGCCGGGCCGTCCGCCGACGGGACGACCGCCGTGCTGGCGGCCTTTGCCGGCGGACATCTGTGAGTGTGGGTGGGCGACCCTGGTCAGTGGCCAGGGTCTGTGCTGGTAGGCGGTCGGTGGAGTGCCACACCCCCGACACGGAGATGGCGTGGGCGGCACCGCGCGGTCGGCTAAACGGTCCGACTCGCTCCGGCCACATGCCTTTCCCACACGGCTCGGGTGCTGGGCCGTTCGGGGTGCCGCAGCATGTCCAGAACGTAGGCGGCGTGGAGCCTGGCCCACGGGTTGGGCTGCTCGGCCACAGAGGCCACTCGATTGCGGAGTTCGGGGCTGTCGATGACGCGTGCGATGCCGACGTAGCGTCTGTCTTTGCAGCGGTAGGCCCTGGCCATGACGAGCTCAAGCATGGTGGCGAGGCGTTCGCGGGTGATGTCCTCGTGCCCGGGGACGGCGAGAGCTCGCAGCCAGCTTTCCTTGGTCCCCCAATGCTTGGCGTGTCTGGTCCATAGGTCTGGGTAGCGGGCCTCCCATTCCAGGAAGTTGAGGACGTAGGGCAGCCCGGGCCAGTGCGGCACGTCCTTCGCGGAGACCTGCTGCCAGAGGCCGGAGGGGAAGCCGTAACGCTGCGCGGCGATGTGCTCGGCGATGGACTGGCGGAACGCTGGATCGCTGTAGTCGGCGTTGGTGCGGTGCCAATGCCTGTTCATTCGCTGAAGCGCCGCCGACACGGCGGCTCCGGTGGCCATATGGTGCCGCAGGGCGACTTCCCGCTCGGCCGGGACTGCGGAAATCAGCCCGTGGGTCCACCCGAGGCGGGCCTCCCAGCCTTCGTCGAACATGTGAGTCAGCGTATGGGTGATCGCGATCTTGTGGATCACCCGGTATCGATTCCGCCGAACCCTGCCAGCACGCCTCCTTGTTCAACCCCAGCCCGTCACCCGACCGGCACTTCCATGTCCACTTACCAGCACCCCCGATGTCCACCCGTCTCCCAGACCGCTTTGCGGGGGCGACGGCGGCCGCTGGGCGTACACACGCCGATGCGCTGCACGCCCTCCTCGTCCTCGGTGAACGCCGCACGCTCGGCGGGGGTCCGCTCGCGGGCGAACAGAACGTCCGCTCCAGCGTCCGCGGCGACATCCGGGCAGCATCGGCCCACCTCGTCACCAGGAACTGCGGTACCGGAACCCCGGCGGCCAGCACCTCACCCAGCGGCACCGGTGCTCCGGCGGCCGATTCCCGTCCGACGACGCCGTCCCGGCCGACGCGCGCCGTCCGGTGTGTCGCGAGCGGCGGCATGCGCCGCGGCGACCGCGTCCCGCGCCCGGTGCTCCGCGGAGACGCTGCCTTGAAAGTAGGCGAACGCTTCCCGGTCGGTGTCGGTCTGTCCAGTACGGCTCGCGCCCCAGGCGACGGTCGCGCGCTCGCCGCCCGGGCGTTCGGTGGAGCCGGCCGGTGACGGTAACCCGGCAGCGGATCAGCCATGGACGCGCTACGGACCGCGCCAGGGGACCGCCCAGTCTCGGGGCTGCGGCGTTCGGTCAGTGCCCGCTCCGCCATCGCCTCTGTTCTCGGAGGCGCCGGGCTAGCGCCTCGCTGCCGTCATGACGGCACACCCCGCTCACGAAAGGAGCCGTCACCAGCACCTGAACGTGAATGCGGGGCCCGTAGGTGCGCCAACACCGCCCGGAGCCCTGAGCCCTCACCAGAACACACCTTTGGAAAGGCCCTGTGCACGATGAAATGCATGGTCCAACGCGGCCGGGACGGCGCCCCGTTCGATCTCGCCGCCTTGATTCCGGGCGCGGGGTCGACGTGGGGAAAGCCCGGCAATAGGCTCCAGTGGTCGTTCACGAGGAAGGGCGGTCATGGGATTCAACCATTCGGTCATCGCGGTCGAGAACCTGCCGGTCGACGAGGTCGCCTCGCGGTTGGGCAAGCGGGCCGGCGGCCGGACGACCGATTACGACACCGCCATCTCCAGCCGTACACCGGGCTGGTGCGTCAGCCCGCCGATCGACGGCTGGACCTTCCTCGTCGACCAGAAGCGCACGCTCCACAACGACGAGGACGGATTGCGAAGCCTCAGCACCGGCACGCGGCTCCTCGCCTTCGAGGTCATGGAGACATCGATGGGCTTCAGCGCCGCCTGCTGGATCGACGGCGGGATGACATGGAAAGCGGCGGTGGAGGACGAGGGCGGTCTGCTCTATACCATCGGGGAGCCGCCGCCGCCCTTCGCTGAACTCGTGAAAATCGAGAGCGAAGGCGCCAAGGCGGCGGACTATCTCGAATTCTGCCTCGCCCCGCCGCGCGAGGAGTGGGAGGTGTTCGAATTCGATCCGGACACCCTGCCGGGGCGGCGGGCCGCCATGCTGAACGTCCCGGTACGAACAGCCCGTGCGGTATCCGGAGGAAACGAGGCGCCGATCATCGAGGTCTTCGCCAGCATCACGGGCTACCGATACAACACCGGCGGAGCCCTCGACCCGTTGCACGTTCTCAGCGAGAACCCCGCCCATTGACGGGAACTGGCGTTCGTCCTGTAGGACGGCGATCTCTAGCGGACGGTATGCAGGGTCACGGATACTCGTCGGCCGCGGAGCACCCGTCCGGCCGGGCCGGGGGCGGTCTTGCGCGACGGGATGGCGTTGCGCCAGGTGAACCGCGCCGGACCCGTCATCACGCACAGGCTGCCGGGGGCGAGACGCACCGGGCCGCGCATCCCGGCCTCCATCAGACCGAGATCTCCAAGTGCGGCTGGAGCACTAGGAGGAGTCTGGCCCTGCCCCGTGTCTGGGCACGTTCGTTGCGCGGGGTCATCGTCCGGACATGGGCGGAACGATCAACCCGCGGCGTGGGAGTCGACCGCGCGGGTCGTGGAGGACCTGCGCGCCAGCGGTCAAGGCCGGGCCCGGTCGACTTTGACGATCTTCGCGTTGATCGTCTTGGCCAGTTCCGGTTCGACGACAGTGCTCTGGAAGCGGCCGAGGGCGCTTCTGTCGTCGTCGAGATCAAAGGCGGTGGACCTGCCGCCGTGCCTTACGTGCAGCTTGCGGCCGCGCAGTGCGGTCGTGGAGTAGGCCTGCAGGAGGTCGAAACTCACGTCATAGGCCAGCTGGCCCTTTCGGCAGGTCATGGGCTGGCCCATGATCCCCGCCGCGCAGTTCTCGGCGCCGAGGGCGCCGGGCACGTCATTCCGGTGGGAGACCAGGTTCGACCAGTTCATGTCCACGACCTCGGGACGCGCGTCGATCTCCTCCGCCACTCCGATGACGACCCCCTGCAGCCCGGGCAGCTCGAACTTGTACGTACAGCCACCACGTGGCGCGGTCAGGGGGCCGCCTGTGGCGTCGAACGCGTTCATCGTGCTCAGCCTGACCTCGCCGCCCGTCCTCTGGATCCGGGCCGCCTGTGGCAGGACGGCCCGGATCTCCGCGTCGCTGAGGAACGCGCACGCGTCCGGCCAGCCGGTTCCGTCGACGAAGCCGTCCGGCCGGCCGACCGTTCCCGGGTCGATGCGCGTGGCGCCCGGCTTGGCGGTTCCGACCAGCAGCGGTGGCGCATGCTCGGGCTGTTCCGGAGCGCACGCCCTCCAGGCGACGAACACGACCGCTCCGATCAGCGCCAATGCCACCAACTGGCAGCCCCTGCCCACGCTCCCCACCTGAGATGGGCCCGGCGTTCCAGCCGCACTCATCCGCGCTGCTCCCTCCGTAGCGGCATGGTGACGATGATGCCCATCCGCGATTACAAAGCGCTTACGGTCAATGGTCAGGGCCACGGTGGACGGGCCCGCCAGGGCAGGTACGCACCGTCTCGACGGTGGAGGCGATCAGCGGCCAGGAAGCCACCATCGCCCGGTGCCATGGACGGACCCCACCACCTGGTTCGAGCAACTGCCTGCCTGCTGCCTGGGGCTACGGGCATGCTTCTCACCGGTCCACAGCGGCACGTGCTGCTGGTGAAGACGCACTACCGCCCCGACTGGGGCCTGCCCGGCGGTGTCGCGGAGGACAAAGAACCGCCGCACCTGGCATGCGCCAGGGAGATCTGCGAAGAAGTGGGACTGGCCCGTCCAGCCGGCCCGCTCCTGGCCACCGTGCAGGAAGACGAGATCGCAGACTTCGCCTTCCTGCACGCCGACAGCGTGGCGACCGGGCTCGTTCACCTCCCGCGCCCCGGTGGGGGCTTGGTCTCGGCGGCGTGCCTCCAATGCCGATCACCGTGATCGGTGGCCGCCTGTGAGAAGTACGGAGGGGCGTTCGCCGCCGTTGGGCTCGGGGTCGGAGTCCGCGACCACGAGGGTGCCGTAAGCCCCTCCAGCCAGCGTCGGGAAACCGGCGCCCTCGAACATCGGAAGTTCCTGCTGCCCTGCGTCCCCACCTGTCGCACTGAAGGTGAGCACCTTGATCGGACGCGGCTCCTTCTCGATGACGCGCACCTGGCCGGCGATCACCATGCCGGCTTGCAAGACGACCGAGTCGCCGAGTTCACGCCGCCATAGCAGCCGCCCGTCGATGGCGCGGTACAACGCGACCTTCCCGCCTTCCTGGTCGGTGACCACCACCAGGCCGGCGGCCGCGGTCACGGCGTCCGGCCCGTCCGAGGACGACCATTGGTCGACACGCCACAACGGCCGTCCCGACCTTGAGTCGATCAGCCGGTAGCCGTGACTGCTCACGTCGCCGTCCTGCTTGTCCTGCAAGAGCTCGTGGTCCCCAGCCGGTAGCAGCGAACCCCCGGGGAAATGCTCGAAGCCCTGGAGCGGCTGACCGGACGGGGCGAGCAAGGTGCTGTAGGTGTAGTCCGCCGCTTGGCCGCCGTACTCCAAGCAGTCGACGTCCAACGACAGCAACCCGGTCTGGACCTCGATGCCGTCCTGCACCGCGTCCCGATAGAAGCAGTTTCGAGGCGCCTGCCGCGTCCACGCCCGCCGGCCAGACGCGGCATCGTAGGCATCGACTTCGCGGTCCTGGACGGCGGCCACGAGCAGGCGCCCGTCCGGGCCGGTGAGCCCGCCGGCCTCGACGTGCACCTTCTCGGAGCCCATGAGGTGCGCGGCCGCGGACCGGTTCGGCAGCTCGACATGCGTGCGGTGGCCGGACGGCACGTCGACGACGGTGAGACGGCGGTCGCTCCACACGACGGCGACGCGCCTGCCGTCCACCTTCCACACCGAGGCGACGCCCGCCCGCCCCGGCCTGCTCAGGTTCCACCACGTGCGCCCACCGGCCAGGTCGACGGCCCGCACCCCCCGACCGTGCTTCTCCACCACCGCGCCCGCCGCGAGCACCGGATCCACGACGTCCCCGAAGTACCGCGCCCCCTCGGACGGCACGTCGTCCACCGCCTTCGGCGGCGCACCGTGCAGACCCGTCATGCGCTCCCAGGGGCTGAACCACCACAGGCCCGCGCCCGCCAGGAGCACCACCGCAAGGACGCCCCCCAACGCGGCGATCGTCCTCGCCGGCCATCTGCGCCGTGGCGTCCGGACGGGCGCGGACGCCGGCCCGGCCACCGCGGACGGGGACTGCTCGTCCTCATCCATGAGAAAGGCCCCTTCCGGTCAGTTCCGTCGAGAACGGTACGGGAGACCGCGTGCACCGGCATGGTCGTCGGACGACCGCACCCGTCCCTTCATCGGACAGGTCGATCGGCGTTTCCGGAGTCACCCGGCGATACGCCACGCCGCGCATGGAAGTCTCGACCACGGAGATGGCCCCGACTTCATTGACCCGGGGTCTGGCCACTCGGTTGGCCAGGGCGGCGAACTTGCCGGGCTGGTAGGAGCTGCTGGGGTCGCGGACGACCACGTTGAGGCGCTTGTCGGCGTTGATCGGGGTGATCAGGGAGAGCAGCGCGGGAGGTTGCCTCGAGCATCGCGGAACTTGAGGTGGCGATCCCAGTCTTCGTTGTGGCAGGTGAGGGGTGCGGTCGCTTATCGGCGCGCGGTGGGTGTCGTGACGAAAGGCCGCCTTCGGGTTTATGCGTGGGGCGGCCTTCCAGTTGGTGTGTCTGCGAGTTGTGGTCAGGTGATCCGGAGGATGGTCTTGCCGCGCGCGGCACCGTTGGCGAGTCGCTCGATGGCCGTGTCGAGGTCGGCCGGTTCGTATTCGGCGGTGATGTCGATGTGGACCTGGCCGTCGGTCAGGAGCCTGAGGGCCTGGTGAGCGCTGGCGGCGAGCCGTTCGGGGTGGGTCTGGCTCAGTAGGTTGCTGTTGTAGGTCAGCAGGGATTTGCCCTGCATGAGCAGGTCGTTGGCGGAGACTTCGACGGGCTCGAAGGTGGCGATGTTGCCGTAGACGACCAGTCGGCCGTGGGGGGCGAGGCGTTCCAGGCTGGCGTGGCGGGTGGGGCCGCCGATGGGGTCGAGGATCACGTCGAACTGGTCGTCGGCGAGTGCTCGGGGGAACTGCTCGCGCATCAGCACTTGGTCGTAGCCGAATGGTGCGGCGTAGTCGGCCTGGTCCTGGTTGCCGACGATGCCGGTGATTGCCGCGGCCCCGGCGGCCTTGGCGAACTGGGCGGCCAGGGTGCCGACGCCGCCCGCGGCGGCGTGGATGAGCACGCGGTCGCCGGGCCGTACGAGGGTGACGGTGTTGATCAGGTCGTAGGCGGTGGGGGTGATCCAGCCGAAGCCTGCGGCGACCCGTGGGTCCAGGCCGGTGGCCTCAAGGGTGAGCACGGCGGGTGCGATGACGACTTCGGCGTAGGCGCCGGCGCTGGTCAGCGCGGTGACCGGTGTGCCGATGCGGGCCGGGTCGATGCCGTCACCGACTGCGATGATGTGCCCGGCGGCTTCGAAGCCGGGGACGAACGGGCGGGGCACGGGGAAGTGGCCGTTGCGGACCAGCACGTCGCCGTACTGGATTCCGGCGTAGGCGACTCGGATGGCCACCTCGCCGGGGCCGGGGGTGGGCTCGTCGAGGTCGGTGAGGTGGAACCGGTCGTCGGTGCCGAGCACGACAGCCTTCATGATTGAAACCTCCTGAGTTGACTCAGTATCCTGATAGTCGACCACGGTAGGAGTATCAGGATGCTGAGTCAACACAGTGAATTGTGAAAGTGGTGAGTGATGGCGGAGATCCCGGTCGAGGAGTATCTGTGCACCCGGATCAGGCGCACCGAGCAGGCGCTGATGGGGCACCACGAGGCGGTGCTGCGCAGGCACGGGCTCACCATGACGCAGTACACGGTGCTGCTGGTGCTCGCCCGTGAGGGCGGCATGTCCGGCGCCCAACTCGCCCGTGCCTGCGGCGTCACCCAGCAGACCATGGCCACCGTGCTCACCGGCCTGCAGAACAAGAACCTCATCACCCGCGAGCCGTCCCCGGTGCACGCCAAGGTGATGATCGCCAACCAAACCGCGGCGGGCCGCGAGCTGCTGGACCGCGCCTACCAAGAGGTGATCGTGCTGGAGCGTGCGCTCACCGATGCGTTCACCCCCGCCGAACACGCCGCCTTCTGCGAACTGCTGGAACGTGCGACAGCCATCTTGATCGAGCAGACTCCGCGGTCCTCTTCCGCGTCCGGGACCAAGTCCGCCACCTGAGCTCCCTCGACGGCCAGGCCACCGACCTGCGGCCCTCACCGCTACCAGGGTCACTGGCAACGTGCCGGTCGAGTGAGGCGCGCAGTCGCTTGAGGACCCCGGAGGCCGGCGGCGCGCGCCTGCCCGTGACGGTGTTCGTGCACAGCAGCGGCTTCGTGGCGGGCTCCACCCGTTCGCCGATCTACGACGGCGCCGCCTTCGCCCGCGACGGGGTCGTCCTTGTGACGCTGAACTACCGGCTGGGCGTCCAGGGCTTCCTCGATCTGCCCGGAGCGCCCGCCGGCCGCGGCCTGCTCGACGTGATCGCCGCTCTTCGCTGGGTGCGGGAGAACATCGCCCCTTTCGGCGGCGACCCCGACCGCGTCACGCTGCTCGGCCAGTCCGCGGGCGCGACGACCGTGGGCGGCGTGCTGACCTCGTCCGAGGCCGGGTCCGCCGGTCGGCGGCGGCTGTGCCGGCGCGCGATCGTGCAGAGCGGCAGCGGCCCCGGCGTCTTCACACCCGAGCAGGCCGCCCGCGTGACCCGCGCCGCGCCCCGGGAGTCGAGCCGCACGCAGGCGCTTTCGCCGCCGTCCCCGACGGGCGGCTCGTCGAGGTCACGGGCGAACTGCCGGGCATCGATCTGCGGACCGAGACGCACACCGACCCGCTCATCGGGCTGAGTCCGTTCAGCATCGTGCTCGACCGGCAACCGGCCGAGGCCGTCGCTGCGGTCGCCGGAGCGGACGTCGACCTGCTGGCGGGCACCAACACCGAGGAGGGCAACCTCTACCTGGCGCCCTTCGGGAACCTGTCCACCTCCACGGCGGCGGATGTGGACGTCACCACCGCGCGCTCGCACACGCGGCCGGCCCGGCTCGTCGAGGCCTACCGCAGGGCCAGGCCGCACGCCTCCGCCGGGGAGCTGCGCTCCGCCATCATGGGCGACGCCCTGTTCGGCGCCGGAACCCGGCGACCGGTCGACGCACACGCGGGAAACACGCGCACGTCCGGCGCCACCTACCGCTACTCGTTCGCGTGGCGCTCGAACGCCCTCGGCGGCGAACTCGAGGCCCCACGCCGTCGAGCTGCCGTTCGTCTTCGACGCCACCGGACTGCCGTCCCTCCGCGGCCCCGCCGCCACCCTCGGGCCGGACGAGCCGCCGACGGATCTGGCCGCCCGCATGCACGCGGCCTGGGCGTCCTTCGCCGCCACCGGCGATCCCGGCTGGGTCGCCGCATTTTTCGGGAAAGATCAGGCGGATATGCTTGACCACGGAAGCTGGCGCCACGTGATTGGTGGCCTCCGGCGAGTGCGTTCTGCTGGGGTTGTGACACTGAATCTCGATTAGTTGTCGCATCAACCGGCATCCGCAGGAGTCAGCCCTGGCCGACCGCCCGATACGGTACCGGCGACTCGACGGCGTTATGTGTCACACGACCTCTGTTTACGATCGCCATTGCCGGTTTCTGGTGTATCTCGGCCGCCTGCCCAACTGACCGGGCTCCAGCGATATGTCATAACTGCCCACGATCAGTGACGGCGCCATATGGCGCCGTCACATGTCGCTGGAACGCAGAAGGCGCGGAGCGAACCGTTCCCTTCAGCCCTGCTGCACCGCGTACTGCGCGATGCCATGGCCGAACGACCAGTTCTCCGGCAGTACCTCCACGAGATTGATGAATACGTCTTCGGGGCGCACGCCGGGGTTCGCCCCCAAGAGTTCGACGATGCGGAGGTAGAGCGCCTGCTTCTGGACGAGGTCGCGCGTGTTGTTGGCGGTGATCCGGATGATGACCACATCGTCGCTCCGTTCGACGCCGTAGTAGGTGGGGCTGACGCTGAAGGTGCTGCCGTCGTGCTCGGTGATCGTCATGAAGCGGTCGTCTTCCGGCACGTCGAAGGTCTCACGCATGGCGCGGTAGACGCCCTCGAAGAGGGCTTGGTGGTACTCGGCGGACTTGCCTCGCCGCAACGACACTTGGACCAAGGGCATGGTCGGACTCCGTTCCTCGGGACGGTTCGCAGCGTAGCCATCACTTGGTCATTCAAAAAAGTCATCTTAAGATATTTCAGTCATTAAAGATTCGAATGGTTGGTGTGACGATGAAGATGCTCGCCCTGGACGCTGTGCAGGCCTTCGTGCTGACCGCCGAGATGAAGAGCTTCACGCGCGCGGCGGAGGCGATGGACTCCACGCAGTCCGCCGTGAGCTTGAAGATCAAGCGGCTGGAGGACGCCTTGGGTCGCCGCTTGCTGGACCGTACGCCCCGCCTGGTCCGCCTGTCGCAAGACGGCGCCGCCTTCCTCGGGCCGGCACGTGAACTGCTGGCCGCCCACGCGGGCGCGCTGGGCTCGTTCGGCGTTCAGCGGCAACGCCTATCGATCGGCATAAGCCACCACGTCGTCGGCACCGAACTGCCCCACCTCCTGCGCCAGATAGGGCGAGCGGAGCCAGACCTGACGCTGGAGGTGAGGATCGCCAGCTCGTGGGAGCTCCTTGACCTGTTCGACAGCGGTGCGCTGGACGCGGCCATCGTGCTGCGCCACGAGGGCCGCCGCATCGACGGTGAGGTCCTGATGGAGGAGTCCTTTGGCTGGATGGCCTCATCCGACTTCGAACACCGCTCCGGCGAGCCTCTGCGCCTCGCCCTGCAGGCCGAGTCATGCCATGTGCACCAGATGGCGGTGACCGCGCTGAACGAAGCGGGCATCGCTTGGCAAGAGGCGTTCGTGGGCGGCGGCATCGCGACCATCGGTGCGGCCGCGGCGGCAGGCTTGGCCGTGGCGGCGCTCAGCCCGCGCGTGACCCCGCCCGGCGCCATGGACATGGGCGAATCACTCGGCCTCCCCCCGCTGCCCACTCGCAGCGTCGTCCTGCAATCACGGCCGTCCGAGCCGACCGTTCGCAGGGCGCTGCGCACCCTCGCCTCCGCCCTGCGCACCACAGCAGGACACTGATCGCCACCACCGTGTGGTTGTGGGATCGGCTCCTGCCCAATGCCGCGCCGTCGGACCGGGAAAGCCGCCCAGCATCGACCAGCCAAATCACGGCAGGATCAACGCGGTTCGGGGCTCATGCACGCTTCTTGCCGGCACGCCTTGTACGGGCGAGTTCAAGCAGGTGCAACGACCTCTGCTTGGCAGGCGAGGCACATCAGTGTGTACTCCACTACGTGGCGCTGCTTGAAACGCTGACCCAACTCGACCGCGCACTCGTCGCACTCAGGGCACGTCCAAGGGCCGGACTCGCCCTGCTTCGCCGAACGGATCATGCGATTCCACTCATCATTACTCATCCCGGGATCCTACGGCTCTCCGGCGTCCCGCTCCCGAAGTTGGCCTGGCCCCAAGGTGACAGAGCGTGACTGGCCGGGTCGACGCAAGTGGTGCACAAATGCCGAGCGTGCGGGTGAGGGCTGGACGGATGCTGTTGTGGGTGGCCTCGCTGACTCGCCTCACAGGAGAGCGAACGGTGGCCGTTGTGCCGAAATGCGGATCAGTCCAGTGGGCTCTGCCGTCCAGACCTCACCCTCGAACAGCGACGCATCGCCATCGGCAATGAGGCCTCGGGTCCCCAGCGTCGCGGCGATCAAGTAGCGTGTCGTCGGACCCAGTGAACGTAGGTGGTCAGCGCACCTGCGGGTCCAGCACCATGACCTCATGGATGAAGCTCG
Source organism: Actinomadura sp. RB99 (assembly GCF_014706005.1). Classification (NCBI taxonomy): domain Bacteria; kingdom Bacillati; phylum Actinomycetota; class Actinomycetes; order Streptosporangiales; family Thermomonosporaceae; genus Actinomadura; species Actinomadura sp. RB99. The sequence goes on along the minus strand of NZ_JABMCA010000004.1, from coordinate 258,516 downwards.
ACGGCGGTGGCACCAGCAGCACCAAGCGTCCTGGCTCCAGCTCGCCGCCACCCTGCGGAGCGAGGGCTGGGAGGCACAGGTGACCTGTGGGGCAGATCCAGTGCAGGTAGAAGGGTTTCTGCCAAGCGGCGAACGGTTCTACTTCCGCGCCCGCCATAGTGATGTGTCGTTGGGCATAGGAGGCGACGAGCCAGCAGACATCCCCGAATGGGAAGACAGCGAGTCACGCCCAGAAGCCGGCTACCTGCCCGCCGCCGTCGGCGAGGCCATCATCAGACGGCTCACTCGCCGCTACCAAGAGGAACGGTAGGCGAGTAGGCGAGCACCACCAGTTCGGAAAGTGCCTGATCAACCATGGCGGGTCGACCTGCGTCTTCCTACTCTGGTCGGCCACGGCGATACCGTGCTGGCCCTGCCGCCGCCAGGTCGCCCAGCTCCAAACCGGAGCTATATGCGACAGAAGAGGGCGGCGGACAGTTCTTAAGGGCTGGACCAGGGGCGGCTGCCTGACGGACGAGCGGAGGATACCGTCGCAAGCGCCCCGACGGGCTGGTTCTGCTTTTTTTGCGCACTTCTTCCTTGGCGTCTCGTTCGCGGAAGAGCGCCTGGTCAGGCGCGTTGTCGCGCGACTCAGGAAGACTTAAACCGTCCATGAGGAAGCTGAATGGCGAGGTAATCCTCCGGAACCTGGTCAGCGCGCACAGTCTAGGGTGGCGACGCGAGAGGCTGGCGGTTCCTGACGGTGGGCCTACCGATGTCGCCAGGTTGCAGCGCATGCCTCTATCCAGGTAGCCAGGTCGGGCACATTGTCGATCGTGAGCAGAGAATATGGCGGGGAGCCTTCCAACGGTGTGACGTCTTTGAACGCATGATCCGGGGCGAACAGAAGCACCCGACCGTTCTCACGATGCGCCAGAGCCAGATTCCCGTTCGCCTCTATCGCGACGGCGTAATACTCATTCGGGTTGATCGAAATCTTCAGGCCGTCGCCTTCCCAGAGCCACGCATAGTCGGCCAGGACGTCCGCGACTTGTACCTGCGTAGCATCAGCAGTGAGCACTTCGTTCTGATTGCTCCACCAGGTGGTGGGTCCACCGAATCTTTCGAGGATGCCGCCGCAGAGTTTCCAGAAGCTCTCGTGCGTCTTCGGAACAGACCCGCCGCCCGCGCTCTCCGGCGGGTGGCAGAGCCATCCTCGTCGATCGTCCGGGGGTCCCCATGCGAGCAACTCGTAGGCAGTGCCTTCGACGCGGATGGGGGTGAGAGTCGCCGAGGCGAGCAGCGCGGACAGTTGAGGCAGGTCTTCGGCCGATCCGCGGGTCCACGGCTGCGCCTCGCCCACTGCGACGCTCTCTCCGGGTTGGAGGAACCAGGACACCTCCTGGAGGAACAGCTCCCAATCGTTCATGCCATCGATGATGGCAGTTCCACTCTAGGAATCCCGCGAGACCGCTCATCGGCATGAGCGGACCTGCTCAACCCGGCCGATCCGCGAGGTGGGCAGGGACCCTGATGCCCGTCGGCCTTTGGATCCTCCTCCGCTATCGGCACCAGCCAACGCGGGCGGCGCGCGACGGTCACGGCACCGGTGCGAGTCACCGCCGGGATCAGGTTCAGGCGGGTTCATGGCAAGTGCCATCGATGGTTTCCGGGCGACCACATTCGCCGGGCCCCACCTGGGCAGCCGCCCTGCACGGGCACTTCGAGCGTTGTTCGTCCTCGGGCGCTTCGACGGTCGGGTTGGAGGCATTACCACCGGCCGAAGTAAGCCAAATTGCATTGTTTTCACTGCAGTCCGCTTAACGCTTTTGGCAGCCCTCACCCGCCGCCTTGGTGGCTGAAGATCATGTCGGCTACCTGGTCAGGTGTCTCCGCGCGGGGGGGGAAGTGCCCGACGTCAGGCAGGACGATCCGTTCGTATTCGGCGGTGAACAGCGCGCTCTTGTTGGCGGAGGTCTCGGGCAGGTTGTCGCCGTCGCGGGCGCCGTGCAGGACCAGCGTCGGCACCCGCACCGGGGCGGGTTCGAGCGGGCGACGCTCGATGTCGTCATAGCTGGGGTCACCCTGGGCTTCGCCCCAGCGGTGCAGGTAGGCGTGCGCGGTGATGTGCGGCCAGTCGTCGTTGTCCCAGGCGTCCGCCGCCTGAGCGAACTCCGCCACTTGGATTTCCCATTCCGGGCTCCAGGAGCGCCACAAATAGCGGGCGAACGAGCGGCGGTCTTCGTATATCGCTCGCCGACCACGTTCGGTGGCGACGAACCACTCGTACCAGTAGGCATGAGGCAACGGCCAACTCAACTGCACATCGGCTCGGTTGGTGGCGTACCCGGCGGACATCGCCACCAGGCGGGCGACCCGCTGGGGAAACAGCGCTCCGACCACGTAGCCGGCTCGGGCGCCCCAGTCGTGCCCCACCAGCGAGACCTGATCGAGGTCGAGGGCCTCCAGGAAGCAGGCCAGGTCGTGCCCGAGCGCACCGATCTGGCCGCTGCGCATTTTGCCATCAGAGCGGAAACGGGTCGGCCTGAAGCCCGGCAGGTACGGGGCGGTACACCCGGTACCTGGCATCATGCCAAGCCGGCAGCAACCCGCTCCAGCAACGTGGATCGTCGGGCCAGCCGCGCACGGCCACCAAGGGCGCCCCGCCCTCTGGCCCGCTCACCTCGTAGCCGATGTCCGAGTCCGTTGTCCGGACGAACTCGGTCAGAGTGATCACCCCTGGGGGTTGCCCGGCGCCGGCCGCAGCCAACGAGAGCGGACTCGCCCGCCGCCTCACCGCTCACAGCGAGGCCCGGGTCCCGACGGCACCGTCCGACTCCTCACAACCGCCCCGGATCGGTGCTCTCGCGAACACCCAAGCTTCCCACTGCGTGGAGCCTGCACCATCAGGCACCCGGTTGAACACGTCGCCACCTGACTCTGGTGGCCGTGCATGCGTAGGAGAGGACAGCTTGTCCGTCCTCACCGAGCAGCTCGGAGACATTCCTGTTTTCGAATACGGCCGCTGGCGGACCCGCCGCGACCGTGACGCCAAAACCATTCGGGAGGTGGTCCGCAACGCTGGGCGCCCGAGTTCTGCCACCCAAGCGACGGCTTCTCCGCCGACGGCGGTCGCGACGAGAACCGTTCCTGGTCGCCTACGCCTCGCGCTCCTGCCGCCGCACCCTCTGCCCCGCCGCCGAAATCGCCGCCCACGCCGCCGTCGGCATGCGCGTCGAAACCCCGGCCAGACCCGATGTCAGCCCCTGCCCCTGCACGTTTACCCCTGCCGAAAGAATGAGGGTGTGACTGAACCGGATACCGGAATACTGATGAGAAAGCCACTAGCGGTGAGCTGGCCACCACCGCACCGCGTTCGTGCTCGACAACTTCTCCCCGCTTGACCACGAAGCAGGACAGCCGCGTCGGCGACTGGGGCGCGGCGAACAGCGTCGAACTCGCCTACACGCCGACCAGCAGCTCCTGGCTCAACCGCGTCGAGGCCCAGTTCACCGCCCTGCGCTACTTCACCCTGGACGGCACCGACCACGCCACCACAAAGAGCAGGGCGGCATGATCCGCCGTTACATCATCTGACGGAACCAGCACGCCGCCGACAAACGCCTTTGCGAGGTGGTGGCCAAGGCCGACGTCGCCTGAATCGGGCTGATCCTCACGACTGTGTCACCGGCCGCATCGATCCCCACTTCGTTCGCCATCCATCAGGGCAGGCGGGCGTGTTCGGCTCGGGTGGCAGCGATCCGCTCACGCGCGAGCGTACGGGCCCGCTTGGTGTCGTCGCCGGTGAGTCGGGCGAGGATCGTTGCGAGTGGCCTGATCTGGCCCCGGCCGCCCCAGTGGCCCTCGGGGATCTCGGTGGGGAATACCCAGATCCGGCTGGCGTCACGCGGCCAGGCGCCGTCCTCGGCGTCGAGGATCGCCTTGGTGACCTCGGCGATGACGCTCGCACGCTTCTGCTCGTCGAGCTGGCCCTCGGGGACGGACGGGACGACCTTGTAGCGAGGTGCGTCCGCGGGTTCTCCGCCGACGTAGATGCCGGCCGGTCGGTGCAGCCAGAGCCAGGAGACGGAACGGCTCACCGGGTCGGCGGGGTCGAATCCCTCGTTGCGGATGAGGATCTCGGTGATGCGGTTCAGCAGCGCCGCCTCGGCGTCCGGGCGGAGCGCGCCGTCGGGGATGTACACGTCGAGCATGGGCATGGTCGATCTCCTTGCTGAGTTTAGTTCTTCAACTCAGGCCGGAGCCTACGAGGGCTAAGTACAGCTTGTAAACCCAGATGCGTACACTCGTCCCATGGAGACGCGGCGAATCGACCCGGTGAACTGCTCGGTGGCCCGCGCCCTCTCGGTGGTGGGGGAGCGCTGGTCGCTGCTGATCGTTCGTGAAGCGCTGGACGGCGCGCGTCGGTTCGGAGAGTTCCACTCCCGCCTCGGGATCGCCAGAAATCTCCTGGCGACTCGGCTCGAGACGCTGGTGACGGCGGGAGTGATGCGCCGCGTGCCTTATCAGGAGCCCGGGGATCGGCAGCGCTTCGCCTACGAGCTCACCGAGCAGGGCCGGGCATTGCGGCCCACGCTCGTGGCGCTCCTGGAATGGGGTGACACGTACCTCGCCGACCCGCAGGGCCCGTCGGTCATCGTCCGGCACCGGCCCGTCGACGATGCGAGCTTCTGCGACGAGCCGGTCAAGGTCGTCCTGGAGTGCGCTGCGGGGCACAGCCACCTCGCCCCGGAAGACGTCTGCCGCACGCCCGGGCCGGGCGCGCGCTTCGTGGAAAGCTCCTGAGGTCCCAGGAAGGCACTGGCCTCTGCGTTCCCCGCTCCGCGCAAGAAGCCGCCGGCGCGGGTCCTCGCGGCTGGAGCCGTTCAAGCGGTGTTCGACCGGATGCTGTGGACGGACCTGGACGCCCCGTGCAAGCAGCGGCATACGGCGCGCCGGATCTTCAACCACTTGATCGCTGAGCAGGAGATGGAAGGCATCTCCTCTTCCACCGTCGCCAACTACGTGGCCTGGCGCAGACCGCCGAATCATGGTTGAGGCCGTCCGGGGCTCGCCGCCCGAGGTGTTCATCGACCAGGTTCGGCTCGTGAGCACTGGCCAAAAGGGAGCTCAGGGGGTCGAGGCCGTTCACGGCGACTGATGTTGCCCCGGTTCTGTGGACAGGTCGGGGCAACATCAAAGCTCATCCCCGCCCTCAACAACACGCGCCCACCCATGGCCGATCTCGCTGACCTGTCCTACCCCCGGCGCCGCGACGAACTTTGTCGGCGTCGCCGGGGACGGCGTGACCTTCGTCAACGTGGAAACGACCCTCGCCGACGTCGTCCCGCAGCTGGCGCAGTTCAGAAAAATGGCGGCATAATCGCTCGGCGGGGCGCGGGAGGTGCTGATCGATTTGTCCTTCCGCTGACACGGAGGTCGCCGCGTGGAGCCCGGGATCGTCGTCGTGCTGAACGGCCTCACCGGTGCGCGGAAGGCGGGTGCCATCGCTGGGGTGGCCGTGGGAGCGTTTATGGCGGCCGTTTTGGGGGCCGCCTTTACCGTCGGTGTGACGATGGGGAGCTGTTCGCGGGCGAGTGTCGCCGCCTGGGCGGGTGGTGTGGCCGTGCTGATCGCCACCGCCGTGGTGTGGCCTTCGGTGCCGCGCCTGCGCCGCCGGTTCGCCCATCCCGGGGTGTGGTTGGACGGGACGGTCCTGCACGCCCGCATGCCTGACGGGCTGCGGAGCTGTGACCTCGCGACCGCGCACGTCGTGATAGACGACGTCCCGCCCCGGCGGGGCCGGCAGTGGAATCCGGCGTTCCAACGGGCGGGGATCGTGACGGTCCCGGGGATTGCGCGTTTCCGGGTCGAAACCGACACGGGACCGATCGACTTCGCGCTGTACGACACTTACCGGCGGGCGGAGGTGCCGCGGGAGGTGCTGAAGGCGCTGGCGGACGCGATCCTTGCCGGTCCGGACCGCTACGGGCAGGTCGATCAGGACACCGAAGATGCCGTCCGGAAGCTGCGCGAGAGGGCGGTGGCGGCGCTGAAACTCCGGGGGCGGCCGCAGTGGCTTCGCTGAGCGGCTCGAGACGGCAGATGTATAGAAGGTGCTGCGGTGCTTCACCCACGGCAGCCCCACCTATCAAGGGCTCGAAGAACTCGGCCGCGCGGTGCGCACCATCTTCGCGTGCGAGTCGGCTGAATGCGCACTCGGCCAGCACGTGCACGACGGCCCACACCTTTTCGAACTAGAGTAGTGCAGTCGTTATCGGACTTCTGTGTTCAAGCACGGCGATCTTGAAAATGGGAACGGTCGCGAAGGGCGGCACGTCCGAGAAGGGCGAACCGGGTGCGGTATATGCACCCTGCGAGAAAGAGGAGCATCATGCCGCTTGCCGAGCAGAACGGCCGTCTGCCGTCCCGGAAACTCCTGCCCGGAGAAAAATGGCTTCCATCCGTCGCTGCCGGGTGGTTGATCGTGGTCGCCTTGACCGGCACCACCTTCCTGTTGAGTTGGGGGATTGCAGGGAGCATCGACGCTGGATGCGATTATCATTACAACCGCCGCGGCCAGCGCTCCTGCGGAGTGCCGGACGAAGGAATGGATAGTTTTATTGCAGTAATGATCGGAGCCTTCTTGTGGGGGCTTGCGGTGTGCGCACTGGGCTTTCGAGTGATGTTCAATGGTTCGTGGTGGCCTGCTCTCGGCGTCACCGTCGGTGCAGCGGTGGCCTTGGTGGTCTCCGTTACGGGAGGCGTCACCACGGGTGAAAAGGCCATGCTATTCATGGCCTTGGTGGCCGCCGTGATCGTGCCATGGATCACCCGCTACCGGAGTAACAAGCGATCCGAGAGGAAGGGGAATTGAGGGGCGGAAGGGGGAGGCGCGGCTGGTGGGCAGCCGAGCACGCTGATGGCCGCATGTCGATCAGGGTGAAGGCCGTCGCGTCGCCTCGCTGGTCGAGAGCGCCGAGTCACCGCGGTGATCGAGGTGTCCGATGTGTTCGTGGCCATCGCCGCCGAGCAAAGGCGTCCTGATGGCGGTCGCCTTCGAGGCTGCCTGACTGCCGGGCGGCCCGCCCCGAGGCCACGAACGGCGGGCGTCAGGCGCGCCTCGCCGGCTCCTGCGCGCCTCGCCATCTGACCGGCGGCCGGGCAAGAGCGATCCGGGCGCGATGTTCAGTTGGTCCTTCTGCGGAGGACGACACAGGACGCGGAGCGGACGCTCACCAATACGCAACGAGTACTGCGATGGACAGCCGGAAGCACGGGCGGCGGGTCGCCCTCGAGGGTAGATGGTCGTCGGCGCCGAACCGTGAAGATGCTCGGGCAGTGCGCTCATCCGGGGTCCCTTCGGCGTCGGGCCGCCGGGCACCGATCAAGCTCGAATCCATGCCTTCGAGTTATCGCCGTATTCACAATCGATCTTGGAATTCTGTGCCGGGAGAAGCGCATCATCTAGGCATGATTCACCACACGATGATCGTTTCATTCGATGGCGATATCCCGGACAGTGCCCTCGATCAGTACCTGAAAGATATCGAAGACGTGATGCGGGCCTCCGGGGCGATCCAGACCTTCGCGGCGAGGCGGCACATCCGGGTGCCGGCCGACGACCACAGCCCGGTGTTCGTGGCCAGCGCCGTGGTGCAGCTCGGTCTTGCGGATGTGGACGCGCTGAACGCCTCGTTCGCCGCGCCCGGAGCGGCGGACCTCATCGAGCGCTGGCAGGCCGAGTACCCGTACCGGGTGGTCTGGGTGAACCATGAGGCGCTCGCATGACCGGCTTCGCGGGCAAGGCCGGTCTGGTGACCGGGGCGGGGAGCGGGATCGGCCGGGCGAGCGCGATCGACTTCGCCCGGCGCGGCGCCGCCGTCGGGGTGCTCGACCTCGATGCGCGCGCTGCCGAGGAAACCGTGGCGCTGATCGCGAAGGCGGGCGGTACGGCGAAGGCGATCGCCGCGGACGTCGGCGACGAGGCCGCCGTGCGCGCAGGCGTCGCCGCCGTGGTCGACGCCTTCGGCGGCCTGGATTTCGCGGTCAACAACGCGGGCCTGCAGTCCACCGGACGGGAACTGACCGGCATGACGCTGGACGAATGGGAGCACGTGCTGCGGGTCAACCTGACCGGCGCCTTCCTTTGCCTGCGGGCCGAACTGCCCGAACTGCGCAGGCGGGGCGGCGGGGCCATCGTCAACGTCGCCTCCAATGGGGGCCTGTACGCCATCCCGAACGCGCCGGCCTACGTGGCGAGCAAGCACGGCGTCGTCGGGCTGACCAAGGTGGCCGCCGTCGACTATGCGCCGTACGGCATCCGGGTGAACGCAGTCTGCCCCGCGCTGACCAGGACCGCCATGTACGAGACCGTTGCCGCGGGCACCGATCTGACCGCAAGGCAGGAGGCGGTGACCCCGCTCGGGCGGCTGGCCGATCCGGAGGAGGTGGCGGCCGCCGTGGTTTGGCTCTGCTCACCGGAAGCCTCCTATGTGACCGGAACCGCCCTTTCCGTCGACGGCGGCCGACGAGCCTGAGGAGGACCCATGGACCGCGTCATAGCGGTGGAAGAGCACATCGCCACCGAGGCGTTCCTGCGGACCGCGCACCGGCTCGAGGTCGTGCCAGGCGACCGGGCCGAGATCGACTTGATGCGCACCGTCGAAGGCTCCGATCCCCTGCGGGCCCAGCTGCTCGATCTGGATGCGCGCATCGGGGTGATGGACGCGATCGGCCAGGATCTCGCGGTACTGAGCCTCAACCCGCCTGGAGTGCAGCCGTATCCGCCAGAGGACGCCGTGCCGCTGGCCCGGGAGTTCAACGACGTGCTCGCCGGTATCGTGCGGCGGCATCCGGGGCGGTTCGCCGGTCTCGGCACGCTGGCCCCGCAGGATCCCGCCGCCGCGGCCGAGGAGATCCGGCGCGTCATGGGGCCGCTCGGGCTGAACGGCGTCATGATCAACTCGCACACCGGCGGCCGGTACCTCGACGAGCCGAAGTTCGCCCCGATCCTCGAAGCCGCCGAGGACAACGGCGCACCGATCTACCTGCACCCGCGGATCCCCGCGATGCGCGGCGGCTACCTCGACTACGGGCTTTCCGGAGCCATCTGGGGCTACCAGGCCGAGGCAGGGCTGCACGCCATGCGGCTCGTCCTCGGCGGCACGCTCGACCGGTATCCCCGCCTGACTGTCGTGCTCGGCCATCTCGGCGAGGGAATCCCGTTCTGGCTGCGGCGGATCGACAACCGCCATGCCTTCGCCCGGCAGGTCGCGGGAGCCGCCACGCCGATGCCGAAGCTGGAGCTCGCCCCGAGCGAGTACTTTCGCCGCAATTTCGTCCTGACCACCAGCGGCATCGATGATCCGGACGTCCTCGGCCTCGCGCTGCGCGCGGTCGGCGAAGACAACATCATGTTCGCCATCGACACGCCATATGAGGATCCGGCCGCCGCGGCCGCCTTCCTGCGCGAAGCCCCGCTGACCGAGAAGCAGCGCGCGGCGATCGCTCACCGCACTGCGGAGCGGGTGTTCGCGCTCCGCTGAGGTGCTCGGCTCCTGAGACGCGAGATCCTGGCCGTTGACGCCCGGGCGTTCACGCCTGGCCGGTGACGCCGGCGGAGAACCCGGGCGAGTCCCCGGCGGTGACGGCCCCGTCGCCCAACCTGGTCAGCAGCATTCGCGTGGTGAATGCGATGTGGTCGCGCAGGAGCGTCGCGCCGCGGTCCAGGTCGCGGGCGAGGGCGGCGTCGGCGAGTGCTCGGTGCTCGGCGGCCGGATCGCGGTCGTGTTCGGCGATGAGGGGAGCCGCCCACCGGCGGTACAGTTCCGTCTCGGCGCGCAGTTCCCGTGCCATCGCGATGAGGCGGCGGTTGCCGCAGCCCGAGACCAGCGCGGCGTGGAAGGCCTCGTGTGCGAGATACCACTCGTCACCGCGCGGACCGTCCGACGCCTCGCGCTCACGGAGGCCCAGTACGTGGTGAGCGGCCACGACCTCGGCCTCCCACTGGCCGTCGCCCGTGGCCATCGACAGGCGGAAGGCGAGCGCCTCCAGTTCGACGCGCGCCGCCGTGACGTCGGCCAGTTCGTCAGCCGACAGGGACGCGACCGCGTACCCCTGGTGAGGCTGCAGGGCGACCAGTCGCTCGCCGACGAGTTTGGTGAACGCCTCCCGGAGGACGCCCGGGCTCGTCTCGTACTGAGCGCACAGGGCCGGGAACTTGAGCCGCTGTCCCGGCGCGAGCCGGCCCGTGAAGATGTCCTGCCGGATCTGCTCGTACGCCTCGGTCGCCCGGGTGCCGGACCCTCCCCGCTTCACCATGCGTCAGACCCTACTCGATCTACTACTATCCGCGAAACTTTAGAAAGTTTCCTTGACATGAGAAAGTTCTCCGCGCAGGATCGGTGGCACTCAAGCGAAGCCGCAGCAAAGGAGCGACGTTGCGCATCGGAAACGTTCGGGGACGGCCGTGGTTGATCACGGACGAGGCCGAGGGCATCGACATCTACGAGGCGAGCGGGCACCGGTTCGGGCCGGACCTGCCCGCGCTGTACGAACGGTGGGAGGAGTTCGTGGACTGGGCGCCGGCGGCGGCCGGCGAACGGGCGGCCTTCGTTCCCGCCGATCTCGGGGCGCCGTCGCCGAATCCGCGTCAGGTGTTCGCCATCGGGCTCAACTACCACGGGCACGTCCAGGAGGCAGGGCTGGAGGTCCCGGCAGAGCCTTCGGTGTTCACGAAATACGTCTCCTCGTTCGCGGGCGCGGAGTCGACGGTCGAACTGCCGCCGGGCACGGTGGACTGGGAGGTCGAGATCGCGGTGGTGATCGGCCGGACGGCCCGCGACGTCGCGGCCGGCGACGCCTGGGGCCACGTGGCGGGCTTGACCGTGGGACAAGACCTTTCCGAACGCCGCCTGCAGCTGTCGGGGGCGCCGCCGCAGTACAGCCTCGGCAAGTCCTTCCCGGGCTTCGGTCCGACCGGGCCGTACCTGGTCACGCCGGACGAGTTCGCCGATCCGGCCGATCTGGAGCTGGGCTGCGTGCTCAACGGCGAGCCGGTGCAGAAGGCCCGCTCCACCGAGATGGTCTTCTCCGTCGACGTGCTGATCGAGAAGCTTTCCCAGGTCACCACGCTCCTCCCTGGTGACGTGGTGTTCACCGGCACGCCGGCGGGCGTGGGGGCCGTGCGCACGCCGCCGCGGTTCCTGTCCGCGGGGGACGAACTCGTCTCCTATGTCGAGGGCATCGGGAGCATCCGGCAGACCTTCGTGTCCGTCGGCGCGGAGAGGAGCGCGTCATGAGCCTGCATCGGCTCGCCTCGATCACTCTCGGGGTGCCCGACGTCGCGGCCGCCGGCGCCTACTACGAGGAGTTCGGGCTGGCGAAGGAGCGGGACGGCTGGTTCTCGACCGCAGACGGCGGTCGGCAGCTGCGGCTGGTCCGGTCTCCGGCCCGGCGGCTGGTCGGGCTGTCGATCGGCACGGACACCCTTGATGATCTGTACGCCATCGTGTCCCGGTTGACCCGGCTGGGGATCGATGCGCGCGCCGACGGGCACCGGCTGGTGGCGATCGAGCCGGTGACCGGTGTCGAGGTCGAGGTCGCGGTCATGCCGCGGGCGGTGGTGGCCGCCGTGCCGGCCACCCTGTTCAACGGCCCGGCCCGGGACGACCGCGGGGCGGCCCGTGCACCCGGCGTCGTGCGCGAGGGCCCGGTCCGCCCGCGCAAGCTCGGGCACGTGGTGATCGGGTCGATCGACCAGGAGGCGAGCCAGCGGTTCTTCACCGACGGCATCGGGCTCAAGGTGAGTGACGAGATCGCGGGGGTCGCCGCGTTCATGCGGTGTTCCACCGACCACCACAACGTGCTGGTGCAAGGCGCGCCGGTGAACTTCGTCCATCACACGTCGTGGGAGGTCGACGACGTCGACGAGGTCGGGCGTGGCGCCATGCGGATGCTGGAAGGCGCCCCCGAGCGCCACGTGTGGGGGCTGGGCAGGCACACCGTCGGGTCCAACTTCTTCTGGTATCTCCGGGATCCGGCCGGCAACTTCAGCGAGTACTACTCCGACCTGGACTGCATCGTCGACGACGCCCTGTGGAAGCCGAGCGTGTGGGACGGCGGCGACGCCAAGAGCTTCCAGACCTGGGGCCCGCCCATGCCGCCGTCGTTCATCGAACCGGAGGACCTCGCGGCGCTCATGATCGGCGCGCACGGCTCGCCATGACCACGCGACCGTACGCGAGTGGCATGGGCTGGGGCGAGAGCCCCCGCTGGTACGACGGCGCGTTGTGGCTTTCCGACACCCAACGTGCCCGGTTGTGGACGGACGCTTCGGGCGAATGGCGTCCGTTCGCTCTCGAGTCGCCGTCCAACGGCCTGTGGTTCCTTCCCGATGGCAGGCTCGTGGGCGCGCTGATGCGCGAACGCAGGATCGGGGAGTGGGACGGCCGGGCCTGGCGGCCCTATGCCGACCTCGCCGGTCTCGGCGCGGGACCGCTGGGCGACATGATCGGAGACGCCGACGGCAACCTCTACGTCGACGATGTCGCTTTCGACGCCGCCGCCGGCGAGGAGCCGGTGCCGGGCCGGATCATCCTGGTCCGACCGGATGGCAGCGCCGTGGTCGCAGCCGAGGACGTGGAGTTCCCGAACGGTCTCGCGCTCGTCGACGGCGGCGCGACGCTGGTCGTGGCGCAGACCGCGGCCCGGTGCCTGACCGCGTTCGAGGTCCTCGCCGACGGCACTCTCGGCGAGCGGCGGCGCTACGCCGACCTCGCCGGTCTGGTCGGGCCGGACGCGCGCCCCGACGGCATCTGGCCCGCGAAGCGCGGTGTGTGGGTGGCGACGACGAGCGGCCGGGCGATCGTCCGGGTCGGCGAAGACGAGGTCCACGAGACGGTGCCGACCGCGCCGCTGCTGCCGATCGCCTGCTGCCTGCGCGACGACGGCGCATTGATCGCGACGCTCGCCGACACCCGGGGAGCCCCGTTGCTCGATGCCGTGAGATCCCGCCGGGTCACGGCCTCCGCCGTGCTCATCGAGCCGCGGAAACCACTGGAACGACACCATGAGGTGAAAGAATGAGCGACGCCACCACTGCTGCGGGCGTAACCGACGTCGACGTCGCGGTCCTGGGGTGCGGCACCACCGGCCTGGTCCTGGCGCGGTTGCTGGCGATGGAAGGACTGCGGGTCGCCGTGGTCGACGCCCAGCGCATCCCGCGGCCGTTCCCCCGGGCGACGCACCTCGACGACGAGACCATGCGCACCTTCCAGACTCTCGGCCTCGCCCATCTCGAGGAGCGGTTCTCGCTCGCCAGCATGTACCGGTTCTACGACCCGCAGTGGCGGCCGGTGATGGAGTTCCCCTTCAACAAGGGCGTCACCGACCAAGGCTGGCAATCGGACTACATGTTCCATCAGCCGGATTTCGAGGCGGTGCTGCGCGGTCACGCGCACGCCCACCCCGGAACCACCCACTTCTTCGGATGGGACGCGACCGAGCTGACCACGTCGGACGCATCGGCGCGGCTGCTCATCAAGGAACGGGACACCGGCCGGGAGCACACGATCACGTCCGCGTTCCTCGTCGGCGCCGACGGCGCGAACTCCTTCGTGCGCGGGCGGATGGACTGCACGCAGGTCGACTACGACGCAACGCACCGCTCGCTGATCGTCGACATCCTGCCGTTCGTGCGGAAGGAGAACCTCTCGCATCGTGACTGCTTCATCCAGGCGGGGATCCGGAACCCGTTGACGTTCGTCGCTACCGCGGAGCCGCTGCTGCGCTTCGAGCAGCTCCTCCGTCCCGACGACGACACCGCGGAGTTCGAAAGCCCCGAGCACGTCTACGAGCTGCTGTCCCGGTTCCTGAGCCCGGACGAGTACCGCGTCCTCCGGGCCGACGTCTACGAGTGGAAGGCGGTGGTCGCCGAGCCGTGGGGCAGGGGACCGCTGTTCCTGGCCGGAGACGCCGCGCACGAAATGCCGCCGCACCTGGGTCAGGGCATGGTCTCCGGGATCCGCGACGCGCTGAACATCGCCTGGAAGCTGGGCCGCGTCGTCCGGGGCCGGTCCCCGCGGGAGCTGCTGGACACCTACGAATCCGAACGCAGGCCGCACATGACCGAGTACGTGAAGCTCGCCGCGCAACTGGCCAACGAGATCGAGGACATGAAACCGGTGGGGGCCGAGGCAGGGCAGCAGGTCCCGGTCACCGAACGCGAGGCGCTGCGTCCGAAGATCGGGCCGGGAATCCGAACCGAGGACGAGTTCGCCGGAGCGCTCAGCGCACAGCCCACGTTGGCCGACGGCCGGCGCATGGACGACGTGGCGGGATACCGGTTCGCGGTCCTCGGTACAGCGGATTGCCTTGCCGGGCTCAGCGATCGGACGAAGAAGTCGTTGGAGTCGTTGGACGCAGCGACCATGACGGCTGACTCCGAGGAAGCGAAGCGCTGGCTGAAGACCCTCGAAGCCGGCGCCGTCCTCATCCGGCCGGATCGCTACCTCTTCGGCACCGCAGCGAGCACGCGACAGCTCGACGCGCTGGTGGCCCGCCTGGAAACGGCGCTGGGCGAGGGCGCATGGTGACCTATGCCGGCGCCCCGGACAGGCCGACGACCCTTCCCGAGATCCTGCGAGCGCGTGCGGAACTGAGCCCGGACGACCGGTTCCTCACGTTCGACGGCGCGACGAGGACCTACGCCGAGATGCACGCCGCAGCCGGACGCGCCGCGGCCGCACTGGCCTCACTCGGCGTCCGGAGGGGCACCAAGGTCGCCGCGCTGCTCCCCAACTCGACCGAAATCCTCGACGTGTGGCTGGGGTCAGCGCTGCTCGGTGCGGTCTTCGTCCCGATCAACACCGGACTCCGGGGCGAGGGCCTGCGCTACATCGTCGAGCACAGCGAGGCGGAGTTCATCGCCGTCGACGAGCCACTGACCGAGACGCTGAGCGCCGCTGTCCCGCCCGGCCGCGGACCCCGCCATCGCTATATCCGCGGGCGAGACGAGCCGCCCCGCGGATACGGGTCGCTGGCGGCCCTGCTCAACGGCGCCCACGCGGCCGTCAGGCCATGCGATGTCGAGCCGGGCGATCTGGCCTCCATCCTGTACACCTCCGGCACGACCGGGCTGCCGAAGGGCGTGATGAACTGCCACAACTCCTTCGCGGTGGCGGCCAACGAGTTCACCCGGCGATACGTGCGGATCCGCGACGACGACATCCTCTACACGAGTCTTCCGCTCTTCCACGCCAACGCCCAGTCCCTGACCACGGTCGGCGCGTTGATATCGGGACGGCCGATGGTGCTGGCCCCGCGCTTCTCGGCCTCCGGGTTCCTCAACGACGTCCGAGCGCACCAGGCAACGGTGTTCAACTACATCGGGGCGATGCTGACGATTCTGGCCAACCGGCCGGAGCGCCCCGAGGACGCGCGGAACCCGCTGCGCCTCGCGATCGGCGGGGCCGCACCGGAACACCTGTGGCGCCGGTTCGAGCGGCGGTTCGGCCTCACGATCCTCGAAATCTACGGGCTCACCGAAAGCGCCACCTTCTGCCTGGCCAACCCTCCGGACGACATCCGTCCCGGGACGATCGGGAAGACGACGAGCTGGTCCGAGGTCAAGATCATCGGACCGGACGGCAGAACCCGGCCTGACGGGGAACCCGGCGAGATCGCGATCCGGAGCACGCGGCCGGACACCATGTTCCTCGGCTACCACAAGAACGGCGAAGCCACCCGCGAGGCCGTCGGCGACGGCTGGTTCCGCACCGGGGACCGCGGCCGCCGCGAGGCGGACGGATACTTCGTCTTCCTGGACCGCCTCAAGGACTCGATCCGCCGGCGGGGCGAGAACATCTCGTCCTTCGAGATCGAACGGACCGTCGACGCGCACCCGCTGGTGAGTGAGAGCGCGGTCGTCGGGGTTCCGTCCGAACTCGGAGAGGAAGACGTCCTGGTGGCCGTCGTGCCGCGAGACGGCTTCGACTGCGCGGACCTGGTGGAGTTCTGCCGGCAGCGGATGGCCGACTTCATGGTGCCCCGCTACGTCCGGGTGGTCGCCCGGCTGCCGAAGACCGCAACGCAACGCGTCGAGAAGTACATCCTCCGGGAAAACGGCGTTCAAGGCGCCTGGGACCGGCAGCAGGAGGTCGGATGATGCGCACTTTCGTCATCGGGGTCGGGCTGGCGACATTCGAGAAGCCCGGAACCAAGTCCGGCGACTATCCGGACTGGGTGCGGGAAGCCGGCACGGCGGCGCTGAAGGACGCCGGCATCGGCTACGAGATGGTGGAGCAGGCGTACGCCGGCCACGTGTACGGCGATTCCACGTCCGGCCAGCGAGCCGTCTACGAGCTCGGGCTGACCGGTATCCCGGTGGTCAACGTCAACAACAACTGCGCGACCGGGTCGACGGCGCTCTTCCTGGCACGCCAAGCGGTCGCACACGGGGTCGTGAACTGTGCCCTGGCCGTCGGGTTCGAGAAGATGAAGCCGGGCTCGCTCTCCGCCACGTACACCGATCGGACGAACCCGCTGGGACGCCACCTCGACCGCATGGGCGAGATCCGTCCTCGGGAGTCCGCGCCGTTCGGTCCCGAGATGTTCGGGAACGCCGGTCGCGATCACATGGCCCGATACGGTTCGACGCCAGAACACTTCCTCTGGGTGGCCTGGAAGAATCACAAACACTCGGTCGACAATCCGTACGCCCAGTTCCGGACCGAGTACAGCCTGGCCGAGATCGCCGCGTCGCGGGTGATCCACGCTCCGCTCACCAAGCTCCAGTGCTCTCCGACCTCGGACGGCGCCGGCGCCGCCGTCATCGCGTCCGAGGAGTTCGTCGAACGCACAGGCTGCTGGGACCGCGCGATCGAGATCACCGGCCAGGCCATGGCCACCGATTTCGCGTCGACGTTCAGCGCCGGGACCGACTGTATCCGCATCGTCGGCTCCCACATGTCGCGGGAGGCGGCCGATCGCGCCTACCGGGAAGCCGGGATACGCCCGGAGGAGGTGGACGTGTGCGAGCTGCACGACTGCTTCAGCACGAACGAGATCATCACCTACGAGGCGCTCGGTTTCGCCGAGGAAGGAGAGGGGCACCTGCTCGTCGAGCGCGAGGCCACCACCTACGGCGGGGACGGACCGGTCGTGAACCCGTCGGGCGGGCTCATCGCGAAGGGGCATCCGCTGGGCGCCACCGGCCTGGCGCAGTGCGCTGAACTGACCTGGCAATTGCGCGGCGACGCCGGCCGGCGCCAGGTCGAGGGGGCGGAGGTGGCTCTGCAGCACAACCTCGGCCTCGGCGGCGCCGCCGTCGTGACCGTGTACAAGCGACCATGAACCGCTCGACCGGGGGCGCAGGGCCTCCCGCGCGACGGTTGATCTTGGGTCTGCTCGTCGGTCACGAGCGCCCTGCGTCCTGTTGGCCATGCACCGAACGCCGTGGAAGATGATCTCGCTTGGCGTGGCATCGGAGCCGGCGTCTTCAGCGATCCCAGGTGGGCTTGCCCGGCGAGTGCAGCCAGACCCGGAAGAACTCGCGGAGGTCCTGCCCGGAGATCCGTTCGGCGAGCGCTTCGTAGTCCTCCGTGGTCGCGGTGCCGTACTTGTGCTCGGCCAGCCAGGTGCGGGTCAGCCGCAGGAACCGCTCGTCGCCGATCCTGTGCCGGAGCGCTTGCAACGTCATGCCGCCGCGGAGGTAGATCGAGCGGTGGAACATCTGGTCGCGGGACGGGTCGGCGATCGCGAGGTCCCAGAACCCGGGGCGGCCGGGCGGCATGGGCGGCGGGTCGGCGTAGATCTGCTGGAAAGCCTCCTGCGCGGACTGGCCGCCGTGCTTCTCCGCCCAGTACTTCTCCGTCCAGACCGCGTAGCCCTCGTTCAGCCAGGTGTCACTCCAGCGGCCGACCGAGACGCTGTTGCCGAACCACTGGTGGCTGATCTCGTGCACCACGCCCTTCTCGACGGGCGGCGTTTCGTAGGTGGGACGGGTCTGCGTCTCCAGCGCGTTGGGGACGTTGAGCGGCGGAACGTTGTTGTTCTCGATGATCGAGCCGGTCGTGGTGAACGGGTAGGGACCGAAGTAGTCGGCCAGTTCGTCGGTCGCCCGCGCCGTCCACGCCGGAGTGCCGACCGAGCCCGGGTCGGACGCCACACCTGGATCGACCGCGTCGAGCTGCGGGATGCCCTTGCCCGTGGTGGTCCTGGAGATGTCGAACCGTCCGATCGAGCCGGTCGCCAGGTAGGTCGCCATAGGGCGGTCCTCGCGCCACACGAAGGTGTCCTTGCCGTCGGCGCGCCACCGCTTGACCAGTCGGCCGTTGCCGATCACCTGGAGACCCTGCGGCACGGTCGTCTCGATCGTGAAGAACGCCTTGTCGCGCGGATGGTCGTTGGCGGGGAACCACGTGGACGCGGCGTTCGGCTCGCAGACGATCGTCGCGCCGTCGTTGGTGTGCAGGAACCCGTACGGCAGATCGAACCCGATCGGGCCGCCGAGCGTCTCGGGGACGCCGTCGTAGCGGACGACCACCGTGAACCGGCTCCTGTTCCGCAATCCCCGGCGCGGCGTGATCTCCAGTTCGCGTTCGCCGGTGCGGGCGAACGGGACGCGGTGGCCGTTCACCTGCACCGATCGGACGTTCATCTTGTAGAGGTCGAGATTGAACCGGGACAGGTTCTGGGTGGCGGTCGCTCTGAGCGTGGTTTCGCCGATGAGCTGGTCGGTGGCGGGATCGTAGGCGGTCTTCAGGTGGTAGTCGCCGACGTCGTATCCGCCGTTGCCGAGATCGGGGAAGTAGGGGTCGCCCAGCCCCGGCGCACCGGGTTCGTACCGGACGTCGGCGTTCGCGGCCGGCACGCACAGCCCGAGCGCGACGGCGGCGGCCGCAGTGATCCGCGCAGGCTTCACAAGTCCCATCGAATGACCTCTCCCTCGAAAATCACACAAAGGCCGTCGAACAGTTGAATTTGATCAGCATCGCTCCGGCCGAGTTCGTCGATCAGGCGAACAGGACGGGCCCGCACCCCCGCCGGGCAGGGCGGTGACGCGGCCGGCCCGTCGGTCAGCCCGCGTTCATGGATCGGAAGTACTTCTTCGGCGGTCATAGGGCCTCGCTCAGTTGGTCGGGAACGGCAGCGCGAGGAGGTTGTAGGTCATGGCGACTTTGTAGAAGGCCACGGCTGCCACCACCAGGAGCGTGTAGGAGAGCCGGCCCGTCCATCCCCACCAGCCGCGGACCCAGGCGACTACCGCGGCGCCGGTGACCGCGATCGAGAACAGCAGACCGGTCGTGGCCACGAACGGCAGCGCGGCGAACCGCGGTGAGTTCAGTGCGGTGAGTTCCATGAGCACGTTCGGGTCGGACACGGTCACGGCCACCGCGGCGGTGAAGCCCGTCACGATCGCGGCGGTGACCCAGGCGAGCAGTTTCGCGGCCCGCGGGCCGGCGGGCTCGGGAGGGGTGCCGGTGCGGGACCGGCGCCGCGCGACGCCCACCAGCCCTTTGACCGGCAAGAGGAGGAAGCAGACAAGGAACGCGAGCGCGCCGAGACCGAGAAGGATGACGTGCGGCGTCGGGGTGTCGTACCAGGCGAGCTTTTCCAGGGCCTCGGAGGGGTTCATCGAGCTGGTCAGCGTCCCGTCGCCGGTGAAGGCGATGCGGGCCTGGCCGCCGCGTTCCTGGAAGAGCCTTGGACCGATCCGGACCCAGCGCTGGGTGGTGTCGTCCGGGTCGGGGGAGAGTCCGGTGGTCGTCAGGGTCCCGTCGCCATGGGCCTGGACGGACGGCGCCGCGAACAGCGACGCGACCTTCATGATGCTCGTCCTGCTCGTGCGGGTGGACCGGTAGGTGCCGGCAAGGCCCTTGAGGTCCTCGGCTTTGGTGGCGAGGGCCGGCGGGGCCTGCGACGTGGCCGGGAAGTAGCGGTCGACGATCTGGTCGACCAGGCTCTGGCCGTCCCATGGGGCGGTGGTGCCGACGCCGCCGCCGTTGTAGACGACGTAGATGCCGGTGCGGTCGTCGGGGAGCAGGGCCATGACGTTGTGGTGGCCTGGGACGTCACCGTCCTTGTAGACGAGGCGGTGCCCGTTGCGCGGCCGCTGCTCGAACACATAGCCCATGCCGGGGATCCGGGGGTCCTGCGCGTAGTGCTGCTGCTGCATGCGCCGCGCGACGTCGCGGCCCAGGCGCGGGTCGTTGCTCAGCTGGGCGAGCATGAGGCGGCCCATGTCGGCGGGGGTGGTGACCGGCCCCGTTCCGGTCGGTGTCCACGGCCCGTACTGGCCCTTGACGGTGGCGTAGCCGTCCCCGTTCGGGCGGTACGCGCCGGCGAGGATCGCGTCCAGCTCCGCCGTGTGCGGCACCGCCATGCTGGTCGCTGTCATGCCCAAGGGCTTCAGGATGTGCTGCTCGACGTACTGGGCGAACGGCCGGCCGGACGCGATCTCCACCAGGTGTCCCGCGAGTGCCATGCCGTAGTTGTCGTAGGCGACACGTGTGCCGGGTGGCCGGACGCGGCGGGGCTGCCGGTCGGCGAGACCGCGTGCCAGCGAACCGACGTCGGCTGGGTCGGCCTTCGCGAGCCCGACGATGTCATCGTCGAAGCCCGCCGTGTAGGTCAGCAGGTGCTCCAGCGTGACGGGCCGCCCCGGGTAGGAGTTCTTGATCTTGAAGGTGGTCAGGTAGCGGTTGACGTCGGCGCGCAGATCGAGCTTGCCGGTGTCGACGAGCTGCAGTGCCGCGGTGGTGGTGAACAGCTTGGCCAGCGACCCGGTGAAGAAGCCCGTCTTGGGGGTCACCGGCCTCTTCCCGGCCGCGTCGGCGGTGCCGTACCCCTTGGCGAGAACGGTCCGGCCGCCCGAGACCACCACGACCGCCGCCCCGGGGATCTTGTCGTCGGTGAGCTGCCGGCGGACGATGCCGTCCACCAGCCCGGTGAGTCCGGGGAGGTCGGTGGAGCGGGGTGGCGGGACGATCGGTCGTGTGGGCGCCGCCGGGGGCGGAGCGAGGGCCTGTGCCGGCAGGGCGAAGCCGAGGACCGTGGCCGAGGCCAGCGCCATGGCCGCCCAGCGGGCGATCGTCGGTCTCATGATGATCACAGTGCCGACCTGCATAGGGACCGGACCAGTGTCTGCCGCCCGGTTCTCATGTGCGGAACGCACGAACAGGACGGGCGGGTACGATCTCGCCTCGCGGTGGCCATTCGTCCTACAGCCAGCCGGCCTCGGTGGCGATCCGGACGGCGTCGAGCCGGTTGCGTGCGTCCAGTTTGGTGACGATCACGCCCAGATAGTTGCGCACCGTCCCCTTCGACAAGTGGAGCGCCGAGGCGATCTCCGCGGGATCCGCGCCGTCCGCCGCGAGCCGCAGGACGTGCACCTCCCTGTCGGTCAGCGGGTTCGGCCGCTTCGTCAGCGCCTCCGCCGCGAGCCGCGGATCGAGGACGTGCTCGCCGGCCGCCACCCGGCGGATCGTGTCCGCCAGCTTGGCCGGCGGCTCGTCCTTGAGCATGAACCCGCGAGCTCCGGCCGCCAGTGCCTTCCGCAGCGTCTCCGGACGGTCCAGGGACGTCAGGATCAGCACCCGGCACTCGGGAAGCCGCTCCGCCAGCAACGCGGCCGCCGCGAGCCCGTCGACGCCGCCGGGCATGCGCACGTCGAGGACCGCGACATCGGGACGGTGCGCCAGCGCCAGCGCCACCGCCGCGTCCCCCGACGCCGCCTCGGCCACGACGGCCAGATCGCTCTCCAGGCCCAGCAACGCGACGAGGGCTCCTCGGATGAGTTCCATGTCCTCGGCCAGCAACACCCGAATCACGTCCGTCCTCTTTATCCGATCAGCCGGGGCAGGGGAGCGGCGACGGTGTCGAAGAGCAGCCTTTTGAATCCGGCCTCGTGCACGCGGCGGACCAGGGTCAGGTTGGGGGGCGGGGCCGTCCTCCGCCGGTCGATGACCATCTGCCCGCGGGTCAGGCCGTCCAGCGCGATGTCGACGTGCGCCTCTTCCTGCTCGGTGACCAGCTCGGGTCTGAGGGCGACGGCCATGGCCACCGGATCGGGCAGGTCGTAGCCGGGCAGGCCGGTGACGTCGCGGGCCCAGTCGGCGACGGTGCGGTTGATGCGATGGGCGAACGAGGCCAGCGGGGTGCCGATCCGCTCCAGCCGGCGCTGATCGGCCGGGGTCATCACCGCGTCCCGGCGGGAGACGTCCCAGCCGATCCACGTCACCTTGTCCGGGGTGGCGGCCTGGGTGAGGACCCGGGCCGCCTCGGGATCGGCCCACACGTTGAACTCGGCGGTGGGCGAGACGTTGCCCGCCATGTCGGCGGCACCGGCCATGCAGTAGACGTGCCGGAACCTCGACAGCAGCTCCGGGTCGCGCAGCAGAGCGGCGGCGATGTTGGTCAGCGGGGCGAGGGTGACCAGCGTGAGTTCGCCCGGGAGCCTTCGGGGCAGCGTCAGCAGGACATCGACCGCGTGCGCCGCCCGAGGGACCGTGACGGGGTCGGGCAGGCCGATGTCGCCCATGCCGTCCTGGCCGTGGACGTGCTGGGCGCTGGACAGGGCGCGCGTCATGGGGCGCGCGCAGCCGGCATGGACCGGGATGTCGGGGCGCCCGGCGGTCTGCAACGAGATCAGCGCGTTGCGGGTGCCGGTCTCCAGCGGCACGTTGCCCGCCACCGTGGTCACCGCGCGGACATCGGCCAGGCCGCTGGCGGCGGCCAGCACCAGGGCGACCGCGTCGTCGGAGCCGGTGTCGGTGTCAATGATCAAAGGCCGCATGGCGGCGTTCCCCAAGAAGGTGATGCGGTCCCGAAGGACCGGGTGTGGCTGATGGCGTGTTCGCTGTGGCCATGGCTCTGATCGCCCAAGTGCGCAGGGAGCCTTGGTCAGGCGGGCTGCTCCACCGCGGCACGGACGCCGTGGAGGATCTCAAGGGCCCGTTCGGGACGGATCGGAGACGTCTCGGCCGGCTCCGCCGGCGCGAACTCGATGAAGACGATGGTCGTGGAGGTCATCGAAACGCAGGCGATGTCGTGCGCGGGCGGTGTGCATATGGCCGAACCACTGCCGGTCAGGCCACGGAAAACGACCAGCCTGTCATCGGCGGGGTCGGCGTAGACGGCCCCTACTGGGCGGCCGGTGATGTCGCCGCCCAGTTCCGCCTCGTACCGTTGCCGGCTGTAATCGGACAGCTCCATGTCGACGGTGCCGTACGCCTCGGTCTGGCTCCGGTCGAGGGGCAGGCCCGCGGCGGTCGCCGGGACGACGAGCCGGTACGGCCTTGTGCCGCCGTCCGAGACGCCGCCCGGGGACAGGGCGGCCACCGCACCGGCCACCGCGCCCGCCACCATGACGGCGCCCATGCTCGCGACCAGTACGAGCACACCCTTGCGGTCCCTGGCGATCGGCATTGACGGCCCCCTTGATCGGTCAACGGCAAGGACGCTAGTAAAACGTATGACGTCCGTCAACGCAGGCTTGTGAGCAGATGATGTAATACGTTGCATGACCAGATCCGAAGGGAGCCGCCGTGGAGGTCCTGCCCCGTTCGCAGCCCAAGGCCGAGCTGCATCTGCACCTGGACTGCTGTGTCAGCTACGCCTGCGTCGCCGCACTACGGCCGGGCACGTCCCTGACCGAGTACCTGCGTGACTACGTCGCCCCCGCCAGATGCGCGGATCTGGTCGACTTCCTCACCAGGCCCACCAGGATCGTCCAGCTCATGCAGACGCCCCGGGCACTGCGCCTGGTCACCGATGACCTGTTCGCGCAGCTCGTCGCCGACAACGTGGCCTACGCCGAGATCCGGTTCGCGCCGCTGCTGCACACGGCGGGCGGGATGCGGCCCGAGCGTGTCGTCGAGGAGGTCGAGACCGCGGTCGCCCAGGCCAGCGAGGCGACGGGAGTGCGGGCGAGCGTCATCCTGTGCACGCTTCGGCACTTCGACGCCGACGCGAGCATGGCCACGGCCCACCTGGCCGCCGACCGGCTGGACGGCGGCGTGGTCACCGGGTTCGACCTCGCCGGCGACGAAGCGGGGTTCGGGCTGGACGCGCACGTCGCCGCCTTCCGCCACGCGCGCGAGCACGGTGTCCGGATCACGGCGCACGCCGGCGAGTCACGAGGCGCCGACGGCGTCAACGACGTCCTGGACCGTCTGGGCCCCGAGCGGATCGGGCACGGGGTCCGCAGCATCGAGGACGAGCGCACCGTCGAACGCCTCATCGCCGGCGGCGTCCACTTGGAGGTCTGCCCCACGTCCAACGTGCAGACGATGGGGAGGCTGCTGCCGTCCTACGCCGACCACCCGGTCGACCGGCTCCGATCGGCCGGTGTCCCGCTGTCCATCAGCACCGACGCCCGCACCGTCGCCAATGTGACCCTGGACCGGGAGTACGAACGCCTCCGGCGGGCGTTCGGCTGGACGGCCGACGACCTGGCCCGTTGCAACCTCGCCGCCGTCCAGGCGTCCTTCGCCGGCGCCGGCCTCCGGCAAGAGCTGATGCGGATGTTCACCGCACCCGCCTGCCCGCCTGCGCCTCCGGCTAAGATCGCCGCGCCATGACAGACAGCCCCACCGGCCCGTCCCGCCGCTCGCCCGGCGGCACGGGCGGCGCACACCGCCGTCCGACCGGACACGAGGTCGCCGAGCTGGCCGGCGTGTCCCAGTCGACGGTGTCGCTGGTGTTCTCGGGCAAGGCGGCCGGCCGGGTCTCGGCCGAGGTGGAGCAGCGCGTCCGGCACGCCGCCCGGCAGCTCGGCTACCGCCCGCACGCCTCCGCCAGCACCCTGCGCGCCGGACGTACCCGGACGGTCGGCCTCCTGGTGCCGGACATCACCAACCCGTTCCTCGGCCATGTGCTGCGCGGCGCACAACGGGCCGGGCGCGCGGACGGGATCACCGTCGCGCTCATCGAGCCGGGACCCGAGAGGAACTGGCAGCTCACCGCCGTGGAGGCCCTCAACGCCGCGGCCATCGACGCGATGATGCTGTTCGGGATCGAGCCGCCGTTCTCCGACGCTCCCGGGCCGACCGTCCTCATCGAGGCCGTCGCCGACGGGTTCACCAGCGTCCTCCTCGACGTCCGGCAGGGCGCCTCGGCGGCGGTCGGGCACCTGCTCGACCTCGGCCACCGCCGGATCGCCCACCTCGGAACCGACCTGCCGTCCACGACCTTCAAGGCCCGAGCCTCCCGATGGCGCCGCGAACTCGACCAGGCCGGTATCACCGCCACCGAGAGCCCGGAGGTGCTGGCGGGCTTCAGCCTGCAGGCCGCCCGCGGCGCCGCCCATCAGCTGCTGTCCCTGACACCGAGGCCGACCGCCCTGTTCTGCGACGACGACCTGCTCGCCGCCGGGGCGCTCATGGCCGCCCACGACCTGCGCATCCCGGTCCCCGGCGAACTGTCGATCATGGGCTTCGCCGGCACTCTGCTCTCCGAGGCCGCGACACCCCAGCTCTCCACCGTCGTCGCACCCGCCAAGGAACTGGGCGCCGTCGCCCTCCAGACGCTCCTGCGCACCATGGACGGCCACGTCACCGCGCCTCGTCCCCTCCCCATGACCTTGGTGCCGCGCGCTTCCACCGCCCCTCCGCACCGTCCACCCCCTCGATGAACCGCCGGGCGACCTCCGGGGCGGCGGTCAGGAGTCCGCTGTGAGCGCCGCCGTACCGCGTCCGCCGCGACGCCACCGCCGGATGTCGCGCGCCGAGCGGGAACGGCAGATGCTGGACGTGGCGGAGGAGGTGTTCGGTGACCGCGGCTACCAGGGCACCTCGATGGATGAGATCGCCCAGCGGTGCGGCGTCTCCAAGCCGATGCTGTACGAGTACTTCGGCTCCAAGGACGGCCTGTTCGCGGCGTGCGTCGACCGGACCAAGGCCGAACTGCTGCACGTCACCCAGAAGGCCATGGCCGCCGCTTCCACACCCGAGGACGTCCTATGGCACGCGATGGTCGCCTACTTCGCGTTCGCCGACGAACACAGCAGGTCGTTCGCGATGATGCTCAGCAGGCCCACCGACGGGTCCTGGAAGACGGTGGACGCCGTCGAGGCGATCCGCCGCCAGCAGGGCACGCTGATCTCCGCGGCGCTGACGGCGTTCGCCCCCCACATCGGCGAGCAGGCGATCGCCGCGTTCACCGAGATCATCATCGGCGCGAGCGAGCGGCTCGCCCAGTGGCGGACCCGGCACCCGCAGGTGCGCATCGAGGACGCGGCGCGGCACATGACCGACTTCTGCTGGAAGGGCCTCAGCCCCTACCTCGCCGAACCCGGCCGAAGCATGCCCCCGCGAACCCCTTGAGCCAGTTGGCGCCCCACCTGATGTCTCCTGAGGGCCTGAACGGATCCAACATGGCAGAAGGCACGTGACGCCTACATCATCGCCAAGGCCGAAACTCGCCGTGCCTGACTCGGTGGGATCACCTAGCGCGCTGTCCGTGTGGCCACGGCGGGCTGCTGATCGCCGGCAAGGAGAAGAATGATGTTGACGCACTCGGAGCAGCTGACCGGAGGGGCGATGCTGGGATGACGGCAGAGCGACCGATACCTACACAGGATGACGTGCTCAGGTACTTCGACACGCTGTCGAACTGGGGACGGTGGGGTGACGACGACGAGCTCGGCACTTTGAACCACATCACCGACGACGTCCGGCTGGCGGCGGCGCGGGCCGTGCGCCACGGCAGGAGTGTGTCCTGCGCATGGGAGGTTTCCGTACCGGAAGAGATGGAGCGGTCGACGACGACGTGCCCGTGCTTCGCCGACATGCCGGGCGTCGAGAACATGCCGCTGCCCGGATTCCGCAACGACCGGCGCTGGGGCTATTCGAACGAGCGGCTCGGCATCCTGTTCCACGGCAACACCATCACCCACGTCGACTCGCCATGCCACATCTTCTGGGACGGCACGATGTACAACGGGCGGTCGCATTCGCTGGTCGACGCCGCGACGGGGTCGGCGTGGGGGGCCGTCACGGCGGCGGCGAACGGGATCGTCACGCGTGGTGTCCTGCTGGACATCGCGAAGGTCCGCGATGTGCCGTGGTTGGAACCGGGTGAGGGCGTGTTTCCCGACGATCTCGAGGAGGCCGAGCGTCGCCAGGGTGTGCGGGTGCGATCCGGCGACGCGGTACTGCTGCGGACCGGCCATGGCCGCGCCCGGCACGAGGCCGGTGCGTCCGGCGGTTTCACGCAGGCCGGCTGGCATGCGTCCTGCCTGCCCTGGCTGCATGAACGGGGAGTCGCGCTGATCGGCGCCGACACCCCTCAAGACGTTCAGCCGTCGGGGTACAAGGACATGGCGATGCCGGTTCACACCGTGGGCCTCGTCGCGATGGGCCTGTGGCTGCTCGACAACTGCGACCTGGAGGCTTGCGCGGCGACGGCTGCCGAGCTCGGTCAGTGGGACTTCCACCTCGCCGTCGCGCCGGTCCGCTTCGCCGGTACGTCCGGCAGCCCGGTCAACCCGATCGCCACGTTCTGACCGCTGGACGCGCGCCCGACGGTGCCGGCACCCTTCACCGTCTGCGGCCCGGAGGATCGACCGGGCTGGTTCTGCTCAGTCGCGGTGCCGTTGGCGGGGAGCGTGGGCGTGGCGTTCGCTGTACAGGCGGCCGGCGATGGAGCCGAGGTGGACGACGACGCCGACGGCGACCAGCCAGGACATGATGACCATGACGACGCCGATGGAGCCGTAGCTCTGCTTGTTGGAGACGATCTCGTCGGAGAAGAAGCGGGACGAGAAGGCTCCCAGCCCCACCCAGAACAGACCGGTGGCCAGTGCCGAGGGCAGCAGGGCCATCCAGTCGGCGGCTTTCCCGAGCAGGACTTTCATCGTCCACCACCAGAACAGGACCGCCAGCGCCAGGCCGGTGAGCCCCTGGAGGATCGGTCCGACGAGGGGGCCGAGAGGGCCGAGGGCCCAGCCGAGGGCGGCGTGCGCGGCGCCGTAGCCGAGGAGGCCGGCGAGCCAGGCGCCTTGGGCGCCCAGATCGCGCAGCCCGCGGCCGGGCAGGTCGAACACCCGCCGGTACCAGCCCTGCAGTGTTCCTGCGACGGCCAGGGCTCCCAGGATCAGCAGGCATGCGCTGATCACGGTCGAGGATCCGGTGGCGGGAGTGGCGGTGAACAGGCCGGCCACGGCGTGCGAGGCCGGTTCGTCCAGGCCCAGCCAGCGGGTGACGACGGTGGCGGTGTCCTGGCCGGCCGCCGTGGTGATCACGATGAGGAACGGGAAGAAGCACAGGACCGCCAGCGCGGCCAGTTGGATGGAGTTGCCGAAGAAGTCGACCGCCGTCATCCGGGTCCACAGGGGGTTCTCCTTGATCCCCTTCAGGCGTGGGACGGCCCACTCCCGGCTCGCCCGGTGGAGGGCGCGACGCCGTGGTCGAGGCGGCGGTCCGAGCTTGTGAACCCCGGACGGTTCGGCGCTCATGTGGCAGACCTTCCCTGGCACCGCATCGCCACCTACCAGCCAGCATACGCACCTCGCCGCGCCCGGCGCCGCCGCCGGAGGGCGGGCGGTCCGACCGCGGATCTCCTCCGAATGGGGTGAATCGCGCGCCGGCCCACATCCGTTGTCGGCTTGTGTCGCGGGCCGCCCCCACGGCCTGCTTTCGCGGGGCGTGGGGGCGGGACTTGCCGACGTGGTGAGCCTGCCGGTCAGGCGGGGGCGGGGAACCGTTCCCAGACGCGGTGGAGCGCGAGCAGCTCGACGACGCCGCGCAGGGCGGTGGCGGGGTCGTCGTTCACCAGCACGCCGGGCGCGTCCTGCGGGATCCCGGCCCCAGGCAGGACGGGGCGGGCGGCGGCCAGGACCCCGATCGGCTTGGCGTGCCGGTAGGCCTCCGCGAGCAGGAGCAGGACGCGCGGGTCGGTGCCGGCGTCGACGGGACCGTTGCCGGCCTTGGCGTCCCGCGCGCCGAAGGCGTCGCCGCCGGGCGCGCCCGGCGCCGCGAGGATCAGCGCGTCGAACTCCACCGAGCGCGCGGTGGCGAAGGTGCGCTGGACGGTCACCGGTTCGCCGGAGCCGAGCTGCCCGCCGGACGGCGCGATGACCAGGGGGACCATGTCCCCGTCCAGGATCGACTGCCGGAGGGCGGCCACCGCCGCCAGGTCCGCGCCGGCGTCGGCGACGATGCCGATGATGCGGCCGGCCGTCGGCCAGCTCTGGCCCACCTGGGAGAGCGCCGGGCTGGGCTGGACGTCGGGGAGCGCTCCGGCGGCCTTGGGCGCGGGGAGTCCGAGCCCGGCGGCGACCTGCTCGCACAGGTAGGGGTCGATCTCGGCCAGCACCCGCAGGTTGCGTTCCTTGATGGCCTGCTCGTAGCACTTGCCGAGTTCGAAGGTGTAGGCGGCGATGATGTGCTCGCGTTCGACCGGCGACATGCTGAGCCAGAACAGCCGGGCCTGGCTGTAGTGGTCCGCGAAGGAGGCCGGCGCCTCGCGCACCTTGCGCGCGGCGGGGACCTGCACCGGCGTCTCGACGTAACCGCCCTCCTCGCTGCCGGCGAAGAAGGGGCAGCCGCCGTCCAGGGAGTTCGGCTTGTAGGGGGCGACCCCGGAGTGCACGGCCGTCTGGTGCATGCCGTCGCGCAGCATGTCGTTGACCGGCGCGTGCGGGCGGTTGATCGGCAGTTGCGCGAAGTTGGGGCCGCCGAGCCGGGTGATCTGCGTGTCGAGGTAGGAGAACAGCCGTCCGGCCAGCAGGGGGTCGTCGGTGATGTCGATGCCGGGGACGAGGTGCCCGGGGTGGAAGGCGACCTGCTCGGTCTCGTCGAAGAAGTTGGTGGGGTTGCGGTCGAGGGTGAGCAGGCCGATCGGCTGGACGGGCGCGAGCTCCTCCGGCACGATCTTGGTGGGGTCGAGCAGGTCGATGCCCTCGAAGGTCTGCTCGGGGGTGTCGGGGAAGGTCTGGATCCCCAGTTCCCACTGCGGGTAGGCGCCCGCCTCGATGGCGTCGGCGAGGTCGCGGCGGTGGAAGTCGGGGTCCACGCCGTTGATGATCTGGGCTTCCTCCCACACCAGCGAATGCACGCCCGCCTTGGGCTTCCAGTGGAACTTCACCAGGGTCGTGCCGCCGTCCGCGTCGACCAGGCGGAAGGTGTGGACGCCGAAGCCCTCCATGGTCCGGTAGGAGCGGGGGATGCCGCGGTCGGACATGTTCCACAGCGTGTGATGGGTCGCCTCGGTGTGCAGGGACACGAAGTCCCAGAAGGTGTCGTGGGCGCTCTGCGCCTGCGGGATCTCCCTGTCGGGGTGCGGCTTGCCGGCGTGGATCACGTCCGGGAACTTGATCGCGTCCTGGATGAAGAACACCGGGATGTTGTTTCCGACCAGGTCGAACACCCCTTCGGAGGTGGAGAACTTGGTCGCGAAGCCGCGGGTGTCCCGCACGGTGTCGGCCGACCCTCGGGACCCCAGGACCGGCGAGAACCGGACGAACACCGGCGTCTCGACGTCCTTGGCGAGGAACGCCGCCTTGGTGACGCCGGACGCCGTCCCGTAGCCCTTGAAGACGCCGTGCGCGCCGGCGCCGCGCGCGTGGACGACGCGCTCGGGAATCCGCTCGTGGTCGAAATGCGTGATCTTCTCGCGCAGATGGTGGTCCTGCAGCAGCACGGGTCCGCGCGGGCCCGCCTTCAGCGAGTGGTCGCTGTCGGAGAGCCGCAGCCCCTGCGCGCCGGTCAGGTAGGAGCCGTTCTGCTCGCGCACTCCTGCGGGGGCGCCGGTCGGCCGGCCGGTCGCCGTGAACGGCTCCGGCGCACCCTGGTCCGCCTTGGGGGGCAGCGGCTTCCGCGGGTCGGTCGGTTCCTCGACCTGCGGCGGCCGGCTCCCGGGCGCGCCCGGTAGGACGTCCGACGGCGCCATCGCGTCCTTGGCCTTGTCCGCCACCTTGTCGACCACGGACTTGACCGGGTTCTTCTCCTCCACGAGTCTCCCTTCGAGGTGTCACGGCTGCCGCCGTCGTCGACCTGCTTCTTTCCTCATGTCCGAGATCAAACGCTCGGGCGTTCCGCCCGGCGAAGGCAAGCGCTCTTCGCCTGGGCGAGGTCACCGACGCGACCTGCGACGCGTCCGGTGTGATGGCTCGCGGAAGTCGACCTAGTGTGGTGAGCATGATGTCCGCCCCTCAGCTGCCCGCGGCGCTGGCGCCGTTCGTGGCGACGCTGAGCCCCTACGATCTCGGCACGGGCTCGGCCGGTGTCCACCGCGGGCTGCCCTCGACCACGGTGTCGATCACGATCCCCGAGGACCCGATGGAGATCGCCTGGCTCGGGCGGCCCTCCTCCCGGCGGCGGTTGCGGGCCGTGGTCGCAGGGCTCCATCTGGAGGCGGCGGAGCTGCGGCAGGTGGGCGGCACCCGCGGTGTCTGGCTGACGCTCAGCCCGATCGGAGCCGGGGCCCTCCTGGGCGTCCCGGCGGCGGCGCTGGCGGGGCACTTCGTCGAGCTGGCCGACGCGGTCCCGGCGATGGCGTCCCTGCCGGAACGCCTGGCGTCCTGCCGGACGTGGCCGCAACGCCGGACCGCGGTCGTCGAGGCTCTTGCGGCCGCTCTGGCTCAGCAGGGGGCGAACGCCGACGCGAACCGTCAGCAAGCGATGCTGGCGGCGCTGTCGGGAACCGGGCGAGTGCACGAGGCGGCCCGGCGTCTCGGATGCTCGCGACGCCACCTGAGCACCGCGGTGCGCGCGGAACTGGGAGTGACGCCGAAGGAGTATCAGCGCCTCCTGCGTTTCGAGGCCGCGCGAGGCGAACTCGTCACCGCCGCACGCACCGGGACGGTCGGTCTGGCCGCCGTGGCCGCCGCGTCGGGGTTCGCCGACCAGGCACATTTCACCCGGGAGTGGCGGGCCATGGCCGGGTGCACTCCCACCGAGTGGCTGCAAGTGGAAGGTCCGGCCGCGCGGACTCCATGATCAGATGTGGGGTGCGATCCGTTCCCGGTGCGATCCGTTCCCAATCGTTCAAGACTCCGGCTTCGCCCGGCACCACCCTGGACGCATGAGCGCAGCCATCGACATCCTCGCCCGCGTCATCGTGCCCGATCCGGATCTCGCGTCGGCCTTCTACCGGGACGCCCTCGGCGCCGAGCAGGTGTTCCGCGCTCCGCCGGGCGACGACGGCAGGCCCGCCGTGGTCGACCACCGCGTCGGCGGCTCGTTCTTCCGCGTCTCGCCGGCCGTCGCCTCGTGGGGATGGCTGTCACCGAGCGATCTCGGCGGCTCCCCGGTCCTTCT
Source organism: Actinomadura sp. RB99 (assembly GCF_014706005.1). NCBI lineage: Bacteria > Bacillati > Actinomycetota > Actinomycetes > Streptosporangiales > Thermomonosporaceae > Actinomadura > Actinomadura sp. RB99. Next base: position 226,273 of record NZ_JABMCA010000004.1, on the reverse strand, counting down.
GGAGATCGAGGTCGACGATCCCGACGCGGTCGGGGAGCGCATGGTCGCTCACGGCGCCGAGGTGGTCGTACCGATCGAGAACCGGCCCTACGGCAAGCGCTCGGGCCGCGTCCGCGACCCGTTCGGCCACCTGTGGATCATCACCGGCGAACCGCGCTGAGCCGCCACCGGCCGCTGCGCGGGCTTCGCGAAATCCTGCCCGCTGGGTGTGGACGATCGCCGTCCAGTGCCGATGCTGCGCCTACTGTGCGGCGCCGCCCGCCACGAGTGCGGGCAGGTCCGCGAGGCCGAGGCCCGCCGCAGTCGGTGAGCCTCGGCCTCGCGGCGAGTAGGAGAAGTCCGGCATGGTCGGCAGACGGGGACTGACGACGGACCAGACACCCATCATCTGCCGGACACAGAACGCCTTCCGCTCATGCCGTCTTGGTGGATCGTCCAGCGTCAGGCGACGGTGACTCCGCCTTCGGTGGAGTCGGTGGAGTGGCTGAGTTCCTCCCAGGCGTCGAAGTCGTCCTGGACGCGTTGGCGCCCGGCGGCGACCAGGCGTACTGCGTCCGAGCCGAGCAGGACGTGCACGGGAGGCTTCTCCGCGTCCAGGAGGGCGAGGATGGCGTCGCCCGCGCGGTCGGGGTCACCGATGCCCTGACCCGCGAGGGCCTGGCGGCGGGCCCGGATCGGGTCGAACAGCGCGTCGTAGTCGGCGATGCCGCGCGGTGCGCGGACCAGTGACCTACCTGCCCAGTCGGTTTTGAACGCGCCGGGGGCCACGGCCGTGACCCGCACGCCGAACTGGGCGACCTCTTGGGCGAGGGTGTCGGTGATGCCTTCCAGGGCGTGCTTGCTGCCTTCGTAGAACGCCAGTCCGGGGAAGGTGGTGTGCCCGCCCATCGAGGTGATCACGAAGATGTGGCCGCCGCGCCGTTCCCGCATGCCGGGCAGGACCGCCTTGACGGTCGCGACCGTCCCGAACACGTTGACCTCGAACTGGCGGCGCACATCGGCCATCGATGACTCTTCGAAGGTGCCTTCGAGCCCGTAGCCGGCGTTGGCGACGAGCACTTCGACCGGGCCCAGCTCCGCTTCGGCGGCCCGCACCGTGGGGTCGATCCGGTCCGCGTCCGACAGGTCGAGGACGAAGGCCCGGGCGCGGTCGGGATCCAGGGCCCGGAAGGCGGTCGCGTGCTGCTCGGTGCGCACGGTGCCCGCGACCCGGTGCCCGGCCGCCAGGGCGCGTCGGGCGATGGCCAGTCCGAGGCCGGTGCTGACGCCGGTGATCAGGAATGTCTTGCTCACTACAGAGGTCCTTTCGTGGACGAGTGCCAGGCCGCGGGGCGTGCGTGGGCACGGCGGCATCGACCCCGCGGGTATGGCGGGGTCTTGGCTGGCTGGGTGGTGTCGGTGCCGGATCGCCCGGTTCGGGCGGTCGTCAGGACTCGGCGGCGGTGTCCCGGATGGTCGCGGTCGCGGGTTCGCTGCCCCAGCTGGCCAGCAGCCGCAGGCGCTCCTGAGACGGCGAGCCGGACGGCGCGCTGTAGACCACGAGCGATTGGCCCGGGTCGGCGACCGAGGTGAAGATCTCGTACTGCAGTTCCAGGTCACCGGCGACAGGGTGGTGAAGGCGTTTCAGGCCGGTGCTGCGTTCCTGGACGCGGTGTTCCGACCACCACGCCGGGAACTCCGGTGAGCGCATCATCAGCTCACCGATCAGGCCGGCGATGTGCTGGTTTCGGGGCTGGGCGGCGGCGGCCATCCGCAACCCGTGCACGTAGTCGCGGGCGACGCGTTCCCAGTCGCGCCACACCAGGCGAGCACGCGGATCCAGCAGCGTCCACCGCGCCATGCTGCGTTCGCGGCGCGGCAGCTCGGCCACCTCAGGGAACAGCAACGCCCACATCGTGTTCCCGCCGACGACGGTGAGGTTCCGGTCGCTGACGAAAGCAGGAGCCAGATCCATCGACTCCAGCACCTGCCGCAGCGCCGGTCGTAGCCGCGACGAGGGCTCGGCCCGGTCCCTGTGCCCGGCCATGGCGCCCGCGAGGGCGAACAGATGCCGCCGCTCGACGTCATCGAACCGCAGCGCGTCGCAAAGGGCATGCAGTACCTGTTCGGACGGCTGCCGGGCGCGGCCTTGTTCCAGACGGGTGTAGTACTCGGTGCTCATCCCGGCCAGCTGTGCGACCTCACTCCGCCGCAGACCGGCGACCCGGCGACCGGCGCCGAACTCGACCGGCAGACCGATCTCATCCGGCGTGAGTCCAGCACGGCGGGCCCGCAGGAAGTCGCCCAAGTCGTTTTTGCCCATGCCCCAAGTCTGCTCAGCCGCCCGGCCGATCACCAAGGGCGTAGCTGGCCCCGCCAGTACTACGCACCAGGCCATGCGAGGCCGCGAGGCTCGGCAAGGCCCGCCGAGAACGTCTCCACCGAGCGCCGAGCGCCGAGCGCCGAGCGCCGAGCGCATCGCCCATCTGCACATCCGAGGAAGGCAGCATCTGGGCGGAATCCTCAACGAGTTACGAACATGCCGATTGACCTGCGCGGATGTACTTCTCGGTGAGCGCGGCGTTCTTGCCCACTTCAGATGGGCGGTATCAGATCGCTCCAGCTGATGGTGTACGTCAGCGGGGGATAGACGAAGTCCGTTTCGTTGTTCTCACGGCGCCGTAGCCGGTAGAAGTCGCGCCTCTGCTCTTCGTCGGCCAACGTGAGGCGCGCACCCTGCGGAAGGAATGCGTGCCCGTCACGAAACCGAACGAGGGTCTTTGACGTCCGGAAGGTCGCGCCTAGCCATTGGTTGTCGGTCGCCTGGGCGGACGGGTCCAGTACGATCTTGTGTTTGAGTCGCCGATTCGAGTCGGTGGAGAATGCGACGATGCTGTTGTGGCCCAGGGTGATCTCGAATTTCTCGTCACCGCCCCCCTTCGATTCGAAGATCAGCTTCCTCGAAGGGCTCGCTTCGGCGTGCTGATAACAGGAGAAGACGGCGATGAACGACCCGTCGGCCAGATCGAGGGCTTGGTCGGAGTGGCTGCTCATGGTTTTGTAAGCGTTCGTGTAGCTCTCGATGAGAGCGTTGTTGAAGCCGACCGGAAGTGCCGCACGTTCTTGGATCTGTTGAGCTAGGCGTTCGTGGACCGCGCGAAAACGCTGCGTCGGGCTGCTGTATTGAGTGGTGGTACGTACGAGAGGCACGCCTCCCGCCTCGTCGACCCTGGTGAGCACGCCGCCGCGCCGACCCTTTCCCACGTCTTCCAAGCGAATCGACGCTGACAGTTCTGCGAAGAGGTTCCCTCCGGACGGCAAGGCGTACGAAAGGATCTCAGTCGAGATGCTAGACCTGGGGGGCACTGTAGTCTCCCGTGTTCATGCTGAAGAAGAACGCGTCGCCGTAATCAATGAAGGACGAGGTCTTGTTCTCCTCGGCGTACAGTCTGCGCAGTTCGTTCATGCCTGCCTGGGTGGGCGGCTCCAGCCTCACCAGATCACCGTCGACTTTGAGGAATATGCAGCCGTCCTTGTGGACGGCTTCGGCGCTCGAACAGCGCACCACATATCCCAAGCGGGTGGGGAGTAGTTCGGCGTCCAACGTCGAGGGGCGGATCTCGTGCGTGTACAGGCGGTTGATGGACAGTGGCATGAAGAACACGGATCCGGGATAGAGAGTCACCGTGAACTGCGGAGGGAACGCGACCCCGTCGCGTTCTCCGGTCGGCTCCTTGAGGCGAAAGTGGAGCTTGGTCAGACCGCTCGCACCCTTCACGCCGTAGTCGAAGGGGTCTTCGGCCAGAGGTTGCAGTTTGTCGAGCCGGTCATAGAAGGTACAGAAGGCCATGATGCCGTTGACGGGCATGTCCTTGGTCTTGTCGGCATGTGCTGAGATCTTGGCCTTGGATTGCCTACGTTCGTCCGTGGCAGGGGTGTTGTGGTAGATCTGAGCGAGGACGTGGTTCAGCTGCGCCTGGTTCCGGAAGACGGCGGCGGCCTCGCGGTTCAGTGTCTCGACGATGCGCGTGTCGGTCGAGCGAAAGCCCTCGGTCGGCCCGGACAGATTCGTTGAGCACCGGAGCAGGCGGAAATGCAGTTCGTCGCCGTTTCGCGTGACCGGCGTCAGATAGATTCCGCTGCGATGGGCCGTTCCGGGTTTGGTGGACTCCGTCAGGGACTGGAACTCATGCTCTGCACGGATCCGGTTGAAGTGATCGGAGTCGAGGTCGAAAAAACGCCGATAGTACACGCCGGCGCCGTGTACGCGGATGGGAACCCGACCGAGGTCGATGAGGGGCCAAGGTTCGTCACCGTCCTCGTGATACCCGTGGGAAAGCTCCCGGATAACGAATACCCGGGCCGCCGTCTGCAGTTGGTGGCCGCTGATACCGGATACGTCACCACACAGGTAGATGGTCTTCTGTGCGAGGTCGGGGGAACCAGAAGCCAGATCGTCTTGCGTGATCACGGATCCGAAAAAGTCCCGGATCAAGTCATGGTCTCGCAACGTCGAAGGCGCAACCAAGATGGTGCGAATATCCTCAAGGCAGGCTTCTGCTGGTTCCGTCGTGGACATTGAGTTGTACCCGCCATTCGCGCTCTGGGACACGAACCCGCAGAGCCGACCGGATGCCTGCCGGTCCGTTCGCCCCGTTCCCTGATCTTCCGGACGGTAGAGGACGCAAGATTATCACCTTTTGGTCGGTCACGACTTGGCTGAACGGTGATCGGCGCCCGGAGGCATATTCACAAAGTTCGGCGAGCGTGTGCACGGCCTTCTCGAAGACGCCGGAGCCCTGTCGGCCATCGTCGACGCGGCGCAGGTCGCGTGAGAGCCGACGTGCGCTTCGCGGGCGCGGCCTTTACTGAGTCGCGGCAGGCGGGGGGAAACTGGTGGCGGTGCGCAGCCGTCGTCGCGTACGAGGTGCATGTGTACGAGGGCATGGCCGAGCGCGCCAAGGCCGAGCGGACGGAACGCCGCGCAGGCTTGGGCGGCACTTGGCGACCATCACCGGTGTCTGCAGGAACAGCCGCTCGAACGACGCCTTCCAGACGTAGGCCGACCTATCCAGCCTGAACGGCGCGCCCTCGGCGTCGGGATCGGCGTCCTCTGGCAGCTCGAAGCCGAGGTCCCGTTCCAGGCCGAGGCCCTGCACTGGCTGGCCTCCCGTCGCCAAGGGCGCCGGGGCGGCGTCGTCCCCTGAGTCCGAAGCGCATGCCGTCGACCCCGGTAGGGAGAGGTCAGTCCTGGTCAGGGCTGGTCCAGCGCGACTGGCGGCCGGAGGGCCGAGGGAGCGTGCCGCGGGCGAGGATCTGCTCGTGTATCTGATCGAGGGCCGTGTGCAGCGGCGCGAGCAGGTCGGGGTCGAGCCCGTCGAAGAACATCTGCTTCACCAGGGCGGCATGTCCGGGGGTGGCGCGGCGCAGCGCCGCGGCGCCCGTCGGGGTCAGCGCGGCGTCGGTCGCCCGGGCGTCGCTGCTCGACGGGCGGCGCTCGACCAACCCGCGCGCTTCCATGCGCAGCACCTGGTGGGAGACCCGGCTGCGCTCCCAGCCGATCCGGATCGCCAGGTCGCTGAGCTGCAGTCGCCTGTCCGGGGAGTCGGCCAGCGCGTTGAGGACGTGGAAGTCCTGGTGGGAGAGGTCGGCGTCGACCTGCAGTTCGCGGTTGATCTCGTAGTTGAGGCGCAGCGCCACCCGCATGTACGCGAACCAGGTCGCTTCCTGCTCGGCGGTCAGACCACCGGCCTCGCGGGGCGCCGACCCGTCCGCGCGGTCCCGCCGGTCCTTCGCCTTCGCCATGCGGCCTGCCCCTCTGCGAGATCACCGGCGTCGCGCTCAGGTTAGCCAACCAGGTGCGCAAGACGCGCCGGGACTATTTACGTGACACATCACGTTAGGGCATGCGTGACACATCACGTAAAGCCGCAAGGGCGGCGGATGGAGACGGTGATGACGAAGGCGATCGTGCTCAGTGACTACGGAGCCCCCGAGGTGCTGGTCCCGAGCGAGGTGGAGGTCGGGTCACCGGGGCCGGGGCGGATCCGGGTGAACATCGCGTTCGCCGGGGTGGGCCCGACCGATCTGGCGATCCGGTCGGGGCGGCTGAAGGGCGCGTTCGGCGCGCACCCCGGGTCGGTCCTCGGCTTCGAGGCGGCCGGCACGGTCGACGCGGTCGGCCCGTCCGTGGACGACGTTCGGCCAGGTGACCCGGTCGCCGTCTTCCTCCCCGGACTCGGCGGCTACGCCGAGCAGGTACTGGCCCGTCACTGGGTGCGAGTGCCGGAGCAGGTCGGTCTGCAGGACGCCGCGGCGCTACCGGCCTCGGGGGAGGCTGCGGCGCGCGTGGTCGATGAGGTCGGCGTCGCCTCTGGCGAGACGGTGCTGGTCGTCGGGGCGGCGGGGTCGGTCGGGCTGATCGCCGCCCGGCTCGCGGCCGCGCGCGGTGCCCGGGTGCTGGCCGCGGTCCGTCCCGAGGACTTCGCCCTCCTGGAGAAGGCGGGCGCCACCCCGGTCGCCTACGGTCCCGCGCTGGCGGCGAACGTCCGGGCGGCCGCCGGGCGGGTGGACGCGGTCATCGACGCGTCCGGCGCCGGCGTGCTCGGTGCCGCGGTCGAGCTGGCCGGCGGGCCCGGCCGGGTGGTCACCCTGTCCGACCCGCACGCCGCCGACTTCGGCGTCCGGCTGTCCGGACCGGACGGCCCGCGCATCGACGAACGGCTGCGCGACGTCATGACGGCGCTGGCCACGGGAGAGATCACGCTGCGGTCCCGGACCGTCGCGCCGCTGGCCGACGCCGCGAGGATCCACCGCGAGCTGGAGACCGGCGGGCTGCGGACCAAGGTCCTGCTGTCCGCGCGGGCCTGAGACATCCGAGAGGAGCATCGATCATGGGTCAGCTGGACGACAAGGTCGCCCTGGTCACCGGTGGTACATCGGGGATCGGTCGGGCGACGGCGCAGCGGTTCGCCGACGAGGGCGCGTTCGTCTTCGTCACCGGGCGCCGCCAGGCCGAACTCGACGCGACCGTCGAGACGCTGGGAGCCAACGGCCGGGGAGTGCGCGGCGACGTGTCCCGCGCCGACGACCTCGAGGAGATCTTCGCGCAGATCCGCCGGCACGGACGCGGCCTCGACGTGCTGTTCGCCAACGCCGGCGGCGGCTCGTTCGCGCCCCTGCCGGACGTCACCCCCGAGCACTTCGATGAGACGTTCTCGATCAACGTGCGCGGCACGCTGTTCACCGTGCAGAAGTCGCTTCCGCTGCTCAACCCGGGAGCGTCGGTCATCCTGGCCGGTTCGACCGCGGCCACCAGCGGCACGGCGGCGTTCGGCGTCTACGCCGCGAGCAAGGCCGCGATCCGGTCGTTCGCCCGCACCTGGGCCGTGGAACTGGCGGACCGGGGCGTCCGGGTGAACACGATCGTGCCGGGCCCGATCGAGACCGAGGGGCTGCGCGGCCTGGCCCCCGACGAGGCCGCGGCCGACGACCTCGTGCGGCAGTTGGGCGAGGCCCTGCCGCTCGGCCGTCCGGGACGGCCGGAGGAGGTCGCCAACGCGGTGCTGTTCCTCGCCTCCGACCAGAGCAGCTTCGTCACCGGCAGCGAACTGTTCGCCGACGGCGGCGACGAGCAGCAGTAGTCCCCCGGGGCCGCCGGCTGAGCCCGGCGCTGTCCGGAGCGGTCCCATGCGGGACCGCTCCGGACACACGGGCGATGAGCAAAGAGCGTCGGCGGGTTCGATCGCCGACCGCCGGACCCGGCGTCCGCTCAGGCCGGTGCGGGATCACCGCCAAGAGCGTGCCCGTGAACACCGGGCGCGCTCGCAACGGCCGCCGCCAGGCGGACGGCGTGGTCCTCCTGGAAACGCGTGAGCCGCCACACCACCAGCGCGCCGAACACGGCCGCGGCCACCCCGTCCACCGCGACCGGCACATAGAGGGTGAGCACGTTGCCGATGTGCCCTCCGGTACCGGCGAGGGTCAGCCGCGACGACAGCCGGACGCCCGCCAGATAGACGAGCCACGTCGCCCACCACGCGTTGACCTGCCAGATCGACGCGCCGGGCGGGGCGTTGGCGCGCCATACCGTGCCGACGATGGCGCGCGGAACGCGCAGGTTCAGGAAGGGAACGAACCAGCCGAAGATCACCCACGGACGGCCCCAGCCGTCCGGGATGTCGATGACGTCGGCGTTCGTCCGTGCCCGCCACAGCCAGACGATCACGGGGACGGCGGTGAGGAGGGTCAGCCCGTACTCCGCGGCCGATCCGACCGCCAGGACGTCGCACACCCGGTCGGCCGTCGACGTGACGCCGCCCCCGCTGAGCAGCGCGATCGCCCAGATCGCCGTCCCGGCGAGGACGGCGAGCAGCAGCGCGTTCGCGGCGAGCCCGGCCAGCGCCGCCAGCGCCGCCGCCCGCGGCGGCTTGATGATCTGATGCGTCACGGGTGGACCGTACCTTTCGCCTCCGGGGGAAAACGAAAAGTGATCTTTGCAGAAGCGGCCGGTGCGCGGAACCGCACGAAGATCACAAGACAGTGACGGCTCAGGCCGCCGGTAATTTCGGCGCGTCCGATTCCGGAAACCGATGTAGCTCACCGCAACTACGGAGGGTCGCGTTTCTCGTTCGGGCCGAACGCGAACCGAGCTGCCGACCGAGATCGACGGCCCCGAACGTGCCCTCTCGAGCTGCTGAGCGGCGGGGCCACGGCCTGCGTCCGGGCGGCGAACTACCGCTGTCTCACCGCCGATGTGACTGCCGAAAACCATGTCCATGCGGATGAAATCGACGGGCCGGCGGGGCTCCACCATGGGACTCGATCAGCCGTAAAGAAAGAGCGCCGATAGTTCTGGTGCTGCGGCATCAGATCGGCGTACAGGAGCATCAGCTTGCCGTTTCACTGCGCTGGACGTCGCTGGCGGCGCTGCCGCACCGGCGGTGGCGACACCTGCTCAGCGCGTCGGACGGCGACACTGCCGTCTCAACGGAGTTGGCCTCCTGCCGCACCGTGGCTAAGCTACACGCACAACAGTTTGATCTTGAGCGGAGGCCATTCGTGCCCGAGGACGGTCCATCACCGGAGATCGACACCACTCGGCCGAGTGTCGCCCGCATGTACGACTACTACCTGCACGGCAAGGACAACTTCCAGGTCGACCGCGACGCCGCGGACCGGGTCGCGCGGGCCATGCCGGAGATCGGCGAGCTGGCCCTGGAGAACCGCTCCTTCCTGCGCCGCTCCGTGCGGTACATGGTGCGCCGGGGAATCCGCCAGTTCCTCGACATCGGTTCCGGGCTGCCGACCGTCGGCAACACCCACGAGGTGGCGCAGGAGATCGTCCCGGACGCCCGCGTCGTCTACGTCGACAGCGATCCGATCGTGCTGGTGCACGGGCGCGCGCTGCTCGCGACCAACGAGTTCACCACCGTCGCCCAGGCCGACATGCGCCGGCCCGCGGACGTCCTGGAGCACGCCGCGACGACCGGTCTGATCGACTTCTCCGCTCCGGTCGGCGTTCTGATGATCGCCATGACCCACTTCCTCACGCTGGACGAGCGAGAAGGCGTCATGGCGCCTCTGCGCGACGCCCTGGCGCCGGGCAGCCATCTCGCCGCGACGCACGTGACGACGGAAGGGCACGACGCGGCGGCCGTCGAGCAGATCGAGGCTGCCTACGCGGCCACCCCGACGCCCATCTATTTTCGCGGCAAGGCGGATATCGCACTGTTCTTCGAGGGCTTCGAGTTCGTCGATCCGGGTCTGGTCACCATCGACGCGTGGAATCCCGAAGACGATAAGACGGACAGGCCGGCCAAGGATGTCGGTAAATGGCTTTACGGCGGCATCGGCCGCAAAATCTGAGTCCACGCCACGCCGTTCGTCGAGGCGGCGGCGCGTTTCCGCCTCCTATTCGGCCATGGGCGGCAGGCCCACTCGGGCGCGGCGGTCGTGCAGTCCGTCGGGATCCTCGATCGGCCGCGGTCCGTACCCCGTCGCGGTCATGCCGTACTGGGTGCCGTACCGCTGAGGCAGGCCGGCATTGACCCGGACGCGATCCTCCAGGTAGGCGAGATCCTTCGGATCGGCGTCGCCGCGCTCCACCGCCTCTCGCATGGCCCGCAGGAAACGGCGTTGCGCCCGCCGGCGCCAGTCGGCGTGCTGGGCGAGCCGCCAGGCGGCGTGGGCCGCGTCCCTCCCGACCAGCGCGGTCCCGGGCCACTCCCGCCGCCGGACGACGCGGTCGAGCCACGCGGTGTTGCCGCCGTCGACCCAGACGAAGCGCAGGGCCTTGAGAGGCGAGAGGAAGGTCTGCGGGGTCGATGCGCGGACCCTCTGGTCCCGCGCGGCCCGGCGCAGCAGATCCGCCCGCAGTCTCCGATCCACGACCCCACTATCCCTCTCCGGGCTCCCGGTACGGTCGGGGGTCATGACCGACCGCCTGGACCGATCCGGCGACCCGTGGCAGCGGCGGTGGACGTGGGACCGGCGGTTTCCACCGCGTTGGCTGCTCGTCGGATTCACCGGCACACCGCAGTTCCCCGACGACGACGCCCTGGCGTTGTGCGCCGACATCGACGGGTTGTTCGTCGACCTGCCGCCCCGTCCGCGGGAACGCTTCACCCTCCTGGACTGCGTGCCGGACGGCGCGCTCGCCTCGGTGATCGACTCGCCGGCCTCCACCACCGCGGGGTCAGAACGAGCGTGGCTGGGCAACCTTTGGCTGTCGTCCAGACCCGATGACCCTGCGGCACGGCGCGGCTGGATCGGTGAGCAGTTGCTGGACGTGACGGTCGTGGGCCACCGGCCGTCCAAGACGTCCCCGGAACACCTCGACATCGACCTGGAGGGCCTGGCCGATGTGCAGGACCGCACCGACGGTGTCGCCCGTCCTGACGACGTCATCGGATTGGTGTTGAGCGGTCCGGACGGCGCTCCGTGCGGTGTCTGCGCCGACATCACCGGCCTGTTCCGGGAACCCGCCGAGCCGCCGGTACCGCACATCACCCTGGTCGGTTGCCGGCCCGAGCCGCCGCTGCTGACCGCGATCGCTGCGGCACACCAGACGACGAAGGCCGGGCTGCGCCGCCGCCGGATGTCGGCGGACGTGGGAGCGGTCGCCGCCGACGGTTCGGCGGTACGTCTGGTCGGCGGCAACGTGTCCGGCACTGTCATGTCGAGCGTCCCGTCCGCGCTCGGTCCCGACCTCCTGGACGTCACCATCGCCGCCGACGCACGCGAACCGCACCCTGCCGCGACCCGCGACATCGTGGACCTGTGGTTCACCGGTCGGCCCACCGAACGCAACCTGTGGGCGCGCTATGACCGGACGCTGCGGCACGAGTGGGCCGGCGTGGCGCTGGCCCATCACCGTTACAACGACCCCGACCAGCGGGCAGGAACCGTCTTCCACCTCGACGGCCGCTTCGTCACCGACATCGAGGGCTTCTACTGCGCCATCGGTGAGGCGATCAACGGCCCAGGCGGCTACTTCGGCTGGAACCTGGACGCCCTCGACGACTGCCTGAGCGGGAAGTGGGGCGCCGCGGCTCCCTTCCGGCTGGTCTGGCACGACTCGGCGGTGGCCCGCCGGCACCTCATCGCCGGCCACGACCGCCACCGACACGCGCCGGCGGTGCCCCTCGACACACTCCTGGAGATCCTCACCGCCCACGGCATCGACGTCGAACTACGCTGAACATCGACACGCGATGGGCCGGGGCGGGAGCGTCCTCAGCGCCAGCCGAGCTCGGGTGCCACGTGAGTCAGGATGTTCTCCAGGACGTGCACGTTGTAATCCACGCCGAGCTGGTTGGGAACCGTGAGCAGAAGCGTGTCCGCCGCCTGGATGGCCTCGTCGCCGGCGAGCTGCTTGACCAGCACGTCCGGCTCGGCCGCGTACGAGCGTCCGAAGACCGCCCTGGTCTTCTCGTCGATCATCCCGATGTGGTCGTCCGAGTCGGCGCTCCGGCCGAAGTAGGCGCGGTCCAGATCGCTGGTCAGCGCGAAGATGCTGCGGCTCACCGAGACGCGCGGGGTACGTTCGTGCCCGGCGTCCTTCCACGCCTGCCGGTAGGCCTCGATCTGCTTGCGCTGCTGGACGTGCAGCGGCTCGCCGGTCTCATCGTCCTTGAGCGTGGAGCTCTGCAGGTTCATGCCCAGCTTGGCCGCCCACACGCTGGTGGCGTTGGAGCTCGAGCCCCACCAGATGCGGTCGCGCAGGCCCTCGGAGTGCGGCTCGACGCGCAGCAGCCCGGGCGGATTGGGGAACATCGGCCGCGGGTTCGGCTCGGCGAAGCCCCTGCCCTGCAGCACCATGAGCAGCACCTCGGTGTGCTTGCGCGCCATGTCGGCATCGGTGTCGCCCTCGGGGGGGTCGTATCCGAAGTACCGCCATCCGTCGATGACCTGCTCCGGCGATCCCCGGCTGATGCCGAGTTGCAGCCGCCCGCCGGAGATCAGGTCGGCGGCCCCGGCGTCTTCGGCGAAGTACATCGGGTTCTCGTACCGCATGTCGATCACGCCGGTGCCGATCTCGATGCGCGAGGTCTTCGCACCGATCGCGGACAGCAGCGGGAAGGGAGAGGCCAGCTGCCTGGCGAAATGATGCACCCGGAAGTAGGCGCCGTCGGCGCCGAGTTCCTCCGCGGCCACGGCGAGGTCGATCGACTGCAGCAGCGCGTCCGCCGCGGACCTGGTCTGCGAGCCCGGGCCGTCACTCCAGTGACCGAACGAGAGAAAACCGATCTTCTTCACACCGTCGTCAACCGTCCCGACGCCCACGAGATTCCTGGACGCCTGACCACGGCCGTGCCACGATCATCGACCGTCGCACACCCAGCCCAGTGGGACCCCTCCGTTCAGGGTGCCGGCGCGGGGCTGGGCGGGAGCTGCACCGTCGTGATCAGGTCGCAGGGACTGGTGCCGGAGCCGCTGTAGGCGTGGGTGATCTGGTCGGCGGTGGTGATGCGAACGGCGCGGTCTTCCGGCGGCCCTTGCATGAGAGGGACGAAGATGCCGAGGGTGTCGGCCAGGTGGACCAGAGTGGCGAGGTTGCGGTTGCCCTGGCGCTGACCAGCTCGCTGGCCTACGGGTGCGCCGATCTCCTTGGCGTCCGCGAGCCTCGTGGTGGAGCTGGCTGCAGCAGGCGCCCGGCGGTAGCGGAGTCGCCCCGCTGGTCGGCGGCCGGCGGGGTGCTCGACTCGATCGCGAACCTGCTGATCCTGCTCGCCGCGCGCAGCGGCGACCTGTCGGCCGTGGCGGTGATCGTCGCCCTGTACCCGGCCGGGACGGTCCTGCTCGCCCGCGGCGTCCTGCGCGAGCGGATCGGCCGCGTCCAGATCGCCGGACTGGGCACCGCCGCCGTCGCGGTCAGCCTGCCGGCCCTCACCTGACCCGGATCCTGCCTCTCATCGCTCCCGATCAGGCAAGGGCGGCCATCGCCGACACCGGCCCCGGCCTCAGAGGCGGTGGGCGGGCAGGGTGGGGACGGTGTCGGTCCAGCCCTGACGGCGGACGAGGGTGTACCCGTCGAGCTCGCCCGCGAGGCGGCTCTCCACGGCGAGGGGGCGTCCCGTCCGCGGGTCGATGATCAGCCTGGTGTCCATGGCTCCGGTGGCGGTCCAGAAGGCGACGCCGTGGCGGCCGAGGCGGTCGGTGACGGTTCCATGGCTGCGGTCGATCGGAAGGCCGGCCAGCACTCGGTACAGGGCGGCCTGGACGGCGGGCGGCGCGGGGGCGCCGACCAGCAGGTCGGTGATCTGCTGGAACGTGACGTCCGGCGGGGGAGTCCGGCCGGCCTTCGGTTCCGTCGCCGGGGTGGTGGAGCCGAGCCACAGCTCGTCCAGCGCCGTCTTGAGCGCCGTGGGATCGGTGGGCAGCACGGCGATCTGATCGAGGGTGATGGGAGCGCCCGCCGCGCTCGGATAGGTCGGTTCTTCCTGCCGGGTCGTGCGCATGGTGCGTTGCAGGGCGAGCGCTGCGGGTGGGGCCGTCCGCAGCCCGACGCTCATGCCGTGGATCTCGCACGTGCCGGGACGCGGCGCGCCGGCCCGCCGCCAGGCGCGTTCGTCGGCGCCGCTCAGCCTCCGGTCGGTGACCGCATCGACGACGAGCCAGCTGGTGTCGCGCCCGGATCGGGCTGCCCAGAGCCGAGCGTGGCACGTCGAGGAGAAGCGGTACAGAGGTTTCGCGGTGGGGGGCGGCGGCCCCGCGGCGGCGTCGCCCAGGTAGCTCGCCGTGGTGTAGGTGCTGAGGTCGGCCGTCCAGTACCGTCCGGTCGCCGTGTCGCCTTCCTGGAGTGTCGTGGCGGCGGCGAGGAGGGTTCGGCGTGCCGACGGCGGATCGGTGTCCTGACCGGTCGGGCGTGCTACGACGATCAGCCCGGCGACCAGGGCCGCCGCCGCGACGATGGCGCCGCCGTACCGGACGCGCCGTCCGGGCGCGCGGGCGGGGACCCGGCCCGGCTCCGGTCCGGACATCGCGCGGGCGCGGATGCGTTCGAGCCGTCCGGGATCGGCGGGCGGGTCGAGCCGGTCCGGCCGGACGGCCGCCATCGTCGCCAGCAGATCAGTCTTCCTACTCATCGGTGTCACCTTCACTTCCCGGATCCGCGTCGCGCGCCGCGTCGTCGATGTGGCGGTCGAGGTGGCGGCGCGCCCGGTGGACGCGCATGGCGAGCGCGGGCCGGGAACAACCCAGGACCTCGGCGGCCTCGCGCGGCGACAGCCCGTGCCAGCCGAGCAGCATCAGGACCTCGCGGTCCCGTTCGGGCAGCGCGGCCAGCGCCCGCAGCAGGACGGTCCGGTCGACGATCAGCTCGGCGACGTCCCCGGCGACCGGCGGCGAGGTCGCCGCCCAGGCATGCAGTTCCGCGGCGATCAGGTCCTGCCGCACCTCCTGCCGCCACTGCTCCCGGATCACGTTGCGCGCGACGCCGATCAGCCAGGCCAGCGGGACGTCCGGCACCACGTCGCGCCGCCGCCACGCGATGACGAACGTCTCGCTGGCCACCTCCTCGGCGAGCGCGCCGCCGACCCGCGTCACCGCGTAGGCGTACACGCGGGCGAAGTACCGGCCGAACAGCTCGTCGAACCATTCGGTCGACCCCCGGTCCGCGCGCTCGGCGCGAGGCTCCCGACCGCTCACGCCACGCTCGTCCAATCCCGTCACACTGAGAAGTGAGCAAAACCGGCCCGATATCACTGAGACAGGAAAATGATCCTCCGCTCGCCCGGGAACGGTGCCGGAGGCCAAGGACGCACGGCTGCGTGCGGACGCTCACGGGGGGACGCGGCGACGCGGTGGCTCTCGACGGCCGTGGCCGCGGGGTCATAACACCGGGATCCACCGGACAGGCCCTAGAGTCGATGGCTCCCGGTCACTGCAGGGAAGGTGCGCGATGGTGGGCTCTGTGGGATTGGACGCCGGTGCCGTCGGCGAATGGTGCGCACGTGCGTTCACCGGGGCGCCGACGGTGGCCGCGCGGTTGCCGGCCGGTTCCGGCAGAGCGCACGGCGAATGCACCGAGCGGGCACTTGCCCTGCGCATGGGCGCTCTTGTGCAACAGGCGCCGCCGTATCGCGCGCTGCGCGGCCTGCAGGCGGTCGTTCCCGACGGGTGGGCGGACCGCATGGCGCGGCGGTACGCATCGCACGCGCAACTGGTCCCGCCCTTCCGGGAAAAGGCCGCCGATATGCGGCCCACTACGTACGGGTGGGTCGACAGCCTGCGGGAACGGGACCTGAGGAAAGCGTTCATCGCGTTATCCAGCCCGCCGGAGCCCGGTCCGGTGGAAGCGGTCCTGTCCGAGCTGATCGACCGCGTCCGGCGCTATTTCACCGCGCACTCGAGAGTCGGCGTGATCGGCGGCGCGGAGACGGGGCTGGCGCGGCTCTGCCTGATGCTGGCCCGGTTCGAGGCGGGTGTGCTGCCGGAGGCGGACGCCACCGTCGAGCAGATTCACCGGAGCGTCCCTGAGGACGAGGTGCGCGAGCTGGTCGGCCTCGTCCGGAAGCTGCCCCGCGCCCTGGGCGCCCGGCTGGGCCGGCCGGGCACCATGCGGGGCGTCGCCGAGCCCGTGTTCGTGCACGGGCTCGCGGAGGGCGACCTGATGATCGGCGACACGCTGGTCGCGGTCAGCCTCGGCGGCGCGGCCGAGGTGGCCCGGCGGCTCCGGCACCTCGTCGCGCACGCGTGGCTCGACACCGGCGACCTCTATGGCGTCCGCACGGTGGGGGTGTACCTCGCGGACTCGGGCGCCCTGGTGACCTGGCCGGTCACCGACCTCGCCGCCCGGTTGCTGTCCGGCGCCGACCCGGGCGCCGCCCGCGCCGAGTTCCGTGCTCTGGCCGAACGGGAGATCGCGGCGCCCAGGCCGGTGGCGCGTGCGGACGCCGCGCTCCGGCACCGGCGCGACTGCGCCCTGGTCGAGACGACGATGCCCGCCTCCGGTGGGCGGCCGCGCCCCGGCTGGTCGGTGACGCCCAACGGACCGACCTGCCCCAGCCGGGACCTCGCCGAGCTGGCCATGCCGTTCTGCGCCGGCCTCCCCGACGGCTGGCGCCTCGACTACTCCGAGGACCCCTACGGCACCATGCCCCCGCACTGGGAAGTCGTCAAAGGGCGCCAGAAGTACCCTTCGCCCGGGACCGATGCCGACGGTCTCGCCCTCGTCCACTTCTTCGCCACCGTGCACGAAAGCCGGAGTGCGCCGGTCAAAACGGAGGAGCCCATTCGCGCGACTCCGAAGAAGGCCACCGTCTACGGGCCGGAAGTGTGGAACACCGCCTTCGGTGCCGAGTGGACATACTGGGACCTGTGGTTCAGCGCCGTGTGCGTCGCGGACCACAACGGCGACTGGGACGAACTCGACGCGAGCCTCTTCGCGAAACCCGCCAACCGGGATTTCGCCGAGCGCATGTGGTCGCACCTGGTCGACCTCAGGAAGCGTCTCACCGCCGTCGGGAGAACCGCCGCGGATCTCGCCGGTGCTCTGGCCACCGACCGCAAGACGCTGACCAAGGCACGGTCGAAGGTGAAGAAGGGCACGGGTGTCCGGGACAAGGACCATTCACCCGCCATGCGCGACACCCCGAGCCAACGGCACATCGTTCGGGCGCACTTCGGTAGCTGGGATCTGTACCCGGTCTCACCGCGCCCGTTCTACAAACGACTTTCCGCGGCCGCTCCGTTCGACCTCGAAGCTCCGGGCTGGGGCGTTTCGGCCTTGGAGAAGGTCAGTCCCCTGTTCGACAGGCTGAACGAACTGGAGGACGAGCACGCCGACGATCCGCCCGTCCTGCTGGCCGTCCGCCGGGCCGGGCTCACCGCCGCTTCGCTGGCCTTCCACCGTTGCGACGACTCCTACGGCGTACTCGGCGACGATGCCTCCGCCGCGATGCTGCGCTTCACCTGTACCGACTGGCGCGCCACCGGCATCGACCCCACCATGTTCTGGCGCGACGTCCTCGAAATTTTCGCTGTTCTGGCCGACTTCGGAGCGACGTACAAGCACGAGAGCGAGTTGATGGCGAATCTCGGCGCGGACCGCGACCGGGCGTTGCTCGACGCGGTGGTCGAGGACCTGCGCAGCTCGTACATCGCCGACCGGCTCGACTGGTTCGCGAAGGAGGTCGCAAAATTCCGGAATTCCTTCTAGGAACCGTCCTAGGAGGATGTCTCGGCCATGACCGTGCACCAGTGGGCCGCTGCACGCAGAGGCCCATCTGCGGACGGGGATCGGTGCCCCGGGATCCGGAACCCGCCTGGTCAGGCATCGTCCGCCGGCGACTCGGGTTCGTGCGACCGGTCCTTGAGCTGCTAGACATCTGGCGCATGGAACAACGAACCGTGCGCTGTCACCGCTATCTGCTGATCATGACGGCGCTGGTGGTGTTCCTGGCCGTCAGTGCCGGCCTGCTGGTGCGAGCACTGCTCCGGGGTCTGGCGTACCTGGAGACGCTCGGCGCGATCCTCCTCCTGGCCGTTCTCGCCGCGGCCCTCGTGACGGCCGTCGGCGCGCTGCGCAGCCGCGCCATCGTCGACGACCAGGGCGTCACGGTCGTGGGTGCACTGCGCCGCTGGCGCTACGCCTGGGACGACGTCACCGAGATCACCCTGCACGCATCGCTGCGCTACTGGGAGGTGTACCTGCGCACGGCCGACGCCGAGCGCCGGATCTTCTTCTATCCGGTCGGGGTGTTCGCTCCTCCGGCTTCCGGGGAGCGCTACTCCACACCCCCGCCCTACACCCCGCCCGGCCTGGCGAGGCTCTACGCGCGCCTTACAGACCCGGCAGGGCACCCGCGTCCCCGCCCGTAGCGGCCATCCCGGAGTGAACAAGATCAAGCCACACGTCCTGAGCTATATGCTGACCTGCGCAGATTTCGCCTAGCAGGATCGAACAGGGTGACGGGACAGCGATGCCGACGCACGAGTGGACCATGGCCAACGACGATCACGGCTCGCGTCCGCGCCCCGGGCGGCGGAAGTACTTGATCTTCGCCTTGGGCTTGGCGGGGGTCCTGGGGCTGTTCGCCGTGCTGTACCTGATCGGTGGGCAGGGAGGAAGCGCCCAGTCCCTCGGCCCGAAGAGCTACAGCACCCACGTGGAATGCCAGGTGAACACGTCCGGATCGCAGGGCACGGTGACGGTCAGCGGCACGATCACGGGCAATGCGACCCGCTACGCGGTCACCGTCGAGGTTCTGGACGCGGCCTCTCACCAGCGGATCGGCCTGCAGACCTTCGAGGTTCGAGGTTCGACGACCTTCGGCGGAACCACCGCGGCGCAAGCTCCGATCGGACCCGCGGGCATCGAATGCAAGATCACGAAGGTCGCCTAGGACGCCGTCTCCTACGGTGCCGGTCTGGCGGATGGCGTCGCGCGGTCCTCGGCACCTGAGGCGGGGGAGGGGGCGCCGGCCTCCTCCAGGCTCACGCCATTGGTCTCAGGGGCCCACAGGGCGGTGAAGACCATGCCCAGCAGCAGGGTCGCGGCCGTGGCGACCATCACGGCGCCGACTCCGCCGTGGTCGAGCATCACCGGGAGCAGGAAGGTGCCGGCGGCCGCCCCGACGCGGCTGATCGCCGCGGTGACACCGAGGCCGGAGGCGCGCAGCGCGGTCGGGAACAGCTCGCTCGGGTAGATGAACTCCAGGTTGCCCGCCAGCGCGAGGACGACCGCGAACAGGACGAACACGATGATCGTCAACCATGCGGGGCCCGGCAGGAGACCGACCCACAGGCTGAGCACCGCCAGCACGCCCATCGAGTACAGCAGGGCCGGACGGCGGCCGATCCGGGGGAGGACGGCCAGCCCCAGCAATGAGCCCACCACCGCGAAGGCAAGCGGCAGCACCGTGCCCCAGAACTCGTCGCGGACGTCCAAGGCGTTCAGGACGTCGGGGAGGAACACGAACAGGGAGAAGTTCGGTACCGCGAGCGCCGTCCAGAACAGGCCGCCGACCAGGGTCCGGCGCCACATCGCGCGGCCGAACAGGTCCCGCCAGGGACGCTGCTCGGCGGTGTCCGCCGCTTCGTCGAGCGACACGTTGGAGCCGAGCCACCTGTCCACGACGGCCCGCGCCTCGGCGCCGCGGCCCTTGCTGATCAGCCAGCGGGGCGACTCGGGCGCGCCGACGCGCATCAGCAGCACCACGGCCGCCGGCACCGCGCTGGACGCGAGCGCCCACCGCCACCCCTCGTCCCCGGCCTCCCGGACGATCACGTAGCCGACCACGGCCGCGGCCAGGTAGCCGACCGCCCAGAGCGCGTTGAGGGAACTCATCACCGAACTGCGCAGCTTGCGCGGGGTGAACTCGGCGAGCAGCGCGGGGCCGATGGCGTAGTCGGCCCCCACGGCGAGCCCGAGGACGAGGCGGACCACGCCCAGCTGCGCGGGGCCGGAGGCGAACAGTTGGAGCGCCGAGCCCACCAGCAGGAGCAGCAGGTCGAAGGTGAACAGCCGCTGGCGTCCCACGCGGTCGGTCAGCCAGCCCACGACGATGCCGCCGATCACGACGCCCAGCAGCGGCGCGGCGGCGACGAGGCCGTCCCACCAGGAGTTCATGCCGAAGCCCGCGGGGATGGCGGGGAAGGCGAAGATGACGGCGCCGAGCAGGTAGCCGTCGATGAACGTGCCGCCGCTGACGATGGCGGCGGTTCTCAGGTGGAACGGCCGGAGCGGCATGTCGTCCAGTGTCACGGAAGGTGGCGATGGGCTCATGGGGGTCACCGTTCGAAGAAGCGGATAGGGCGAGCGTTCCGGGACGGGAGCGACGGCCGGACCGTGCGGGGCGGGGGACGTGGTGCGCGGGGGAGCGTGTCAGATGGCCCGCGAGTCGACGACCTCGCCGAGCGGGAAGTCGAAGGCGTGGCGGTCGACGCGGGCGGCCAGCACGTCGAGCCCGCCGAGGACGTCGAGGTCGTCGCGGGGGCCGCTGGTGACCTCCAGGGTCGCGGTCGCCCGCGTGCTCTCGTACTGGACCGAGTTGGGGTAGTCGATCCGGAGGACGTCGGCGTGGTCGGGGACGCCGAACGGCGTGGGTGCGTAGTGGCGGACCTGGAGGCTGGACGGCCCGATCGGCGGGTACCCGACCTCGTCGGGCCAGCCGTCGGCCGCCTCGTCGCCGAGGGTCACCGTGCTGCGGAACAGCAGGTCGCCGTGGCGGCGGCAGTCCAGGCGCAGGCGCGGGCCGTCCTGCTCCCAGACGAAGTCGCCGCCCTTCTTGGGGTACGACCAGTACTCGCGGCCCGCGGCGAGGCCCATGTCGAGGTCGATGTACTCCAGCACGCAGCACTTGCCGGTGTGCTCTCCCACGCGGGCCGGGACGCTGACGGCCACGTTCTTGCTGCCGGCGTAGCCGTCGACGTCGCCGATGAGCAGCCAGCTCACCAGGATGACGTCGCCGGCCGGCTCCAGCGGCGTCGGCAGCAGCCTGCCGGCGAGCCCGTCCTCGCCCCGGCAGGCGAGCAGGACGCGGGTGCAGTCGGCGAGCTCCTGCTGCGGCCGCCGGCGCTGCAGATCCTGCGGACGCTCGGGGACGACCTGCTGCACTACGCCTTCAGCAGGCCGCCGGAGGAGACGGACGACTACCTCACCGAGGTGAAGATCGCCATGCGCAGTTACTGCCGGACGATGCTCGGCGGCCCCGACGCCGCGCTGCGCCGCGCGAACGCGCCCGGCCGGATGTCCCTCACGCCCTGACCGGCGCCGCGGACCGGCCCGTCCGTGTGGTCACGTTCACGGGATGGCCAGGTCCAGGACGGTCTGCGCCGCCTCGTCGAGGGCGCCGGCTCGCGTCAGACGGCGCACCCGCCTGGCATCTTTCCAGCGCAGCAGTATCCAGAGCATCCGCTTGGCGACGTCGAGCGACGCTTCCAGGCGAGGCGAGTACACGTCCGGGACGGCCTCGGCCAACTCCCGGTGCAGCGCCACGGACTCGCGGATGGACGCGAACCCCCCGAGGAAGTCGCGTCTCCGGGCCTGGGCCACGGAGAGGGTGTAAAGGGACATGGCGAGGTAGCGGGTGAAGCTCCCCGGATCGCTCGCGGCCAGCGGCCGGCACAGGTCGACGGACTCGCGGGCCGCGTCCAGCGCGTCGCGCCCGCGTTTCAGCTCGCCCAGGATCGCCGCGAGGTTGTTGAGCGTCTCGGCGAGATCGGCCTGGTAGGCGCCGGGCGTCGCCTCGGCCAGGTCGCGGTAGATCCGTACGGACTCCTCGGTGACCGCGGCCGCTTCCTTGTTCCGTCCGGTCTCGGAGAGAACGGCGCCGAGGTTGCTCAGCGACATCGCGACGTCCGTCATGTACGCGCCGGGGGCCGCCTCGGCCAGCCGCCGGTACCGGTCCACGGCCTCCCGGCCCGGCGCCAGCGCCTCCTGGAAGCGGTCCAACTCGATCAGCCTCGTGCTGAGGTTGCTCAGGGAGTTGACCAGTTCCGGTTCGAACGCGCGGGGATGGGCCTCGGCCAGCCGCCGCCGGATGTCCACCGCCTCCCGTGCCGCGTCGAGGGCCTCCTCGAACCGTCCCAGCTGCCCCAGCCTCGTGCCGAGGTTGCCCAGTGCCAGGGCCAGGTCGGGCTCGAACGCGACGGGGTCCGCGGCGGCCAGCCGCCGCCGGATCGCCACCGCCTCCACGGCGACGTCGAACGCCTCCTCGTACCGGCCCAGTGCGGCCAGGTCGATGCCGAGGTTGTTGAGGGACGTGGCGAGGCCCGGTTCGAACGCGGCCGGGTTCGTGCGGGCCAGCCGCCGCCGGATGTCCACCGCCTCCCGCGCGGCCGCGGCCGCCTCCTGCCGCCTCCCCACCGCGTTCAGCGTCGTGCCGAGGTTGTTCAGGGTGGCGGCGAGCCCGGGCTCGAACGCGGAGGGGTCGGCGCCGGCGAGCCGGCGCTGGATGACGACGGCCTCCTGGGTGGCCGCGAGCGCCTCCTCCCGGCGGCCGAGCTTCCACATGTTGCCGCCGAGATGCTGCAGCGTCGCCGCCAGATCCTCCTCGAACCGGGACGGGTCCGCCTCGGCCAGCCGTCTGCGGATCCCGACGGCCTCCAGCGTCGCCGCCAGCGCCTCGTCCCGCCGTTCGAGCGCCAGCAGGATCGGGCTGAGGTTGTGCAGCGAGGTGGCCAGGCCGGACTCGAACGCGGCGGGGTCCGCGTCGGCGAAGCGCCGCCGGATGGCCACGGACTCCTGGACGGCCTTCAGCGCCTCCTCACGGCGGCCCAGTTGCAGGAGCGTCCCGCAGAGGTCGTTCAGCGACGTGGCGAGGAGGGGCTCGAAAGCCTCCGGATCGGTGCCCGCCATGCGCCGGTACAGGTCCACCGTCTCGGCGATGGCTTCGAGGGCCTCGCCGTGCAGTCCGGCGTAGCCGAGGCGCACGCCGAGCTCGTGCCGGATGCCGGCGATCCGGCCGGGATCTCGGACGGTGGCCAGCCGGTGGGCGGCCAGGCGCCGGGTGAGGGCCGCGATGCCGACGTCCAGGTCGACGTGGCGGCGGCCGGGCACGTGGGGCTCGATGGCCTCCAGGAGGCCGACGGGCACTTCCGCCGACTCCGCCAGGGACGCCAGGGCCGTGCCGCCCGCCTCCAGCGCCAGCCGCGGCCGGTCCCGCAGCAGCGGGTAGACCTGGTGCTCCGCGACCCGGCGCCACCTCCGGCCCGTCTCGATCAGCGTGATCACCGCCTGCCGGGTGTAGGGGAGGGCGCCGGGGCCGTCCTGGTCCGGGGCGAGCAGCCGGACGGGCGCCGTGGACGTCCACGGGTCGGTGGCGTGGTAGCCGGCCTCGTCCTCGGCGCCGGGCAGGGTGAGGGCGAGGAAGTCCTCGCCGAGCCGGTCGGGGTAGAGCGGTTCCAGGAGGAGCGCCGGATCGGCGGGCGGGTAGCAGCGGGAGTGGTCGCGCAGGATCCCCTCGCGTGCGGGCGCGGTGTCGGCGACACCGGCGCGCGCCAGCGCCGCTTCCGCGTCGGCGGGCGGCAGCGGGCGGGTGAGGACCGCGACGTACACGGCCTTCCCCATCGTCGCCGCCGGTGTCCCTAGGGGGCCGTTCCCGCCGTCATGGGACGAGCGCCAGTGGTCGTGCTCGCGGTCCAGCAGGTAGGACGACAGGCGGGCCTGATCGCCGCCGGTGGGCGCGGCCGTCCCCCGTGAGGCGGCGTCGACGTCGGCCAGCGCCCGCATGTGCAGGGTCAGCGGCGAGGCGAATCCCGGGTCGTCGAAATCGGCGGGGCCCGCGATCGCGTCCGGGTCCGGGACGTCGAAGATCTCCGCGAAACGGTTCCGGGCGGCGGCGTACATCGCGGACCGCACATCGGACCCGCCGGGGAGCGCCCGCATCCGCACCGCCTCGGCGTCCGGCACGTCGAGCTTGGCGAACTGGTGCGCGAGGCCCTGCCACCAGGTGCCGGCGGGCCGTGCCAGAAGCAGGACCCGCAACCGGTCCCGGGCCGCGTCGCGATGCCGGCGCACCAGCGCGACCAGGTCGCCGAGCGGCCACCGTTCGGCGTAGTCGACGACCAGGACGAGGCCGGGCGCCCGCACCGTCAGGTGCACGTCGCCGCCGTCCGCGGAGGCGACCTCGCTGACGTGGCGCGCCAGGGCGACCGTCCATCCGGCGGCCGCCGACCGCGCGGCGAACTCGGCGGCGAGCCGCGTCTTGCCCTGGCCGCCCTCGCCGTGGACGAGCCGCACGGACAGTTCCGTCCCGGCGTCCTCCCGCCACGCCTCCAGCAGGTCCAGTTCCGGCCGGGGGAAGTACGGCACCACCTGGTGGCGGGCCATCAGCAGGCGGCTGGGGACCCGCGCCAGGTCGGGCAAGACCGTCGCAGGCCCCGGAAGGGGGAACGGCTCCACGCGGTAGGGCGGTGCGCCGCGGTAGATGTAGTTGTACTGGTCGCCGTGCTGGACCGCGTTCACACTGCCATCACCGGCCGCCGCGACGTTCTGGGTGAACACCGGGCGGTCCGGTCGTCCGGTCGGGTCCGTCGGGTCCGGCCCGCGATCGGTCACGCCTCCGCCTCGCCATCACCCGAACCCGCGCCGCTCCCGTCCTGCGCGGGCCGTCCCGGAGCGGGCGCGTCCATGTAGAAGGTGTACTGGTTGCCGTGCTGCACCGCGTTGACGACACCATGATCGTCGGCGGTGTTGTTCTGCAGCCAGACCCGCTGGGTGACGGGGAGCTCTCCGCTCACGTCGTCGATCAGCGCGCGAAGGTCGGCCTCGGACTCGGGGAGTTCACGCAGGAGCGCCGCGAACCGCCGCTTCCACGGCCCGACGAGGTCCCGCCGCGCGCCGTCCGGATCGTCCTCGCTCCGGACGAGTTCCGCGTCGCCGTCGAGCTGGGCCTCGACCGCCGACGCGGCCCGCCCCTGCCGGTGGAACAGCCGGGCCGTTCTGGTGCGGGTCGCCTGCCACGCCTCGGTCGCCATCGCCGCCACCACCGTCGTGGCGCCGGTGAGCGCGAGCGCCTCGACCACAGCCTGAGCGTCCTGAGGGTCCGTCATCGATATCCCCTTAGAGCGAGCCCGCCCGCCGACCGGTTCTCCCGGCGAGGACGCGGGAAGCGCGTCACGCCGATTGGACGTCTCGACCCCGCTCACCGGTACTCCCGCGCGTCGTCCGCTTCCGGTCAGTCGCAACCCCGCCGGTCGCGATCGACGAGGACGCCCGAGTGGACCGGCACCGCCGACCGTACGCGCCGCCGAGCCGTCATGACGCGAGCGATGTGCCGCAAGGGGAACCCGTTCCGGGCTTGCGAGGAATCATCCATGACGGATCCCCGGCACAGGAGGCCAAAGTGCACAGAACGACGACCCGGCGGGGACGGACGTGACTCTCATCGACGAACCGGACCGGTGCATCGCCGCCGCGTCCGAGGACCCGAACGGGTCAGGTGCCGTCGACGCCGATCCGGTCGCGCACTCCGGCGCGGAACCCGGGGACGCGGTCCTCATGGCGCGGTCGCTGGCGCAACCCGAGCAGTTCGCGCCGCTGTTCCACCGGCACGCGCCCCGCATCCACCGTTACATCGCCCAGCGGCTCGGGCCGGACGCCGCCGACGACCTGGTGGCCGAGACGTTCCTGGTGGCGTTCCGGAGCCGGCACCGTTTCGACCCCGGCCGCGCCGACGCCCGGCCCTGGCTCTACGGCATCGCCACCAACCTCATCGCCCGGCATCGGGCGGCCGAGGTCCGCACGTATCGGCTGCTGGAACGCGCCGCGCCCGCCGGCGGCCCCGCCGCGCGGTCCGGTGACGAGGTGGGCGAGCAGGTCGCCGACCGGGTCACCGCGCAGAGCCTGCACGGTCCGCTGGCAGGGGCGCTCGCCGGGCTGCCCGCTCGCGTCCGCAACGTCGTGTTGCTGGTCGCGTGGGCGGACCTCAGCTACGACGAGGTCGCCGAGGCCCTGGACATCCCGGTCGGCACGGTGCGGTCCCGGCTGCACCGCGCCCGCCGCCGCCTCCGCGACGCGCTCGGCGGCGCCGACCCCACCCTGATCTCGGAGGAGGACACCCCGTGAACGAGCTGGACATGCTGCGCGCGGCGCAGCCCGACGTGCCCGCACCGAGCCGGGAGTCGCTCGACGGCGCCCTCGCCCGGATCCTCGCCGACGGGCCGGAGGCCGGGCCGACCGGCCGCCGCGCCGTGCTGCCGCGGCCGGGCCGCCGGGCGGTGCTCGCCGGGGGAATCGCCGCGGCCGCCGCGGTGGCGGGCGGTGTCGTGCCGGTCCTCGGCGGGCACGGCTCCGCGCCGGCCGAGGCCGCCGTCGTGCTGCGCCGGGCGGCCGCCGCCACCCGCGCCGGGACCGACGCCGCCGCCCGCCCCGGCCAGTGGATCTACGTGGAGTCGACGGTCCGGGGCGTCCCCGGCGCAGGCGTGATGTGGGCCCCTGGCGAGGACGCCGACACCCCGCACCCGACCACGAGCTTCCACATCCGCAGCTGGTATCCCGCCACCGGCGGGAAGATCCGCGACTGCAAGCCCGCGGGCGGCCGCCACGGCTGGTGCGCGATCGACCCGGCCATGGTGGTGCGCCAGGTGAACGGGCGCGAGGAGAAACTCGCGCTGTTCCCCGACCAGCATGGCTGGGATCCCGACAACGAGGAGTTCGTCCGTTCGCTGCCCACCGACCCGGCAGTGCTGCGCGCGCGTGTCTACGCGCAGGCCGACGAGAAGTCCTTCCTGCAGAACTTCGACCGGGACCAGGCGGCCGTCGAGACGGTCGCCGATCTGATGCAGGGCCACATCCCGCGCGACCTGCGGGCCGCGCTGTACGACGTCCTCGCCCGCGTCCCGGGCGTCCGCCTGGACAAGGACGCCGTCGACAACGCGGGCCGGCACGGCATCGGTTTCGCCCGTACCGGTCAGGGTGAACGCCTCCAGATCATCGTGGCGCGCGGAAGCTACCGCTACCTCGGCGACCGGCTCACCGCGGTCGGCGACCTGCCCGGCGGCGTCAAGGCGGGCACCCTCCTGCGCTGCAGCGCCCAACTGCGCGTCTCCGTGGTCGACAAGCCGAGGCAACAGCCCGCCTGATCGGGGGGAGCCGCAGCGCGATGGTCGGCGACCGGGCTCACATCGCGGGGCAGGCGCTGGTCAGGCTCCCCCTCTGTGCCGTCAGCCGGACGCGCCGGTGGTAACGATGATCTTGCCGGGGGCCTGCTGGCCGCTCTCCAGGTACCGGTGGGCCTCGACGATCTCCTCCAGCGCGAACACCCTGTCGACGGCCGGGTCCACGGCGCCGCTGCGCAGGCCGGCGAAGAGGAACGCCGCGATGCGCCGCACGGCCGCGGGATCGAGGGTGTGCTCGAAGCTCATGTAGCGGTGGGTGGTGATGGCGTTCGAGGGGTAGGGCGCGGGCCGCGGGTCGAGCCATCCGACGGTGACGAGGGTGCCGGTGAAGCGCTTGGCCGCCGCGGCCAGGTCGGCGAGTCCGGGACCCATGACGGAGTCGAGGATGACGTCGGCCCCGGCGCCGCCCGTGAGCAGGGAGGCGGTTTTCGCGAGGTCGTCCTGGTCCGCGGCGATGACGGCGGCGGCGCCCGCGGCAAGGAGTTCGTCCCTCTTCGCGGTGTGCCGGGTCACCGCGATGGGGACGGCGCCGATCTGGTTGGCGATCTGGATGGCCGCGAGGCCGACGGTGCCCGAGGCGGCGGTGATCAGGACGTTGTCGCCCGGCTGCATCTTGGCCTTCTCCACGAGCGCGCCATAAGCGGTGGAGTAGGCGACCCAGAGCGCGGCCGCCTTGGCGGGGGTGAGGCCCGCAGGGCGCTTGACGACCCGCGCGGCCGGAAGCACGGTGTAGTCGGCATAGGTGCCGTTGGACGTCATGTCGGGCACTGCGGTGATCAGGACGGCGTCGCCGACGCCGAGCCCGTCCACGCCAGGGCCCAGGGCATCGACGATGCCCGTTCCCTCGCAGCCCAGCCGGGCGTGAGGGAGCCGGATCGGCACGGGGGAGGCGCCGGAGCGCGTCAGTTCGTCGAGCCGGTTCACGGCGAACGCCTCGATCCTGAGGCGCACCTCCCCGGGCCCCGGTTCGCCGGCCGGCTCCTCGACGACGCGCAGGACCTCCGGGCCGCCGATCTCATCGAAGACAACGACTCGCGCCATAGGACGACTCTCCTTGAACGGGGCGGGCGTCACCTTCCGCGGTGCCGCCGCTTGCCGGCCCCGCTCCATTCTTTGTACGTTCGTTCTATTAAGTCAAACCGGATCACCAGGAGGCGGCGGTGGCAGGACGGCCCGTGGACCATCGGCGACGCGCCGAGTTGCTCGACCGCGTGGTGGACTACACGGTCGAGCACGGGTTCAACGACCTCTCATGGCGCCCCATCGCCGCCGCTCTCGACGTGTCGCCGACCACGCTCGTCCATCGCTTCGGTTCGAAGGACCAGATGCTCCAGGACGTCCTCGGGCGCCTGCGGGAGCGCATCTTCACGGCCATCGGCGAGGCGGCCGACCACCGGCCCGGACTGGCCGGGGCGGCGCGGGCGGTCTGGGAGCGGACGTCCGACCCGCGGCAGGAGGCGGAGTTCCGGCTGTTCTTCGCCGTCTACGGTCGTGCGCTCCAGGCCCCCCGGCAGTTCTCCGACTTCCTGGACCACGTCGTCGCCGACTGGATGGATTCCCTGTGCGACGCGCAAGGCCCGCACGTCGACCCGTCGACGGCCGCTCGCGAGGCCACCCTCACCATCGCGACGATCCGCGGTCTGCTCCTCGATCTCCTGGCCACCGGGGACCGGGCCAGAGTCCAGGACGCGGCGGAGCACTTCCTTGCAGGACTCCAGGGCAACCCCTAGCAACGCTGTGAACCGCCGGCGGTGAACGCGTCCCTCGCGGTGACGGGCCGCCGACTCCCGCACCGCTGATGGAGCGTTCCAGGTCGGCCCCGGAACGATCAGCCGAGCCTGCGGAAGGCGCTGGCGTGGAAGACGAGGGGCGGGACGTCCGCGGCCGCGTCCAGGTCGTGGACGCGGAAGACGACGATGTCGTGGTCGCCTGAGCGGACCTGCTGCTCGATGGCGCAGTCGAACCAGGCGGACGCGCCTTCGACCAGCACGCAGCCGTCGGCGGTGGACCGCCAGGCCACACCGGCGAAGCGGTCGCCGGTGCGGGCGCCCAGGCGCCGGCCCACATGCTCCTGGTGGGCGCCGAGCACGCTGATGCCGATGCGCGGCGACTCGCGCAGCAGCGGCCAGGTCGTGGAGGTGCGGGCGACGCACACCGACACCAGCGGCGGATCCAGGGACACCGGGACGAACGAGCTGGCGGCGATGCCGGCCGGTCGTCCGCCGACGAGGCCCGCCACCACCGCCACCCCGGTCGGGTAGGCGCCGTAGACGCGGCGCAGCTCCAAGCCGAGCGTCGTCATCGTGAGGTCCCCTTCGCCGGCACATTTCCTACTATCCCTACTCGCATAGTGAAGATTGTGAGGGTTCGTCGGCTTTCGGTCAACGCCGTGATCGTCCGCGCCGTGCGGGTCCGGCGCGCCTCCTCGCTGGTGGGCGCGCGGGCGAGCGATCAAGGAGTGGCCTTAATCTCTACTAAACAGGTCTGTTTTAGGGTAATCTCCTCGCCGTGTCCCAGGCAGCTGACCTCTACGGTCGGCGGTACCTCGACTTGTGCCGCCTGTTCGGTTCGCGCTGTCGCTGAACCTCCCGGTAATACGGCTCCCAGCCCCGTCCGTGCCGCCGTCCCCACCAGGTGCGCGGCGCGCCGATGACGCGCGCCCGCCGACCCCCTTCCCCGGCCAGCACCGAGAGGTCCCCTCACCATGACCACAGACGAATCGACCCTGCACGAAAAGCGGCCGCCGTCCCCGCGGCCCGCCCCGGCCGCCCCGGCGGGGGAACTCCGCGCGGACGCCGTGTCCGGCCTCGGCGTCTTCGCCCAGGGCCTGGCCGCCGCCGCGCCCAGCGTCGCGATCGCCGGAGTGCCCGGCTCGCTGTTCCTCGTCGCCGGGAAGGGCGCCTTCTGGGCCGCCATCGTCGGCGGCGTCCTCGCGTACCTCATCGCCGCGGTGATCGCGCTGCAGGCCCGCCGGACGGTGTCGTCCGGATCGCTCGGCACCTACGCCGGGAACGGCCTCGGGCCGGCGGCGGCCTTCGTCACCGGCTGGGCGCTCATCATCGGCTACATCGGGTTCGCCGCCGGCGGCGTGCTCGGCGCCGTCCTGTACTTCAACTCGTTCCTGCAGGAGATCGGCCTGCACACCGACCACCTCGCGGTCAAGGTGCTGCTGCTCGTGCTCGCGTCGGCCGTGGCGTTCCTCATCCCCTACCGCGGGGTGAGCCTGTCGGTGAAGGCGGGCCTCGCCTTCGAGGTCGTCTCGCTGCTGGCGATCTCCGTCATCCTGGTCGCCTCGTACGTCCACTACGGCGCGCACGTCGACTCCGGCCAGTTCGGCCTGGACCACCTCGGCCGCAGCGTCACGCTGATCGCTGCGGTCACCGCCGTCGGCTCGTACGCCGGCTTCGAGAGCGCCGCGTCGCTCGGCCACGAGGCCAGGGACGCTCACCGGAACGTTCCACGCGCGATCCTGCGGCTGGTCATCGGCCTTTCGCTGGTCTACCTGATCGCGACCTACCCCGAGGTGCTCGGCTTCCAGGGGCCGCACAGGTTGGACGCCGACAGCACCCCGCTGCCGGTCGTCGCGCGGAACGCCGGCGTCCACTGGGTGACCTACGTCGTCGACCTGTCGCTCGGCACCGCGATGATCGTGTTCTCCTCGGCGGTCATCAACTCGGGTGCGCGCAGCCTGTTCACCCTCGCGCGCGAGCGGGCGCTGCCGAGCGCGCTCGGGCGCGTGCACGCCGGCTTCCGCACGCCGCACGTCGCGATCGCGTTCGTGAGCCTCGTCGGCTTCGCGGTCGGCCTGATCGGCACCGTCAGCGACGTCGGCCGGTTCAAGTGGGACGTCTACGTCAGCATCGTGTCCAGCTACTCCTACCTCTTCGCCTACCTGCTGGTGGCGATCGCCACCCCGCTGTGGCTGCGCGGCATCAGGTCGCTGACGCCCGCCGGCCTGGCGGTGTCGATCCTCGCCGTCCTCGGCATCGGATACGTCATCTACAAGAACCTGGTCCCGGTTCCCGAGGGCGCCTACCGGTACCTGCCGTACGTGTTCCTGCTGCTGATCGCCGCCGGTCTCGCCCGCTACCTGTGGCTGCGCGCCCGACGGCCGGACGTCGCCGCGCGGGTGGGATCGATCCAGACGCTGTCGGAGGCCGAGCAGGAGCGCCTCGCCTCCCTCGGCATCCTCGACGCCGCCCGCGCCGGAAGGCGCACCCGGCGCGCGCCGGAGTGACCGGCGCCCACCATCCGCCCACCGAGAACGAGGGATCAGACCGTGCCCATCCACCTGCACTGGTACCTGCCGACGAACGGCGACAACCGCGACATCGTCGGCTCCGGCGACGGCTCGCAGAAGACGCTGTCCGCCGTCCGGTCCGGCTTCCGCCCGCCGACCGTCGAGTACCTCGGCGGCATCGCCCGCGCCGCCGAGCAGCTCGGCTTCGAGGCGGTCCTCACCCCGACCGGGACGTGGTGCGAGGACGCCTGGATCACGACCGCCGCGCTGTCGGGGGTGACGAGCCGGCTGAAGTTCCTGGTCGCGTTCCGGCCCGGGCTGGTCTCGCCGACGCTCGCCGCGCACCAGGCCGCGACGTTCCAGCGGATGTCGGGCGGACGCCTGCTGATCAACATCGTCACCGGCGGCGACTCGGTGGAGCAGCGGCGCTTCGGCGACCACCTCGACCACGACCGGCGCTACGAGCGGACGGAGGAGTTCCTGCGGGTCTTCCGCGGCGTCGCCGACGCCGCGGAGCCGTTCGACTTCCGCGGCGAGCACTACGACGTCGAGGGGGCGGCGATCCCGTTCGCGCCGTACACGCCGCCGCCCGTCTTCTTCGGCGGCGCGAGCCCGGCGGCGGAGCGGGTCGCGGCGCGGACCGTCGACACCTACCTGGCGTGGGGCGAGACGCCGTCGCAGATCGCCGAACGCCTGAAGCGGATGCGCGGGCTGGCCGAGGAGGCGGGCCGCACGCTGTCGTTCGGGATCCGCTTCCACGTGCTCGGCCGCGACACCTCGGCCGAGGCGTGGGCGGAGGCCGACCGGCTGCTCGACCGGATCGACGAGTCCCGCGTCCGCGCGACGCAGGAGGCGCTCGCGGCCAGCGAGTCCGTCGGGCAGCGCCGGATGCTCGCGCTGCACGGCGGCGACCGGCGGAACCTGGAGGTGTACCCGAACATCTGGGCCGGCTACGGCCTGGTCCGCGGGGGAGCGGGCACCGCGATCGTCGGCAGCCACCAGGAGGTCGCCGACCGGATCGAGGAGTACCACGACCTCGGCATCGACCACTTCATCCTCTCCGGGCAACCGCACCTGGAGGAGGCGTACCACTTCGCCGAGGGCGCCGCCGCCGAGCTGCGGAGCCGCGGACTCGTCGCGCCCGCCGCCGGCGCGCCCGCGGCGCGGCCCTGACATGGGCTCCACCACTTCACACCCCGAAAGGACCGACATGACCGCAGGACCCGCCGTCGACATCGCCTACTACGCCGGTGTCACCGATGAGGAGTTCGCCACCTGGACCTCGGTGGCCGAACGCGTCGCCGCGGAGCTCGCCGAGACCGCGCTCGCCCGGGACCGGGCCAACCAGAACCCCGTGGCGGAGCTGCGCCTGCTCCGCGAGGCCGGCCTGCTCGGCTTCGCGGCGCCCCGCGAGCTCGGCGGGGGAGGCGGCAGCCTGACGCAGGCGCTCAAGCTGTCGCGGATCGTCTCCGCGGCGGACGGCTCGATCGGGCAGCTGCTGACCTACCACTACTCCAACGGGGTCTGGACGCACATCCTCGGCACGCCCGAGCAGCGGGAGCGCATCGCCCGGGGCGTCGGCACCGAGGGCTGGTTCCAGGGCAGCGTGAGCAACCCGCGCGACCCCGGTGTCACCGTGGAGCGCGACGGCGACGGCTACCGGATCACCGGCCGGCGGACGTTCGCGACCGGCGTCGCCGTCGCCGACCTGATCACCGTGCTGCTCTACGGCGACGAGCCGGTGAACGTCGTCATCCCGCCCGACCGTCCCGGCCTCTCCTTCGGCGACGACTGGGACAACCTCGGCCAGCGGCTGACCGCGAGCGGGAGCGTCACCTTCGACGGGGTCGTCGCGCACGCCGACGAGGTGCTCGCCGGGCTCGGCGACGGCGCGGCCGACCGGCGCCGCGACGGCCTGCGCGGCCTGTTCAGCCAGCTGATCTTCGCCCACCTGTACGCCGGCATCGCCGACGGCGCGCTCACGGCGGCGGCGCGGTACGTGCGGGAGAAGGGACGGCCCTGGCCGGAGGCCGCCAGCCGGGACGTCACCGAGGACCCCTACCACCTGCAGCTGCTCGGCCGGCTGTCGGCGTCGCTGGCCGCCGCGACCGCCCTCGCCGACGCGGCGAGCGAGGAGTTCGAGGCCGCCCTCGCGCTCGGCGCGGACCTGACCGAGGAGCGGTGGGGGCGGCTGGCGATCCTCATCGACCAGGCCAAGGCCGTCACGACCGAGACGGTCCTGGACGTCACCCACAACATCTACCAGGCGACCGGCGCGCGCTCCACGGCGAACGCGGTCGGGCTCGACATCTACTGGCGCAACGCCCGCACACACACCACGCACGACCCGCTGCCCTACCGGCAGCGCGAGATCGGCCGCCACGTCCTGACCGGCGAGCTGCCGCGGCCCCGGCAGTTCGCCGACCTCGCCAAGGCGGCGGACGTCACGCAGGGCGCGGCGGCGGGCACCGCGACCGGCACGACCGCCGCGACCGGCCCGGAAGCCGTGGAGCGATGAGCGTCGAGTTCCGCACGCTGACGGCGCCCGACGAGGTCAACGCGGCGTTCCGGGTCTTCCTGCGGGCCATGGTCGGCCTGCCCTTCCGGGACGTCGACGCGAGGGAGATCACGGAGGAGGGCCGCTACCTCGGCGCCCTCGACGCGGGCGAGGTGGTGGCCGGCGCCGACTCCTACACCAGCCGGCTCGTCGTCCCGGGCGGCGCCCGCGTTCCGCACGCGGCGGTGACCCATGTCGGCGTGCTGCCGACGCACCGGCGCCGCGGCATCGTCAGCCGGCTCATGGAGCGGCAGCTGCGCGACGCCGCCGGCCGGGGCGAGGCCGTCGCCACGCTGCGCGCGTCCGAGGCGGTCATCTACGAACGCTTCGGGTACGGCGTGGCGTCGTCGGCGCAGCCGGCGCGCGTGACCCTGGACCGGGCGCGGCTGCGTCCGGAGGTCCCGGCGGGCGGGAAGGTCCGGCTCGCCGACGGGGCCGCCACCGTCGAACTGCTGGCCGGCGTCTACGAGCGGGCCGCGTGGACCGGCGCGATCGACCGGCCGGACGGCTGGTGGAGGCTGCAGCACCGGCTCCGCGAGTCCGACGCGGTGGCGCACTACGTCGCCGTCCACAGCACGGGCGGCGTGGACGACGGATACGCGATCTACCATCCGCTGGACACGGCGGGCTGGTTCACCAGCTCCGAGCGCGTGGTGGCCGTCACCGACTTCGTCGCGCTCAACGACGGCGCGCGCGCCGGGCTGTGGCGCCACCTGTTCTCGCTGGACCTGATCGACGTCGTCGCGTTCGACTCCCTGGCCCTGGACGACCCTCTGCCGCTGGCCGTCACCGACCGTCGCTCGGTCGCGCTGGGCCCGCCCCGCGACGAGACCTGGCTGCGGCTGGTCGACGTCGAGGCGGCGCTGCGGGCGCGCGCGTTCGGCGGCGAGGACCCGGTGGTGCTCCGGGTGAGCGACCCGCTGCTGCCCGGCAACGACGGCGCCTACGAGATCGGGCCCAAGGGGGTGCGGCGCACGTCCGCGCCCGCGGACCTCGGCGCCGACGTCGCGACGCTGGCGGCCGCCTACCTGGGCGGGACGCGCTGGCGGCACCTGGCGGCGACCGGGCGGGTGGCCGTCCACGACCCCGGCGCCGTCCGGCGGATCGACGCGCTCTTCGCGGTCGACGCGCTGCCGTTCTCGGGCACGGTCTTCTGATGCCCGGACGCCCCGGCGCGCGCGCCGCCCTCCCCGTCCCGAGGCTCGTGAAAGGCGGTGACCTGCCGTGACCCGGCCCGACCCGTTCATCCTGTCAGCGTTCACCATGTCGACCGTGTCGCACGGCAACACCGGCCTCTGGCGGCACCCGGACGACCGGACCGCCGGCTACACCGAGCTGTCCTACTGGGTCGACCTCGCCCGGCGCCTGGAGGCCGGCGGGTTCGACCTGCTGTTCATCGCCGACGCGGTGGGGCAGCTCGACGTCTACGGGGGCAGCGCCCGCGAGGCGCTCGCCCGGGCCGTGCAGACCCCGGTGACCGACCCGCTGCTCGTGGTCTCGGCCATGGCGGCCGCGACCGAGCGCCTCGGGTTCGGCGTCACGGTGTCGACGACCTACGAGCACCCGTACCTGCTCGCCCGCAAGTTCAGCACGCTCGACCACCTGACGGGCGGGCGGATCGGCTGGAACATCGTCACGTCCCTGCTGGACAGCGCGGCGCGCAACATCATCGCCCGCGAACGCCAGATCGGCCACGACGAGCGGTACGCGATCGCCCAGGAGTTCCTGGAGGTCGTGTACAAGCTCTGGGAGGGGTCCTGGGAGGACGGCGCGGTCCTGCGCGACCGCGACGGCGGTGTCTTCACCGACCCCGACCGGGTCCACGGCATCGGTCACGCCGGGCGGTACTTCTCCGTCCCCGGCGCCCATCTGGTCGAACCGTCACCGCAGCGGACGCCGCTGCTGCTGCAGGCGGGGACGTCGGCCGCGGGCCGCGCGTTCGCGGCGCGCAACGCCGAGCTCGTGTTCGCCGCCGACCCCCGTCCCGAGGCGCTGCGCCGCAACATCGACGACATCCGGCGGCGCGCGGTGGAACTCGGGCGCAGGCCCGAGCACATCAAGTTCATCACCTCCGTCACCGTGGTCGTGGACGAGAACGACCGGGCCGCCGAGGCCAAGGCCCGCGACCTGCGCCGGTTCCGCGACACGCGCGGCGGCCTGGTGCTGCTGTCGGCGCTCAGCGGCGTCGACTGGTCCGGGCACGACCTCGACCGGCCGATCGGCGAGTTCGCCACCGACGCCAGCCGCTCGGTGCTGGCCTCCGTCGCGGACCCCGCCGTCCGCGAGCGGCTCACGCTGCGCGACTACGTCGACGGGCTGGGCGGGTTCGGCGGGGACGCGCTGGTGGGCGGACCGTCCACCGTCGCCGACGCGCTGGAGGACTACGCGGCGAGGACGGGCGTCGACGGGTTCAACTTCGCCTACCTGGTGACCCCGGGCAGCTTCGACGACCTCGCCGAGCACCTCGTCCCGGAGCTGGGCAGGCGGGGCCGGGTGCGGGAGCGCGGCGCGCCGCGTCCCGTTCGCGACGCGCTGTTCGGCACGGGCCCCCGGCTTCCCGACGACCATCCGGGCACCGCCTTCCGCCATCGCGCCCTTCGACCGGCCTCTACTCGATAAAAACGGTAGGAAAAATGAAGAATAAGAGCTCGTCCACGTCCCCTCGGCGCGCCGCGTTCGCGTGGACCGCCGCGCTCGCCGTATCGGCCCTCCTCCTGTCCGCGTGCGGCGGGTCGGGGAGCGGCGCCGCGGCGGGCTCCCGGCCCCGTGACGGCGGCACCCTCGTCGTCGGCCAGTACCAGGAGGTGACGCAGTTCGACCCGAACCGCCAGTACTCCTGGGAGACCTGGCGCATCGACCGCAACATCTACGAGACGCTCGTCGACGAGGACCTGTCCTCGCCCACCGGCGTGCCGAAGATCGTGCCCAGGCTGGCGACGTCGTGGAAGGTGAGCGACGACGCCAGGACCTACACGTTCACCCTGCGGCAGGGCGTGAAGTTCAGCGACGGGACACCGTTCGACGCCGAGGCCGTGCGGTTCAACGTCCGCCGCTTCTCCGACCCCGCGTTCAAGTACTACGACAAGGTCAGCGCCGCCACCATGTCGCTGGTCTACGGCGACCTCGCGTCGGTCGAGGTCGTCGACGACCACACGGTGCGGTACTCCTTCAAGCACCCCTTCCTGGACTTCCTCCGGCAGATCCCGAACAGCGGCAACGCGGCGTCCGGCATCTTCAGCCCGGCCGCGCTGGAGAAGTACGGCCAGGACGGCCTCGCCGACCACCCGGTGGGCACCGGGCCGTTCACCTTCCAGGAGCGGGTCCGCGGCGACCACACGACCCTGGTGCGCAACACCGGCTACTGGGGCGCCCGCCCCCACCTCGACAAGGTGGTCTTCAAGCCCGTCGGCGACGACCAGAGCCGGGTCGCCGCACTGCGCAGCGGCGCCGTCGACCTCATCAGCCGCGTCCCGCCGGACTCGGTGGCGTCGCTGGAGAAGGCCGGCTTCACCGTGCCGGAGAACAAGAGCGTCCCGCAGATCATCTACTACAGCTACAACTTCCAGAACCCCTACCTGCGGGACAAGCGCGTCCGGCAGGCCATCGCCCAGGCCGTCGACCGCAGGCAACTCGCCGCCAAGATCTACAAGGGCTACGCCGAGGC
The DNA here is from genome assembly GCF_014706005.1 of Actinomadura sp. RB99. Classification (NCBI taxonomy): domain Bacteria; kingdom Bacillati; phylum Actinomycetota; class Actinomycetes; order Streptosporangiales; family Thermomonosporaceae; genus Actinomadura; species Actinomadura sp. RB99. The sequence continues at coordinate 188,767 of NZ_JABMCA010000004.1, read as the reverse complement.
GGCGACCTCGATCATCAACCAGGGCAACGAGGCCTACGACCCCTCCGCCGTCGATCACCCGTACGACCCGGCGGCGGCGAAGAAGCTCATCGCCGACGCCGGCTACCGGCCCGGCCAGGTCACGTTCACGATCCTGAGCGACACGACCGGGCAGCCCACGGCCGAGTTCATCCAGCAGGGCCTCAAGGCCGTCGGCATCGACGCGAAGGTCGAGTCCTTCGAGTGGATCACCTACGGGACCCGCACCGCCAACCTCACCCCGACCGACGGGATGTACCTGGGGGAGTGGGGCTACGTCGCGGCGAACTGGGTGCGGATCGCGCACGACCACAGCGTGGTCGCCCACGACGGCGACAAGTACTCCGACACCAGCGACGCGACCAACAAGGCGATCGAGGCGGCCGCGCACAACGCCGACCCGGCCAAGGCCGCAGGACTGTGGCAGGACGCCGCGCAGGCGTGGGCCAAGGACGCCACGATCCTCCCGCTGTTGTCGTTCAACCGCTACTACGCCGTCTCCTCCCGCGTCGGCGGGTTCGTCTGGCCGCAGCAGGACCACTACGACCTGTCCAGGATCTGGGTGGCGAGCTGACGATGGCGCGTCGGATCCTGTGGCGGCTGGTGAACGTCGTCCCGCTGCTCTTCGTCATCAGCCTCCTGGTGTTCTTCATCTCGCAGGCGGGCCCGGCCGATCCCGTCCGCGGCGCGCTCAGCCAGAAGATGTCGCCCGCGCAGATCGAGCGGATCCGGCAGGCGTACGGGCTGGACCGGCCGGCGTGGGCGCAGTACCTGAGCTGGCTGAAGGACATGGTCGCGCACGGCGGCGGCGTCTCGCTCAGCCTGCGCAGCCCCGTCTCCGGGATCGTGTTCCCGGCCTTCCGCAACACCCTCCTGCTCGTCGCCGGCGCCACGCTGCTGACGGTCGTGCTCGGGGTCGCGATCGGCTTCGTGGCGGGGATCCGGCACGGCCGGCTCGCCGACCGGGTCACGATGCTGTTCGTGCAGATCGGCAGCAACCTGCCCATCTACTGGCTCGGTCTGATCATCATCTACCTGACCGCGGTCGAACGGCGGTGGCTGCCCGCCGGCGGCATGCACGACCTGCGCGGCGACGGCGGCTTCGGCGACCTGCTGCTGCACCTGGTCGCCCCCGCGTTCGCCGCGTCGCTGGTGTCGACGCTGATCATCGCGCGGTTCGTCCGGGCGGCGGTCATCGAGAGCGAGCGGTCGGACTACGTCCGCACCTACCGGTCCCAGGGGTTCGGCCGCGCCGCGATCCTCGGCAAGCACGTCGGCCGCAACGTCCTGCCGCCGATCGTGAACATCACCGGGCTCACCGTCGGCTCGGTGATCACCGGGGTGGTCTTCGTCGAGACGATCTTCTCCTGGCCGGGCATCGGCAGCGTCCTGCTCAACGCCATCGCCGCGTCGGACTACCCGGTGATCCAGTCGGGCGTGCTGCTGGTCGCGGTGACGTTCGTGCTCGTCAACCTCGCCACCGACGTCGCGCTCGACCTGCTGAACCCGCGGCTGAGGCACGGTGCCGCATGAGCGCGCCCACCGTCTCCACCGCCGGCGCCGAAGGGGCGGCGCCGCCGCGGCCGCGGCGCTCCGCCTTCGCGCGGTTCGCGCGCGACCGGCAGGCCGTGCTCGGGTTCGCCGTGATCGCCGTCGTCGTCGCGGTCTCGGTGCTCGCCCCGTGGCTGGCGCCGCACGACCCGAACGCCGCCGACGCCGAGAGCGTCCTCGCGCCCGCCGGATCGGCGGGGCACCTGCTCGGCACGGACGAGCAGGGCCGGGACGTGCTGAGCCGCCTGGTCTACGGCGGCCGGACCGCGCTCGTCGTGTCCGTCGCGTCCGTCACGGCCGCCCTGGTCGCCGGGACGGCCGTGGGCCTGTTCGCCGCGTTCGCGGGGCGCCGCGCGTCCGGGGCGCTGATGCGGCTCGTCGACCTGATGTTCGCGTTCCCGGTGATCCTGGTGGCCCTGTCGCTCGCCGCGGTCGTCCGGCCGGGCGCGTGGGTGCTGGCCGGGACCGTCGTGTTCGGCGCCGTCCCGTACGTCGCCCGGATCGTCTTCGCCGAGGCCCGGGTCGAGCGCGAGAAGGACTACGTCGAGGCGGCGCGCTCGCTCGGCGCCTCCGAAGTGGCCCTCGTGTGCACCGAGGTGCTGCCCAACCTCGCCTCGTCCGTCGTGATCTACGGGACGAGCCTGGTCGGGGTGAACATCGTCTTCACCGCCAGCCTCAGCGCGCTCGGCCTCGGCGTCCAGCCGCCCGACGCGGACTGGGGCCGGATGATCTCCGAGGGCGCCAAGGTGCTGGTCACCGGCAGCCCCGGCGTGGCCACGTTCCCCGCCGCCGCCGTCCTGCTGGTCTCGCTGGCCTTCAACTGGCTCGGCGACGGCCTGCGCGACGTCCTGAACCCGTGATCCCGGCCATGACCGCGCCACGAGACCCCGGAGGTCGGAAATGAACGCCGTGCTCACCGTGCAGGGCCTCAGCGTCGAGTTCACGCTGCCCGGCGCCCGGGTCGAGGCGGTGCGGGGCGTCGACCTGGAGATCGGCGAGGGCGAGGTGCTCGCGCTCGTCGGCGAGTCCGGATCGGGCAAGAGCGTGACGGCCGCCGCGATCCTCGGGCTGCTGCCCCGCGGCGCCCGCGTCACCGCGGGCAGCGTCCGCTTCCGCGGCACCGAGCTGGTCGGGCTGCCGGAGCGGCGGCTCAACGCCCACCGCGGCTCCGGCATCGGAATGATCTTCCAGAACCCGGTCACCTCGCTCGATCCCTCGTTCGCCGTCGGCGGCCAGCTCGGCGACACCGCCCGCCTGCACCTGGGCGTCTCCCGGAGCGAGGCGGCACGGGTCGCGGGCGGCTGGCTGGAACGGGTCGGCATCCCCGACCCGGACCGCGTCCTGCGCTCCTACCCGCACGAGCTGAGCGGCGGCATGCGGCAGCGCGTCATGATCGCGCTCGCCGCGCTGTCCGGCCCGGACCTGCTCATCGCCGACGAGCCGACGACCGCGCTGGACGCCACCGTGCAGAAGCAGATCCTCGACCTGCTGCTCGGCCTGTCCGCCGAGACCGGGACGGCGGTGCTGCTGATCACCCACGACTTCGGCGTGGTCGCGCACACCGGCTCCCGCGTCGCGGTGATGCGCGAGGGCGCGATCGTCGAGGTGGGGGACACCCGGCGGGTGCTCGGCGCGCCGTCGCACCCCTACACGCGGTCGCTCATCGAGTCGGTGCCCGAGATCGGGCGGGGCCGGCCGGGCGCGGGCCGCCGCCCGCCCGCCGCCCGGCGCGCGGGCGGGGCGCCGCCCGGCGGGGCACGGCCCGGCGGCGCGTCCTCCGGCGAGGCGATCCTGGAACTGCGGGGCGTGTCGAAGGAGTTCGCCGTCGGCGGCTTCGGGACCGGACGCCACCGGAGCGTGGTCCGCGCCGTCGGCGACGTCTCGCTGAGCGTACGGCGCGGCGAGACGTTCGGGCTCATCGGCGAGTCCGGGTCGGGCAAGTCGACGCTCGCCCGGCTCTCCGGCGCCCTGCTCCGGCCCACCGCCGGGTCGGTCCTGTTCGACGGCGCCGACGTCGCCGCCGCGGACGCCCGGGGCCGCCGCGACCTGCGGCGCCGCTTCCAGTACGTCTTCCAGGACGCGGCCACCGCCCTGAACCCCCGGCTCAAGGCGGGCGACCAGATCGCCCGGCCGCTCGTCCGGCTGGGGAAGGCCGCGAACCGCCGGGAGGCCGCCGCCCTCACGGCCCGCGCGCTGGAGCTGGTCGGCCTGCACGCCGCGCACGCCGACCGCTACCCGCGCGAGTTCTCCGGCGGGCAGCGCCAGCGGGTGAGCATCGCGCGGGCCATCGCGCTGGAGCCCGACCTGCTCGTCCTCGACGAGCCCACGTCCGCCCTCGACGTGTCCACCCAGGCGAGCATCCTGGACCTGCTCTTCGACCTGAAGGACGAGCTCGGCCTCACCTACCTGTTCATCGGCCACGACCTCGCGGTGATCGAGTCGGTCTGCGACCGCATCGGCGTGATGCGCCGCGGGTCGCTCGTCGAGACCTTCCCGGTGGACGACCTGTCCGCCGAGGACCGCCATCCGGCCACCCGCGCCCTGCTCGACGCCGTCCTCCCGATCGGCGCCGCGCACGAAGCCAAGGAGATCTCATGACCACGCGTCCGCTCATCCTCAACGCCGTCGAGATGAGCACGGCGGGCCACATCGCCTTCGGCCTGTGGCGCCGCCACTCGCCGGCTGCGCGCGACTACACCGACGTCGGCTACTGGGTCGAGCTCGGCCGGGTGCTGGAGGACGGCGGCTTCGACGCGCTGTTCCTCGCCGACGCGCTCGGCCAGCTCGACACCTACGAGCGCTCGGCCGACCGGGCGCTCACCGACGCCGTCCAGACGCCCCTGGACGATCCGCTGCTGGTGGTGTCCGCGATCGCCGCCGCCACCAGCACCCTGGGCATCGGCGTCACGGTGTCGACGACCTACGAGCAGCCGTACCTGCTGGCCCGCAAGTTCACCACGCTCGACCACCTCACCCGCGGGCGGATCGGCTGGAACATCGTCACGTCCCAGCTCGACAGCGCCGCGCGCAACCTCGGCCTCGACCGCCAGCTGCCCCACGACCGGCGCTACGAGCTCGCGCAGGAGTTCCTCGACGTCACCTACAAGCTCTGGGAGGGGTCCTGGGACGACGGCGCGGTGGTCAAGGACCGCGAGCGAGGCGTCTACGCCGACCCGTCGAAGGTGCACGCGATCGGCCACTCCGGCGAGTACTTCTCCGTGCCCAGCGCGCACCTGTCCGAGCCGTCGGCGCAGCGCACGCCCGTGCTGTTCCAGGCGGGCTCGTCGCCGCGCGGGCGCGCGTTCGCCGCCCGCAACGCCGAGGTGGTGTTCGTGGCGGGGATCGAGCCGGTGGCGCTGCGCCGCAACATCGAGGAGATCAGGAGGCTGGCGGCGCTGGAGGGGCGGGGGCCGGACGCGATCCGGTTCGTCGGCCTGGTCACCGTCATCGCGGACGCGACGGACGAGGCCGCTCACGCAAAGCTGCGCGACTACCAGCGCTACCGCAGCGTCGAGGGCGCCATCGCCCACTTCTCCGCCATCACCGGCATCGACTGGGCGCAGTACGACCTCGACGCGCCGCTGGAGTATATCGAGACCGAGAGCAACCGGTCGATCCTCGCGAGCCTGACCAAGGACGTCCCCGGCACCTCGTGGTCGCTCCGCGACGTGTTCGGGTCCCCGGACGGCGTCGGAGGCTACGGGCGGCCCATCGTCGGCGGCGGCGCGACGGTCGCCGACCGGCTCGAAGCGCTCGCCGACGAGTCGGGGCTCGACGGCTTCAACATCGCCGGAGCGGTCGCCATCGAGGACTACCGGGCGTTCGGCGAGTACGTGACGCCCGTCCTCGCCGAGCGGGGCCGCGTCAGCGAGAAGGCGCCCGGCCGCACGCTCCGCGAGGCGCTGTCCGGCGCGCCGTCGCCGCTGCTCCCCGCCGACCACCCGGCGGCGCGCTACCGCGGCGCGTTCGCCGGCCGGCCGTCCGCGGCGCCTCCGCTCCTCACCGCCACCGGCACGAAGGGCTGACCATGACGACCGGTGCCTCCGGCGCCCGGCCCTCCCCGCCGGCCTGCTCAGGCGGGGAGGGCGACCGCGGAGGGGCCGGGCGTGGGCGAGGCGGCCCCGAAGTGCTCCCGCAGCGTGCGGGTCTCGTACTCGTGCCGGTAGAGGCCCCGCGCGCGCAGCAGCGGCACCACCTCGTCGACGATGACCTCCAGCCCGTCGATGAGGCGGTCGGGCTGGAGGTTGAAGCCGTCGATCGCGCCGGAGCGGAACCAGTCCTCGATGTGGTCGGCGAGCTGCTCGGGCGTCCCGACGAACCCCGCGTGCCCCGACCCGGTGTAGCGGGTCTGCCGCAGGTACTCGCGGACCGTCGGGTTCGTCCGGCGGATCTGCTCGACGATCGACTCGCGGAACCCCAGGCTGCCGGTGAAGGTCTGCGGGTCGGCGGGCGCCGCGAGGACCTCCTCGGGGAACGGCTCGTCCAGCGGCAGGGCGGACGCGTCGAACCCGATCGCCTGGGACAGCCACTGCGCCGAGTAGGACGCCGGCCCGAGGTCGTGCAGCTCGTCGCTGCGGCGCCGGGCCTCCTCCTCGGTGCTGCCGAGGCTGAGCAGCAGCCCCGGCAGGATCCTGACGTCGTCGGGACGCCGGCCGAACGCGACGGCGTTCCGCTTGACCTGGCGGTAGTGCTCGATCGCGCCCTCCTTGGTCAGCTCGGCGGCGAAGACGCCCTCGGCGAACCGGCCGGCGAGCCGGCGGCCCTTCGGGGAGCCGCCGGCCTGCAGCAGCACGGGGCGGCCCTGCGGCGACGGCGGCACCCGCAGGCGTCCGGCCAGGTCGAGGAAGCGCCCGTGGTGGTCGACCGGCTCCCCGGTGCGCGCGGACTCCCACAGCGCGAGCACGGCCTCGACGAACTCCTCGGCGCGGTCGTAGCGGTCGTCGCGTCCGGGCACGTCGGCCAGGCCGAAGTTGCGGGCGGCCGCGGCGCCGCGGGTCGTCACGATGTTCCAGCCGGCGCGCCCGCCGGAGAGCAGGTCGAGGGACAGCAGCCGCTCGGCCAGCTCGAACGGGTCGTTGAAGGTGGTGGACGCGGTGACGACCAGGCCGACGCGGCGTGTGGCGGCCGCGACGTGCGCCCAGGTGACCGTGGGCTCCAGCCGGCCCGCGTTGGCGTCGTGGGAGGGGTCGCCGAGCGCGGGGCCGTCGGCGAGGAACACGGCGTCGAGCGTCCCGCGCTCGGCGAGGCGCCCGATCGTGCGCCAGTACTCGGGATCGACGAAGGCGTCCGGCCCCAGCCGGGTCGACTGCCACGCGGCGGGCAGGTAGCCGAGGACCAGGACGTTGACGCCGAGCAGGACATGGCCGGTGCGGGGTCGGGACACGGACGCTCTCCTCGATGCCATAAACTCTATTAATCCTACCTATAATATCGGAAATTAGGAGTTCTCATGCCGGATCTCGACGGCGCACGGCCGCGTCTCGCGCTGGCGCTGACCGGCGGTCAGGCGCTCGCCGTGCAGGCGGAGGACGCGCTCGCCTCGCTGCTCGACCGCGCGCCGCTGGCCTTCACCGTCGTCGGCGCCGACCGCCTCGCGCCCGCCGAGGCCGGTGCCGACCGCACCGTGGACCCGAGCATGCTCGCGACCGTCCTCGCGGCCCGCACCACCACCGCCGCGTTCCTCTTCGCGTCGTCGCCGGTGCGGGACCACCCGTACAACCTCGCGCGGCGGGTCGCCTCCCTCGGCCACCTGACGCGCGGCCGGGCCGGGCTCGTCCTGGGCGTCGCCGATCCGCTCGCCGCCGCCGGCCGGGCTCGCGGCGAGGGCCCCGAGCTCACCCGGCGCGCCGGTGCCGAGGAGGCGCACGACCTGGCCTCGGCGACCCGCGAACTCGAGCAGACCTGGCCGTACGACGCCATCGTCGCCGACCGCGAGCAACGGATCTTCGCCCGCGGCGACCGGATCCGCCGCGCCGACCACCAGGGCGTCTACTCGGTCGCGGGCCCGCTGACCCTCCCCGCGCCCCGCGACGGCGCGTCCGTCGTCGGCTGGTGGGCGAACCGTGCGGACGAACTCGAGGCCGCCGCCGACGTGGCCGACGTCGTGATCGTCCCGCAGGGGCTCGTGTCCGGGGCGCGGTCCGCGGTCGACGCGGCCTCCGGCCGGTACTTCGCCGATCCGGGCCGCCGTCCCCTGCTGTTCGCGGTGGTCGACGTCCCGCCGGGCACGACGGTCGCCGACGCGCGCGCCTCGATCGCCGCCGCGTCCGAGGCGGACGGCATCGTGCTGCGTCCCACCGGCTCCGACCCGAGCGCGGCCATCGGACTCGCCGGCCGGCTGCACGCCCGCGAGCGTCTCCCCGCGGGCCCGCTGCGCGCCCGGCTGGGACTGCCGGAGGCCGCGGACCTGCTGCCCGACGGCCCCGGCGTGTTCCCGGCCCCCGTCCCCCAGCCCTAGATGAGCGGGTAGCGCGGCGGGTTCGTCCCGTTCAGGGTGTGGTTGCCGATGTGGACGTACTTCCAGCGGGCGGGGTCGTGCAGCGAGTGGGTGCGGACGTTGCGCCAGTGGCGGTCCAGGCCGTGGCTCGCGTCGGCGGCGCTGGTCCCCGCGAGTTCCAGGACATCGGTGGCGATCCGGACGGCGACCTCCTGCGCGTACGCCTTGGCCTCGGCGACCGCCAGCGAAGCGGCGGCGGTGTTCTCGTCCGTCAGCGCGGGGGCGGCCAGTGCGGCGTCGACGGCGCGGCCGCCGCGCTCGAACAGCGCCTCCAGCGCGTGCAGCAGCGTGGTGAGCCGGCCGAAGCGCAGGACGGCGTGCGGCTCGTCCGACACCCGCTCCACACCGGACTCGAACCAGGGGCGCGAGCGGTCCCGGACGAAGGCGGCGCCCTCCTCCAGCGCCGCGCGGGCGATGCCGACGTCAATGGCCAGGTGCAGGAGCTGGTCGTAGGCGCCGAGGATCAGCGGCGGCGGGTCGGCGGGCACCGGCCCGAGGTGCAGGACCCGCTCGGCCGGGACGTGGACGCCGGTGAACACGATCGATCCGCTGGCCGTCGCGCGCTGCCCGAACGCCGTCCAGTCGTCGGCGAACTCCACGCCCTCGGCGTCGCCCGGTACGAACGCGGTGACCGGAAGGTTCTGGTCGCCCTCCAGGGAGGCGGCCACGCCGATCCACTGCGCGCCGAGCGCGCCGGTGGTGTAGTACTTGCGGCCGTCGAGCCGGTACCCGCCCGCCGGATCGGGTGTCACCGCGGTCAGCCGGTCGAAGACGTGCTTGGTGCCGCGCTCGGCGGTCGCGTTGCCGATCCGCGCGCCCGCGGTGATCCGCCCGTAGAAGAACTCCTTCTGCGGCTCGGTGCCGGCCTGCCCGAGCAGGGCGGTCAGCACGAAGTGCGCGAGCACCAGTTGGGCCACCGACGGGTCGGCCGCGGCGATGATCCGGAACACCTCGGCGACGGTGCTCGCGGCGACCCCGCCGCCGCCGTACTCGCGCGGGACCGAGACGGCCAGCAGCCCGGTGGCGGCCAGCTCGTCCAGCTCGGCGGCCGGGTGCCGGGCCTCGCGGTCCCGCTCGATCGCTCCGGGCGCGATCCGGGCGGCATAGGCGCGCGCCGCCTCGACCGCCGCGGCGTCGGAGAGCGCCGGAGGCGCTGTCGTGGTCGGACTCGTCATCGTCATCCTTTCCTATTAACTAGGTCGGTTATACATGGAATTAGCCGAGGCGGCCATCGCCCGCACCCTCCGGGAGGGGTGCCGTCGGGGGAGGGGGCGGGGTGCCGCCCGCCGGGCCGTGGCAATTTCCTACTTTAATGGTAGGTATTGACGGCAACAGTGAGCGGTGCCTACTGTTCCCCGCAGGGCTTCGGGGCCGCCCGGCGGAGGACGGCTCCCGACCGTGAACCGGAGGGTGCCGCATGAGTGAACCCCGCCTGCCGACGGCCATCGAACTCGACGGCGACGGCGCCCATCCGGCCGCATGGCGGTACTCCGGGCGACCACCCGGCGCGGTCCTCACCGCGGGAGCGCTGCGCGACGGCGTGGCCGCCGCCGAGGCCGCCGGCTTCACGCTGGCCACGTTCGACGACGCGCCCGTCCCGCCGCACGCGGGCGTCAACGCCGCCGGGCGGCTGGAGGCCGGCACCCGGGCGGCGTTCGCCGCGACGATCACCGAGCGGATCGGCCTCGCGCCGGCCCTGCACGTGACGACCACCGAGCCGTTCCATCTCGCCACCCAGCTCGCGAGCCTCGACCACGCCGGCCGCGGCCGGGCGGCGTGGCTGGTCGGCGCCGCGAACGACCCGGAGTCGCTCGCGACGATCGGAGCGGCCCCGCTCGCCCCGGACGAGCTGCGGCGGGAGGTGCGCGACGTCGTCGACGCCGCCCGGCTCCTCTGGGACTCCTGGGAGGACGGGCCGTCATCAAGGACGCCGCCACCGGACGGTTCCTGGACGCCGACCGGGTCCACCACATCGACTTCGCGGGGGCCCGGTTCACGGTCAAAGGCCCGCTGATCACGCCCCGGCCGCCGCAGGGCCAGGTCGTCGTCCTCGCCCCGGCCGCCCTCGGCCTCGGCGCCCACGCCGACATCGCCCTCGTCGGCGGGCACGACACGGCCGCCCTCGCCGAACGCGCGGCGGAGGCGCGGGAGGCCGGCGCCTCGCTGGCGTTCGCCGAGATCGAGGTCGTCCTGGGCGGGACCGACGCCTCCGCCGCGGCACGCGCCGCCCGGTTGGAGGAGTCCGCCGCCTGGCCAGACACCGGCCGGTTCCGGTACGTGGGGTCCGCCGGCGGGTTCGCCCGCCTGCTGCGGTCGCTCGCCGGGACCGTCGACGGGGTGCGCCTGCATCCGGCCGTCCTCGCCGCCGACCTGCCCCTGCTCGCCGAGCACGTGCTGCCCGCCCTCGCGGCGGCCGGCCTGCACCGCCCGCCCGCGACGGGCGCGACGCTGCGGGACGCCCTCGGACTGCCCCGCCCCGCGAACAGGTTCACCGCCGCCTCCTGAGGGGAACTCGACCATGACCGAAGCCGCCACGGGCGCCCCCTACGATCCGCACGCCCGGGTCCACCTCGGCGTCTTCTACACCGGTGTCGGCCCGCAACTCGTGTGGAACGATCCGGCCGCCGCCGACCATGTCGCGATCGAGACGTTCGTCGAGGTCGCCCGCCTGCTGGAGCGCGGGCTGTTCGACGCGTTCTTCCTCGGGGAGGGGCTGCGGGTCCGGGAGAACCGGGGCCGCGTCCACGACCAGGACGTGGCCGGCCGTCCCGACGCGATCACGCAGCTGTCCGCCCTCGCCGCGGTCACCGAGCGGATCGGGCTGGTCGCCACCCAGAACGCCACCTACAACTTCCCGGCCGACCTGGCCCGCAGGCTCGCCAGCCTGGACCTGCTGTCCGACGGCCGCGCCGGCTGGAACATCGTCACCACCGACAACGCCTGGACCGGCGCGAACTTCCGCCACGGCGGCTGGCTGGAGCACGAGCGCCGCTACGACAGGGCCGGCCAGTTCGTCGACGCCGTCACCGCGCTGTGGAACGCCTGGGAGCCGGACGCCGTCGCCGCCACCGGGGAGGTGAAGAGCTGGGCCCGGCCCGGCTCCATCGGCGAGGTCGCCCGCAGCACCGACCTGGTCGACCTCCGCGCCGTCGCCACGGTGCCCGCGAGCCGGCAGGGTCGGCCGGTCCTCTTCCAGGCCGGCGACTCCGACGGCGGCCGGGAGCTCGCCGCGTCCCGCGCCGACGTGGTGTTCTCGGCGAACACCCCGTACGACAAGGCCGTCGCCTACGCGGCCGACCTGCGCGCGCGGCTGGCCAGGTATGGACGCTCGGCCGACTCCCTGCGGATCCTGCCCGGCGCCTCCGTCGTCCTCGGCGACACACCGGACGAGGCCCGCGAGCGCGCCCGCCGGGTGCGCGAGGAGCAGATGTCGGCACCGCGCGCGATCACGTTCTTCGAGCAGTACTGGGGGACGGACCTGTCCGGGTACGACCCGCACGGGCCGCTTCCCGACATCGACCCCGTCGAGGGCGAGCTCGACCCGTCGCGCGGCACCATCCCCATCGAGCGGCGCACCGGCAAGCTCGCGCTGATCGCCCGGTGGCGCGAGCAGAGCGAGCAGCGCGGCCTGTCGATGCTGGAGCTGGCGCGGGAGGTCGCGCCCGGGCACCCCGCCTTCGTCGGCACGCCGTCCCAGGTCGCCGACGAGTGGGTCCGCTACGTCCGCACCCGCGCCGTCGACGGGTTCAACATCACGCCGTACCTGATCCCCTCCGCGCTGGAGGACATCGTCGACAAGCTCGTCCCCGAACTGCAGGAGCGCGGCGCGTACCGCACCGCCTACGAGGGCGAGACGCTGCGCGAGCACCTGGACCTGCCCCCGCTGAACCCGTAGGAAGGGGCCCGGATGGTCAGGGGACCCAGCGGCGGGCCGTGAACCGCGTGCCGTCGCGGCCGATCTCGACGGCGCCGGGCCCGCAGAAATGGGCCGGTACGACCAGCGCGGCGGTGTCCGCGGCCCGTTCGAGGAGGCGGCGGCGGGTCCGGGCGGCGGCGGACGGGTCGTGGCAGAAACAGCTGGAGGCGTCCGGCGCCAGAAGCTGGACGGGCGTGTGGAGCAGGTCGCCGACGAACAGCGCGCGCTCGCCCTCGGACTCCACGGCGAGCACCCCGTGCCCGGGCGTGTGCCCGGGGGCGAGGTCGAGCCGCAGGTTCTCGTCGATGAGGAAGCGGTCCTCCCAGACGACCGCCTGCCCCGAACGCAGCACCGGCTCCACCGACCGGGCATGGACGGCGGCGCTGCGCCCGGGCTCCTCCACCAGCGTGTCCGGGGCGAAGAAGGCGAGGTCGGCGGCGGAGAAGAGGTACCGGGCCCGGGGGAAGAACGGGACGTGCCCGCCGTCGTCCTCGCGGGTGTTCCCGCCGACGTGGTCGGCGTGCAGATGGGTGCACACCACGAGGTCGACGTCGCCCGGCGCCACGCCCGCGGCGGCGAGCGCCGCCGGCAGGTCGCCGCCGGCCGGCACACCCTCCTGGCGGGGGTCGGGGGCCAGACCGGTGTCGATGAGGATCGTGCGCCCGGCACTGCGCAGCAGCCAGCTGTGCACGGAGACGCGGACGCGGCCGGAGCCGGGGTCCCAGTGGTCGGGAGCGAGCCAGGAGCGGTTCGCCTTCCAGAGATCCGGGCCGGTGCCGGGGAGCAGCTCGGCGGGGGTCAGGGGCAGATTCTCGAAATGCGGGATGCGGGTCACCGAGACCGCGCCGATGTCGAACGTGCGCATACGCTGATCTTGGTGACGCCCAGGCGGGACCGGAAGAAGGAACTTTCATGTCCACTGACGTGCCGTCCGCTCGCCCGGTGACGTCCGGAGCGGTGGAGCGAGGGGTCGTCGTCACCGCCGCCGAGTACGGCGCCTGCCCGGTGACGGGCGTCCTGCGGCGCGTCGGCGACAAGTGGAGCCCGGCGGTCATCCGGCTGCTCGCCGACCGGCCGCACGGCTTCAACGAGCTGGACCGCGCCATCGAGGGGATCAGCCGCCGCGTGCTCACCCGCACCCTGCGGACGCTGGAGGAGGAGGGGCTCGTGAGCCGCACTCCTGCTCCCGGCAGGGCGGGCCGCGTGGAGTACGCCCTGACCGAGGTCGGAGCGTCGCTGCGCGAGCAGCTCGCCGCGCTGGGCCGGTGGGCCGCCGAGCACGCCGCCGAGCTGCCCCGGATGGCATATATTCCTACTGATTAACTTGGAAAAGCCTCGATCCTCTGGGGGATGTCCGATGCGGATGGTGGATGACCTGGGCTACGAGGTGCGCGCCACCGGCTGGGACGATCCCGACGCCGCGAAACTGCGGGACGCGATGCAGGCGGAGATGGAAAGCCGGTACGCCGACCGGGTCGCGGAGATCCTCGCCGCGGCGGCGGACCCGGAGCGGAAGGTGGACGGCACGCTCGGCGTCGAGGCCGAGCAGGTGGTGTACGTCGGCGTCGCCTACGCTGGCGGGACCGCGATCGGCCACGTCGCGTTGCGGCGCTACGGCGACGGCGTCGAACTGAAGCGGATGTACGTCGCGCCCGCGCATCGCGGTTCGGGGGCCGCCACCGCGCTGCTGGCCGCGGCGGAGAGGGCCGCCCGGTCCCTCGGAGCGTCCCGCGTCGTCCTGCAGACGGGGGACCGGCAGCCGGACGCCGTCCGGCTGTACGAGCGCGAGGGCTACACCCGCATTCCGGTCTTTCCGCCGTACGAGTGGCTGACTTTCTCGATCTGCATGGAGAAAACCCTCTGACGGTGCCGCACCGCGACCGGCGACGGACGGCCGGATTGCGGTACCCCGGCGAATTCACCGTTCGCGTTTCATCCGGACGATAAGGGGGGCCTACAGGGGACGCGGACGCGCGGTCCATCGCTTTGATGGGGCGAGGAGCGTGCTTCGTGGCGCCGCCTGGAGGCGATGATGGGTGACTCCCAGGACCTGATCCTGGAACTGGTCCGCGAATACCACCGTGAGAGGGAACGGAGCCGGCGTTTCGTCCCGGGCGAGACGCTCGTGATGCCCTCGGGCGCCGACCTGAACGAGGACGACCGCGTCGCGCTGGTCGAGGCCGCGCTCACCATGCGCATCGCCGCGGGCCCGAGCGCGCTCGCGCTGGAGCGGGAGTTGGGACGGACCCTGCGGCGCCGCAAGGTCCACCTGACCAACTCGGGGTCCTCGGCCAACCTGCTGGCGCTGACCGCGCTGACGCAGCCGGAGATCGGCGCCGACCGGCTGAAGCCCGGCGACGAGATCGTCACGGTCGCGGCGGGGTTCCCGACGACGGTCAACCCGATCCTGCAGAACCAGATGGTGCCGGTCTTCGTCGACGTCGAGCTCGGCACCTACAACACCACGGCCGAGCGGGTCGCCGAGGCGATCGGCCCCCGGACCCGCGGCATCATGATCGCGCACGCGCTCGGCAACCCCTTCCCGGCGGCCGAGGTGGCCGAGCTGGCCGCCGAGCACGGCCTCTTCTTCGTCGAGGACAACTGCGACGGCGTCGACGCGAAGTACCGGGGGCGGCCGACCGGGACGTTCGGCGACTTCAGCACCGTGAGCTTCTACCCCGCCCATCACCTGACCATGGGCGAGGGAGGCTGCGTCACCACCGACCGGCCGAGGCTCGCGCGGATCGTGGAGTCGCTGCGCGACTGGGGCCGGGACTGCTGGTGCGAGCCGGGGGCCTGCGACACCTGCGGCAAGCGCTACACCCAGCAGTTCGGGGACCTGCCGTACGGCTACGACCACAAGTACACGTTCTCGCACGTGGGCTACAACCTGAAGACGACGGACCTGCAGGCGGCGCTGGGGCTCTCGCAGCTCAAGCGGCTGCCGGAGTTCGGCGCCGCCCGGCGCCGCAACTGGCGGCGGCTCCGCGAGGGCCTGGACGGCCTGCCGGGGCTGCTGCTGCCCGAGCCCACGCCCGGCGGCGATCCCAGCTGGTTCGGCTTCGTCATCACCGTCGCCGCCGACGCGCCGTTCGACCGGGACGAGATCGTCGCCCACCTGGAGGACCGGCGGATCGGCACCCGGATGCTGTTCGCCGGCAACCTCACCCGGCAGCCCGCCTACCGGGGCCGGGAGTACCGGGTGTCGGGGAGCCTCGCCAACAGCGACGTCATCACCGCGCGCACCTTCTGGATCGGGGTCTTCCCCGGCCTCACCGACGAGATGATCGACTACGTGATCGGCACGATCAGGGACTTCGTCACGAGCCGGCGGTAGCCCGCGGCACGCCGCGTCACGCCCGCGGCTCGGTCGGGACCCGGGCCGCGGGCTCGGCGTGCTCGGCGTGCTCGTCCTGCCGGGCGGCCTCGCCGCCGTCGTAGGCGGCGCGCGCGGCGGCGATCTTCGCGTGGTTGTTCTCGGCCCAGGCCGAGAGGGCGCGGGTGGAGGCGAAGAGCTCCTCGGCGAGGGCCGTGGCGGTGTACTCGACCTGCGGGGGCACGGTGGGGTGGACGGTGCGGGTGATGAGCCCGTCGCGCTCCAGCGTGCGCAGCGTGAGGGTCAGCATGCGGCGGCTGATGCCAGGGATCGACCGGTGCAGTTCGGCGAACCGGATGGGCCCGTCGCTCGCCGCCGCGATGATCGCGATTCCCCACTTGCTGCCGACCCGGTCGAGGGCGTCGCGGAAGGCGGCGCACGTGTCGGGCTCGACGTCGTCGGGCAGCCGAGATCCTGCTGTCATCGGGTTCCCTTCCCCGGTGCGGACGCCTCAGCGTCGCACGCGCCCGTCCGTGCGGGCAACCGATGCCCGCCCGGCAGGGGCGGGTCAGGGGGGCGGATCGGGGAGTGCGGTGCGCAGGACCGGCGCCACCTCGGTCGCGAGCAGTTCGAGGGAGGTCCGGTGGTCGTGCTCCGACAGGCCGTCGGGGTCGACGCTGACCACGAGGAGCGAGTGGCCGAACACCTCGTGCTGGCGGTGCACCTTGTCGATGATCTGCTCGGGGCTGCCGACGAGCGCCGGCGAGCGCGCGACGAACTCCTCCACGGTGGGGAACGCCGGGTGGGCGCCGATGCCGCGCTGCATCGCGACCAGGCGCTCGTAGGCCGGACGGTACGCGGCGATCGCCGCCTGCGAGGTCTTCGCCACGAGGAACCCCGGCGTGCCCGCCCCGGTGAAGAGCCGGTCGGCGGGACGGCCGTGCCGCGCCCATTCGGCGCGGTAGTGCTCGACCAGGGGCCGGGCGCTCTCGCTGGACAGGCCCGCGTTGGAGAACACCACGGGGTCGCCGTACTCGGCGGCGAGGGCCACCGACTCCGCCGACGACGAACTCCCATGCCAGATTCTGGGCCGCCCGCGCAGCGGCCGAGGGAGGGTGCGTACGCCGTCCAGGCGCGGCCGCCGCCCCGCCGGCCAGGAGACCTCGTCCCTGGTCCACAGCTCGTGCAGGAGCCGGAAGTTGTAGGCGAGGGCGGGGCGCTGCTCGTCGGGCGCCAGGCCGAACATCGCGCCGCCCGGCCCGGCGCCCTTGCCGACGATCAGCTCCAGCCGCCCGCCGGACAGCTGGTCCAGGGTCGCGTAGTCCTCGGCGACCCGCACGGGGTCGAGCATCGACAGCAGGGTCACCCCGGTGAACAGCCGGATCCTGCTGGTCAGCGCCGCCACGTGGGCGAGGACGACCGGCGGCGCGCTGGAGAGGAACGGCCAGTGGTGGCGTTCGCCCACCCCGAAGCCGTCGAAGCCGAGCTCCTCCATGTACCGGGCGGTGGCGACCGTGCGGCCGAAGCTCGCGCGCGTCGCGGCGGGCTCGTCCGCGCCCGCGGAATCCAGGAAACGGATGGGAGCCACCCCGAAGAACTTCACGATCGGTACCGCCGTATTCCCATTCGTGCGCGCCCGCGATTCCGTTGAAGGCGGATCGCCTTTCTCCAGTCGCCAAACGTAGGCGGTGGGCGACGGCGCCGGAAGAAGGAACATTGCTGTTACCACCCCGTCCCGTGCTTTCCTGTGCGCACACGCGATCTGGAATGGTCCGAAAGGGGGTGCGGTGTGTCCGCGCCGACCGATCTGCGGCTGGAGCACCGGCCCGCGGCGCTGGGGCTGACCGAGCGGTCGCCCCGGCTGAGCTGGCGGCTGCCGCCCGGGACCCGGACGCAGCGGGCCTACCGGATCCGCGGCCGGGCGGGCGACCGGCCGTGGGACACCGGGTGGGTCGCGTCGGACCGCAGCCTGTTCGTCCCCTACGGCGGCCCGCCGCTCGCGTCACGGGAGCCCGTGCGATGCGCGGTGCGGGTCCGCACCGACGCCGGCAGCAGCGCCTGGTCGGAGCCCGCCGCCTGGGAGATGGGCCTGCTCGATCCGGACGACTGGGCCGCCGCGTGGGTCGGGCCCGCGGAGGACGAGGTGCCGCCGGCGGGCTTCCGGCCCGGCTACCTGCTGCGCGGCGAGTTCACGGTCGACCGCCCGGTGGTCCGGGCGCGGGTGTACGCCACGGCGCACGGCCTGTACGAGCTGTTCCTCAACGGCGAGCGGGTCGGGGACGCCGAACTCGCCCCCGGCTTCACCGCCTACCGCGACCACCTGCACGTCCAGGCGTACGACGTGACCGCCGCGGTCCGCGCCGGCGCCAACGTGCTCGGCGCGGTCCTCAGCGACGGCTGGTTCCGCGGCCGGACCTCCTACCACCGCCTTCCCGACGGGTTCGGCGACCGCACCGCGCTGCTGGTCCAGCTGCACGCCGACCACGAGGACGGGACGTCCACGGTGGCGGGGACGGGCCCGCGCTGGCGGTCGGCGGTCGGGGCCGTCAAGGCGGCCGACTTCTTCGACGGCGTCGCCGCCGACCTCCGCGACGAGCTTGCCGGGTGGAGCACCCCCGGGCCGGTCGAGGGCGGCTGGGCGCCGGTCGCCGTGCGCGAGCGCCCGGCGGCCCGGCTGGTGTCCTCGCCCGCTCCGCCGGTGCGGCGGCTCCAGGAACTGCGCCCGGTCGCGATCACCCGGCCGGAGCGGGGCCGGCACATCATCGACTTCGGCCAGAACCTCGGCGGATGGGTACGGCTCACCGACCTCGGACCGCGCGGGACGGTGCTGTCGCTCACGCACGCCGAGGCGCTCACACCGGACGGCACCGACGTCAACACCGCCAGCGGGCAGGCCACCCTGCACTGGTACACGCCGGCGCGCGGGATCCAGACTGACCGGGTGGTCTCGGCCGGTCCGGACGGCCCGGCCTTCGAGCCGCGGCACACCCGGCACGGCTTCCGCTACCTGCGCGTGGACGGGCATCCCGGCCCGATCAGCGCCGGCGGCGCGACGGCGGTCGCGGTGAGCTCCGACCTGCCCCGCACGGGCTGGTTCCGGTGCAGCGATGAGCGCCTCGACCGGCTCCACGAGATCGCCTACTGGACCTACCGCAACCAGGCGTGCGACGTCCCGACGGCCGAGATCACCCGCGAGCTCGCCGGCTGGACCGACTTCGGGTGGAACATCCGGGGCGCCCGGCTGCTGAACGACGTGTCCGGGCTGAGCGCCAAGTGGCTGGCGGACCTCGCCGCCGACCAGTGGCCGGACGGGACGGTGCGCAACTACGCGCCCGACCCCCTCGGCCCGCGCAGCCTGACGGCGCGGTTCGCCATCCCGCACGGCCAGGCGGGCTTCGGCGACGCGGCCGTGGTGGTGCCCTGGGAGACGTGGCGGGCCTACGGCGACGACGGCCTGCTGGAGCGGCAGTACCCGTCGATGACCGCGTGGGTCGACCGCGTGGCCCGGATCGCGCGGGACCGCAGGCACCCCGACCGGCGCGCGGCGCGGCCCGTCCCGGCACCGCACGAGGAGTTCCTCTGGGACACCGGCTACCACTTCGGGGAGCACCTCGAACCCGCGCCGCCGCAGCGCCCGGTGTCGCCGCAGCGCCCGGTGTCGCCGCGGCGGCCGGCGTCGCTCGGCGGGCGGCGCACCACCTGGGCCACCGACCTGGACTCCTTCACCGCCGCCGTGGTCGAGGAGATGGAGTCCCGCGACCACGCGGCGTTCGCCACCGCCTACTTCCACCGGTCGGCCCGGCTGCTGTCCAGGATCGCGGGCGTCCTCGGCCGGACCGGGGACGCCGAGCGGTACGGGCGCCTCGCCGATGACGTCCGCGCCGCGTGGCAGGCCGAGTTCATCGCCGCCGACGGGCGGCTGGCCTGCGACACCCAGGCGACGCACCTGCGCGCGCTCGCCTACGGCCTGGTGCCCGAGGCGCTGCGGGCGCGGACCGCGGACCGGCTGGCGGAGCTGATCCGCGCCGCCGGCACGCGGCCCGGCACGGGGCTGCCGACGACGCATCTGCTGCTGCCCGTCCTCGCCGACAACGGCCACCTCGACCTCGCCTACGAACTCCTGCTGCGCTCCGGGCCGCGGTCTTGGATGTCGGTGATCGACAACGGCGGCACCACGTTCTGGGAGACCTGGGACGGCATCGCCCCGAACGGCGCCACGATGCTGGCGCTGAACATGCCGACGCGGGCGAGCGTCGTCGAGTTCCTGCACGGCCACGTCGCCGGCGTACGGCTCGACCCCGAGCTGCCAGCCTACCGGCGGTTCCGGGTCGAGCCTCGGCCGGGCGGCGGCCTGACCTGGGCCGAGGTGAAGTACGACTGCCCCTACGGGCGGATCGAGGCCGGGTGGCGCGCCGAGCGGGGCCGCTTCTCGCTGGAGGTCACGGTCCCGCCCGGCACGACGGCCGAGGTGGTGCTCCCCGACGGCACGCGGGCGGAGGCAGGCCCCGGCGCCCATGCGTTCGCCGCGCGGGCGGCGCCCGCTGATTCAGGGGTGGCGTAGGGGGTCGCGGAAGGGGGTCCGCATCTGCCGTTCACGGCAGCCTGGGCATGGATCGGAATCGCCGGAACCGCCGGCGGAGGAAGGGCTTCGAATCGATGGCGCGGTTTCTGGGCGGACGAGTGCTCCAAGGGCTGTTCGTGCTCTGGGCGGCCTACACGCTCTCGTTCGCCGTTCTGTACGCGCTGCCGAGCGACCCGGCGGCGATCGCGGCCGGCGCCAACAACAGCGTCACACCGGAGCAGCTCGCCCAGCTGCGGCATGAGATGGGCCTCGATCGCCCGCTGGTGGAGCAGTACCTGACCAAACTGGGCGGGGCGCTGCACGGGGACCTCGGGCGCTCGCTCCAGTCCGGCGAGCCGGTGACGTCCCTGATCGGGCGGGCGCTCCCGCCGACGCTCGCGGTGGCGGGGGCGGGGCTCGTCCTCGGGGTGCTCCTCGGGACGGCGCTGGCGGTGCTGGCCACCGTGACCGGCTCTCGCCGGCTCCGGCGGACGCTGCTGAGCCTGCCGCCCCTCGGCGTCGCGATCCCGGCCTTCGTCATCGGGCTGCTCCTGCTGCAGTGGCTCTCCTTCACCTGGAACGTCTTCCCCGCGATCGGGGAGGGCGGGCTCCGCGGGCTGGTGCTGCCCGCCGTCACCATCGCCGTCCAGCCCGCGGCGCTCATCGGGCAGGTCCTGGCGAAGAGCATGGGCGACGAGCTCGGCAAGGACTACGTGGCCGTCGCCCGCGCCAAGGGCGCGGGGCCGCTCCGGACGAACGTCCGGCACGTCCTGCGCAACGCCGCGCTCCCCGCCCTGACGCTGGCCGGGCTGCTCGTCGGCGGGCTGCTCACCGGCGCGATCGTGGTCGAGGCGGTGTTCTCCCGCAACGGCCTCGGCCAGGTCACCCAGGGCGCGGTGGCGGCCGAGGACCTGCCCGTCGTGCAGGGCGTGGTGCTGCTGGGCGCGCTGGTGTTCGTCAGCGTCAACCTCGCCGTCGACCTGCTCTACCGGGTCCTCGATCCGCGGCTCGCGGTCGCGCGGCGCCCCGCCGGGCGCTTCGCGCTGTCCGGCCTCGCGGGCCGGGGGTGAGCGGGATGTCGGTCACCGACGTCGCCCTGCCGGCCGGCGAGCGCTTCCCGGAGCCGGGTCCCGCGCCGCGGAGCGCGGGCGGCCTGCTGCGCTCGCTGGCGCACCTGCTGCGCGACCCCGGGCTCGCCCTGGCGCTCCTCTGGGTCGGCCTCGTCGTGGTCGCGGCCGTCGCGCCGGCGCTGCTCGCCCCCGGCGACCCGCTGGCCGTCGACACCGCCGCGCACCTGCACGCCCCGTCGCCCGGCCATCCGTTCGGCACCGACCGGCTCGGCCGCGACCTGTTCGCCGAGACGGTGCACGGGACCGGCCGGACGCTGCCGGCGGCGGCGCTCGCGACGGTGATCGGCCTCGGCGCGGGCACGGTGCTCGGCCTGCTGGCGGGGTTCCTGCGCGGCGCGGCCGACCTGGTGATCATGCGCCTGGTCGACGTGCTGCTGGCGATCCCCGGCCTGCTGCTGGCACTGATGCTGGTCTCGGTGCTCGGCAAGGGCGACACGGTCGACGTCGGGATCGCCATCGGCGTGGCCGCCATCGCCAGCACCGCGCGGGTGATGCGCGCCGAGGTGCTGCGCGTCTCCGAGAGCGGGTTCGTGGAGGCCGCCCGGACGGGCGGGGCGCGGTGGACGCGCGTCGTCCTCCGCCACGTCCTGCCGAACTCGATGGGGCCGGTGTGGGTGCTCACCCTGCTGCTGTTCGGCGAGGCGATCCTCGGCGTGACCACGCTCAGCTTCCTGGGGTTCGGCGCCCAGCCGCCGACGCCGGAATGGGGGTCGCTGGTCTCCTCGGGGCGCGACTTCCTCGGCAGCGCCTGGTGGCTGTCCATCCTGCCGGGCACGGTGGTCGCGCTGACCGTGCTGGCCGCCAACCGGGTGTCGCGCGCCTTCGACGGTGAAAGGACGGGACCGCGATGAGCCCGCGTCTCCTGGAGGTCGAGGACCTGGCGGTGCGGTACCGCACGCGCCGCTCGGCCGTCCGCGCGGTGGAATCCGCCAGCTTCGCGGTGGGGGAGGGCGAGACGGTCGCGATCGTCGGCGAGTCCGGGTCGGGCAAGTCCACGACGGCGTACGCGCTGCTCGGCCTGCTGCCGCGGTCGGCCCGCGTCGTCCGCGGGCGGATCGGCTTCGACGGCCGGGACCTCGCGGGACTGCCCGAACGCCGGTGGCGCGAGCTGCGCGGCCGGGAGATCGCGCTCATCCCGCAGGACCCCGGCACGTCGCTCAACCCGGTGCAGCGGGTCGGCGCCCAGGTCGCCGAGGCGCTCCGGCTGTCGGGAGGCGCGGACCGGCGCACCGCCCGCGCGCGCACGCTGGAGCTGCTCGCCGACGCCGGGCTTCCCGACCCCGAGGTCCAGGCGCGGCAGTACCCGTCGCAGCTGTCGGGCGGCATGCGCCAGCGCGCCCTCATCGCGATCGCCATCGCGGCGCGCCCCCGGCTCATCGTGGCCGACGAGCCGACGAGCGCGCTCGACGTCACGGTCCAGCGCCGCATCCTCGACCACATCGGCGCGCTGGTCCGCGAGTCGGGCACCGGCATGCTGCTGATCACCCACGACCTCGGCGTCGCCGCCGAGCGCGCCGACCGCGTCCTGGTGATGCGGTCCGGCGCGATCGTGGAGCAGGGCACGCCGGGGGAGGTGCTGTCCGACCCCCGCGACCCGTACACCAGGTCCCTGATCGACGCCGCGCCCGGTCTCGCGCGGACGCCGCGCCGGCACCGCGTCCGGCTGACCGCGATCCCCGGCGGCGCCCCCGGCGACCCGTTCGCCGAGCCGCGCCCCGCCCGCCCGCCGGAGACGGGCGACGGGCCGGACGCGCCCGTCCTGCGCGTCGAGGACCTGGTCAAGGAGTTCCGGCCGCCCCGCGCCGGCGGCCGCGCCGCCGCGATCCGGGCCGTCGACGGAGTGAGCTTCACGATCCCCCGGGGGCGGACCTACGGGCTGGTCGGCGAGTCGGGATCGGGGAAGTCCACCACGGCGCGGCTGATCCTCCGGCTGGCCGATCCGACCGGCGGGCGCGTGTTCCTCGGCCAGGAGGACATCACCGGGACGCGGGGGTCCGCGCAGCGCCTGCTGCGGCGCCGGATGCAGATCGTCCAGCAGAACCCGTTCGCGTCGCTGGACCCGCGGCGGTCGGTCGAGCAGATCGTCACCGACCCGCTGACGTCCTTCGGGCTGGGTTCGCGGGCGCGGCGCCGCGGCCGGGCGAGGGAGCTGGTGGACCTCGTCGCGCTGCCCGCCTCGGTGCTGGGCCGCCGGCCGGCCGAGCTGTCCGGCGGGCAGCGCCAGCGCGTCGCGATCGCGCGGGCGCTCGTGCTGAACCCCGAGCTGGTCGTGTGCGACGAACCGGTGTCCGCGCTCGACGTCTCCGTGCAGGCCCAGATCCTCGACCTGCTCGCCGCGCTCCAGGCCGAGCTCGGCGTGAGCTACCTGTTCATCTCCCACGATCTGGCGGTGGTCCGGCACATCGCGGACGAGGTGGGCGTGCTGCACCGGGGCCGGCTCGTCGAGTCCGGCCCCACCGAGGAGATCTTCGCGGCCGCACGGCACGGCCACACGCGGGAGCTGCTCGACGCCATCCCCGGCCGCCGCTGACGCGGCCGACCCTCATGACAAGGAGAACCCGGACCGTGTTCCAGATAAAAACGGTCGGAATATTCAAGATAGCGCCGGCCGCCGCGGCCGCGGCGCTGCTGCTGGCCGCGTGCGGCGGCGGCTCGTCGGACGGGGGCTCCAAGGCGGGCGGTCCGCCCAAGGCGGGCGGCACCCTCACCGTCGCGCTCGCCGGCGACCCGGTCAGCATCGACCCGCGCGCCGTCACGCCGCTCGTCCGGGAGGTCTCGCGCCCCATCGTCGACTCGCTGCTGGCGCTCGACCCGGCCACCAAGAAGCCCGTGCCCTGGCTCGCCGAGTCCTTCAAGGCCAACGCCGACGCCACGGAGTTCACCTTCAAGCTGCGCAGCGGCGTCACCTTCTCCGACGGCACGCCGCTGACCGCGAAGGTCGTCAAGGACAACTTCGACGACGTCATCGCCAACAAGGCCAAGGCCGCGGGCTCCACGTCCGTCTCGCTGCTGGAGCAGGGCGGCTACAAGGGGACGGACGCGCCCGACGAGCACACGGTGGTCCAGCACTTCGCCAAGCCGTACCCGACGTGGCCGCTCTGGGCGGCGGGCACCGCCTTCGGCATCCTCGCCCCGAAGACGCTCGCGCTGCCGGTCGCCGACCGCTTCGACAAGATCGTCGGGACGGGGCCGTTCGTGCTCCGGTCGTACACGCGCAACAGCCAGGTGGTGCTCACCAAGCGCAAGGGCTACGCCTGGGGCCCGCGGACCGCTAAGCACGACGGGGACGCCTACCTCGACAAGGTCGTCTACAAGGTGATCACCGAGCCGAGCGTCCGCACCGGCGCGCTGAAGACCGGCCAGGTGCAGCTCGCCGGCGCGCTCAACCCCTCCGACATCGCGCCGGTCCGCAGGGCCGGGTTCTCCATCGTCGCGCAGCGCAACCCGCGGCTCGCCGAGGGCCTGGTGGTGACCGGAGCCGACCGCCCGCCGCTGGACGACGCGGCCGTCCGGCAGGCGCTGGTGAAGGCCGTCGACACCCGGCAGATCCGCGACACGCTGCTCACCCCCGAGTGGGGCGTGCCCAACAGCGTCGTCACCGGCGCGGTCGTCGGCCACGCCGACGAGAGCGCGCTCCTCAATCCGGACCAGAAGGCCGCGGCTGCGCTGCTCGACAAGGCCGGCTGGGTTCCCGGCGGCGACGGCATCCGGGCCAAGGGCGGCAAGCGCCTCACCCTGTCCCTGGGCTGGCTCGACCGCGGCAACCCGTGGGACCAGCCGCTCGTCGAGCTCGTCACCGCCCAGTACAAGAAGATCGGCGTGGAGCTGAAACCGCAGCTCGCGACCGCGGCCCAGTCGGTGGAGGCGCTGAAGGCGCACAAGTGGGACCTGTTCCTGTCCGGCGTCGCCGGCGGCCTGGACGCCGGGGTGAGCCTGCTCGGCACGTTCAGCACCGCGCCGCCGAACTTCTACAACGTCCAGGACGCCCCGCTGCAGCCGCTGCTGGCGAAGCAGGCGACCACCACCGACGAGGCCGCCCGCGCCAAGATCCTGGCCGACGCCCAGCAGCGCATCATCTCCCAGGGGCTGTACACGCCGCTGGTGGAGGACACCGCCGTGGTCGCGGTCGGCAAGAAGGTGCACGGCTTCGCCCTCGACGCCGACTCCCGGCTGCCCACCCTGCAGGACGTCTGGCTGTCGTGACCTACCGCATCGCCGTGGACGTCGGAGGCACCTTCACCGATCTGGCGCTGCTCGGCCCGGACGGCGTGGAGCTGGACCACAAGACCGGCTCCACGCCGGACGAGCCGGCGGACGGGGTCGTCGCGGGCCTCGGCGGCCTGGCCGAGAAGGCGGGGCTGCCGCTCGCCGGGCTGCTCGCCCGCACCGGCGTCATCGTCCACGGCACGACCATCACCACCAACGCGCTGGTCACCGGCACCGGCGCGCGGACCGGGCTGCTGGCGACCGAGGGCCTGCGCGACGTCCTGCTCGCGCGGCAGGGAGCGCGTGCCGAGCAGTTCGAGTCGCGGTCGGCGCCGCCCGCGCCGCTCGTGCCCCGCCACCTGATCGAGACCGTCCGGGAGCGGGTGGACCGCACCGGCGAGGTGACGGTGCCGCTGGACGAGGAGGGCGTGCGGCGCGCGGCGCGGCGGTTCCGGGAGGCCGGCGTCGAGGCGGTCGCCGTCGCCTTCGCCTTCTCCTACCTCAACGACGCGCACGAGCGGCGGGCGGCCGGGATCCTCGCGGCGGAGCTGCCCGGGACGTTCCTGTCGGTGTCGTCGCGGGTGGCGCCCGAGGTCCGGCTGTACGAACGCACCTCGACGGCGGTGCTGAACGCCTACGTCGGTCCGGTGCTGCGCGACCACCTGGACCGGCTGGCACGGCGCCTGGCGGACCTCGGCCACGCCGGGCGGGTGCTGATCGTCCAGTCCAACGGCGGGGTCGTGGATCTGGACCGGGCCGCCGAGCGGGCCGTGGACACGCTCCTGTCGGGGCCGGCGGGCGCGCCCGCCGCCGTGGCGCGCGTCGTCGCCGAGTTCGGGGTGCCCGAGGCCCTGACGATGGACATGGGCGGCACGAGCTTCGAGGTCAGCCTGTCGTCGGGCGGCGCCACCGGGATCACCACGCGGGCCGAACCGGCGGGCCACCCCGTCTCGGTGCCGATGCTCGACATCGCCACGATCGGCGCGGGCGGGGGTTCGGTGGGCTGGACGACCCCCGGCGGCCTGCTGCGCGTCGGCCCGGCCAGTGCCGGGGCGGACCCCGGCCCGGCCTGCTACGGGCGCGGCGGCCGGGACGCGACGGTCACCGACGCCGACCTGCTCCTCGGGCATCTCGCGGGCGGGTTCGGGGACGGCCTCGAACCGTCGGCGGAGCTGGCGGGCCGCACGATCGGGGACCTGGGGCGGCGCCTCGGGCTCGGCGCGGTCGAGACGGCGGCGGGCGTCCGCCGCGCGGTCGACGCGGAGATGGCCGACGGCCTGCGGCTGGTGATCGCCCGGCACGGGCTGGACCCGCGCCGGCTCGCGCTCGTCGCGGCCGGCGGCGCCGGGCCCGTGCACGCCGTGCAGCTGGCCCGCGACCTCGGGATCCCGCTGGTCGTGGTGCCGGCGGGCGCGTCGGTGCTGTGCGCCCGCGGCATGCTCCGCGCCGACCTGGTCCGCTACTACGTGCACACGCTGCTCGGGCGCGGGCGTGACCCGCGCGCCACCGGAGCCGGCGCGGACGAGGTCGTCGCCGCGTTCGCCGGGCTGGAGGAGCGTGCGAAGGCGGATTCGGCGGCCGGCGGGCCGGCGCCGGCGGACCTCCGGTTCACCCGGCTGGCCGACGTGCGGTACGTCGGCCAGGTCCACGAGGTCACGGTGGCGTTCCCGCCCGGAACCCGCGACGGCGCCGCGGCGCTGGACGGGCTCATGGCCGCCTTCCACGAGAGCCACGAACGGCTGTACGGCTTCGCGCAGCCGGAAGCGCCTGCGGAACTGGTGAACCTCCGGCTGGAAGCGCGCGCGCCCACCCCCTCGCCCCCGTCCACGGGCGTTCCGGCGGCCGCCCGCGCACGGCCGGGCGGGGACGGGACGCAGCGGGCCTGGTTCGACGGCGCCTTCCGCGAGGTGCCCGTCCGGAGCCTGGAGGCGGTGCCGGTGGACGAACGTCAGAACGGGCCCGCGCTGCTGGCCGGCTCGGGCACGACCATCGTGGTCCCGCCCGGGTTCGCGTACGAGGTCACCGCAGGCGGAACGACCCTGATGTTCGCGGCCGGCCGCGAACGGGCCGAGGTGCTGGCCGCGCTGCGCGGCGTGAAGGAGGCGGTCCGGTGACGGCGGCGATCCTGGCCTCGGTGGTCGACAACCGGCTGCACGCCATCGCCGCGCGGATGGCCGACGCGATGCTGCGGTCCTGCCGGTCCGCGGCGTTCCAGAGCCGCGACTTCGTGACCGGGATCTTCGACGCCGACGGCGCGTGGATCGCCACCAAGGACTTCATCCCGGTCCTCGCCGGGTCGCTGCCCAGCGCCTACGAGGGCGTCCTCGCCAAGTTCGCCGGCGACGTCGGCGAAGGCGACGTCTTCGTGCTCAACGACCCGTACCACGGCAACAACCATCCGCCTGACGTGACCGTCCTCAAACCGGTCTTCCACCGCGGCGTGCTCCGCTTCTGGACCGCGACCAAGGGCCACCACGCCGACGTCGGCGGCAGCGGCGGCGAGCTCGGCTACAACCCCGGCGCCCGCGACTGCTACGAGGACGCGCTCCGGATCCCGCCCGTCCGGCTGTACCGGCGCGGCGTCCGGCAGGACGACGTCTGGGACCTGATCCTGCTGAACCTCCGGCTCCGCGACGCGGTCGAGGGCGACCTGCACTGCCAGATCGGGGCGGCCGCGCTCGGCGAGCGCGAGCTGGTCGCGATGCTCGACGCGTTCGGCGTCGAACCGGTCCTGGAGGCCGTGCGGTTCCAGCTCGCGGCCGCGGCCCGGCACATGCGGTCGGAGATCGCCCGCTGGCCGGACGGGGTGTACGAGTCCGTCCGCCACCTCGACGACGGCGGCGAGCACCACCGCGAGCCGATCGCGGTGCGGCTCCGGCTCACCGTGGCGGGGGAGCGCGCCGTCTTCGACTTCACCGGGTCCGACCCGCAGGTGACCGGGTACGCGAACTCGACCCGCGCCAACACCGTCGCCTCGGCGCTCGTCGCGCTGTTCGCGGTGACCGACCCCGCGCAGCGCCGCACCAGCGGCGCCCTCTCGGCGATCGACGTGCTGACCCGCCCCGGCACGATCGCGCACGCGGTCGAGCCCGCCGCGACCACGCTGTGCACGATCACCGCGTGCGAGGCGATCGTGGAAGCGGTGTGGCTGGCCCTCGCCCAGGCCGACCCGGCGCTCACCCACGCGGGCTGGTGCCGGGGGTACGCGTTCGCCGCCGTCGGGATCGACGAGCGGACCGGCCGGCCGTTCGGCGCCACCGGCGCGCTCAAGGGCGGCTCCGGGGCCGTCCTCGGGTTCGACGGATGGGACGCGATCGGGCCGCCGGTCGCCATGGGCGGCGGCCGCGAGGTGGACGTCGAGCTGCACGAGCTCGCCGCGCCCGCGACCATCCTGCACCAGGGCTTCGCGACCGACTCGGCGGGCGCGGGACGGTGGCGCGGAGGGCTCGGCGGGTTCTCGCGGTGGCGCATCGACCAGGACGGCGTCCGCGTCGTCTGCATCGGCTCGGGCGCGCTGGAGCAGACGGTGCCGTACGGCCTGGCGGGCGGCCTGCCCGCTCCGGCGAACCGCGGCGTCGTGCGGCACCGCGACGGGCGGGTCACGGTGCCGCGCACCAACAGCACGCTCGTGCTGGAGCGCGGCGACGTCATCGAGATCCACACCTCCGGTGGCGGCGGCTACGGCGATCCCCGGGAGCGGTCGCGCGAAGCCGTCCTCGCCGACGTCCGCCACGGCCTGGTGTCGGAGGCCGCCGCCCGGGACGTGTACGGCCTCTCCCCCTGACGTGCCTCTTCGCCTGACGTGCCGCGCGGCGGCGGATCGGAGCATCGCCATGACCCTGCACCTCCTCGTCCTCGACATCCCGTCCAACGGGCACGTGCTGCCGAAGCTCGACCTCGTCGACCGGCTGGTCCGGCGCGGTCACCGGATCACCTACGTGGTGGCGGGCGGCCCCGCCGACCGGGTGCGGCGCTTCGGAGCCGAGGTCGTCACCTATCCCTCCCTGAACCCTCTGGCGAGCCTGGCCGAGGACGACCCGGCCGCGGCCACCCGCGCGTTCTTCCGCGAGAACCTGGAGATCCTGCGCGCCGCGCGCGAGCACTTCGGCGACGAGCGCCCCGACGCCGTCGCCTACGACGAGGCGGCCTTCCAGGCGGGACGCCTCCTGTCCGGCCTGTGGGGGCTGCCGCCCGTCCTGCTGACCCCGAGCGTCGTGTCGAACGAGCACTACTCCTACTTCGACCACATGGAGCGCCTCGCGCCCGGCCACCGGCTGGCCGACCCGGTCGAGGAGATCGCCGAGGCGCTCGCCGGGTTCGGGCTCGGCGACCGGCTGGAGGACTTCCTGTGGAGCACCCGGCGGGTCCGCGAGCTGACGATCTCGTTCGTCCCGCCCCGCATGCAGCCCGAGCACGAGACCTTCGACCCCGAGCAGGTCGTGTTCGTCGGGCCGAGCGTCGAGAAGCGCGACTTCCTGGGCGCCTGGACCCCGCCGGCGGGCGCCGGCCGCGTGGCGCTGGTGTCCCTGGGCAGCGTCCGCAACGGCGACGCCGGATTCTTCGAGACGGTGGCCCGCGCGTTCGCCGGGACGGCGTGGCACGTCGTCGTGACCGTGGGAGACGGCCTCGATGACGCCGACGTCGAGCGGCTCGCCGGCCTCGCGCCGAACGTGGAGGTCCACCGCTGGGCGTCCAACGTCAGCGTCCTCGAGCACGCGGACGTGTTCGTGACCCACGGCGGCAGCGGCTCGCTGGTCGAGGCCTGGTACACCGCGACGCCGGTCGTCATCGTCCCTCCGGCCGCCGACTTCCTCCCGTATGCCGACCGGACCGTGGAGCTGGGCGCGGGCCGCGTCATCGACCCCGCCGAGCTGGACGCGGACCGGCTCGTCGCCGAGGCGACCGCGGTCGCGTCGGACGCCGCGGTGGTCCGGCGGATGCTGGAGCTCCAGGCGCACGCCCGGGCCGCCGGGGGCGCGCGGCGCGCGGCGGACGTCATCGAGGCCCGTCTCGGCGTCCCGGCGCGGGAGGCGGCGTCGTGACCGCGCGGCCGCCCGCCGGAGCGGTGATCGTCACCGGCGCCGGGTCGGGGGTCGGGGCGAGCACGGCCGTCGCGCTCGCCGAGCGCGGCCACCGGGTCGTGGCGGCCGTCCACTCCCTCGACCGCGTCGCGGGCCTCGACGCCCTGACCGCCCGGTCCGGCGCCGAGATCCACGTCGCCGAGCTCGACGTCACCGACGAGGCCTCGATCGCGCCGTTCGTGGACGGCGTCGCGGCCCGCCACGGCGGCCTCCACGCCGTCGTCAGCAACGCCGGCGTCACGGGCGTCGACACGTTCGAGAACGAGGACCTCGCGAGCTACCGCAGGATGTTCGAGGTCAACGTGTTCGGCCCGGTCAAGCTGCTCAAGAGCGGCCTCCCGCACCTGCGCGCCGGCGGCGGCCGGTTCATCGCGGTCGGCAGCGTCGCGGGCGTGCTCGGGCTGCCGTTCCAGGAGGCCTACGCCGGGTCGAAGTTCGCGCTCGAAGGGATCCTCGAAGGCTGAGCGCCCGTGGCGCGGCGCGTCGGGGTCGCGGTGTCGGTCGTGGAGCCGGGTCCGATCGACACGGACGCTGTCCGGAAGACGGACTGGGCGCGCGTCTTCGCCGGGGCCGGGCCGTACGAGCGGGTCCTGCGGCAGTACGTCGACAACGCGGCCGCGGGGCAGGGCGCGCTGCTGGGGTTGCCCGCCGCCCAGACGGCGGCCGAGGTCGCCTCCGCGATCGCCGATCTGCTGGCGTCCGCTGATCCGCCGTTCCGCTGCCAGACCTCCGCCGGCGCCCGCCTCCTCGTCGCGCGGAAACTCGCGGACGTGGACGGCTCGGCCGCCGCCGCGGTCATCGGCCGGTGGCTGGACGCCGCCCCTCCCGGACCGGGGGAATAGGGGGGTGATCAGGGGAGTCCGGGGACCGTTCCCGAATATACCTTTGCCGCATGGCTGAGAAACTCGATGAGAAGACCCGGGCATTCGTCGACAACAAGAATTTCCCCGTGGTCGCCACCGTGAACGAGGACGGGAGCCCGCATTCCTCGATCGTGCTGATCAAGCGCGACGAGGACGACTCCCTGCTGTTCGTGACGCACGCCGGCCGCCGCACCGAGCGCAACATCTCCCGCGACCCGCGGGTCAACCTCTCGGTGTTCGACATCGAGAACCCGGTCACCTCGATCGAGATCCGCGGCACCGCGAAGGTCCTGGAGGGCGGCGGCAAGGAGCTGGCCGACGAGCTCACGCTGAAGTACCTCGACGAGGTCCACGACGTGGACGACGTCTCGCGGGTGGTCGTCCGCATCGTCCCGCACAAGGTCATCCCGTTCCCGCCGGAGCCCGCGAAGTGACGTCCGGGCCCTGCGACGGCGAGGGCGGGCGCCCGGTCGGACGCCCGCCCTCGCCGTGCGGGGCTCACTGCCGGACGGTGGCCAGCGCCTTCGACCAGGACTCCAGCTGGTTCAGCACGCGCTCCAGCTCGGCCTCGCGGAACTCCTGCGGGGCGAACTCGGGGTAGTTCGGGAAGTCGCCCGGGATGAGCAGGGTGACCTGCGCGGCCACCGACGCCACGCCCAGCTCCGTCGCGACCAGCCGCAGCTGCTCCACGGCCCGGGCGGCGCCGACGGCGCCGTAACCGACGAAGCCGACCGCCTTGTTCGCCCACTCGGCGTGCACGAAGTCGAACGCGTTCTTCAGCGCGGCGGGCGGCGCGTGGTTGTACTCCGGCGTGATGACGAGGAAGCCGTCGTACCCGGCGACGATCCCGGCCCAGCGCTTGGTGTGCTCGCCGGCGTACTGGCCGACGGCCGCGGGGATCTGCTCGTCGTAGAGCGGCAGGCCCTGCTCGGCGAGGTCGACGATCTCGTACTCGGCCTCGGTGCGCTTGGCCGCGACCTTGTGCACCCACTCGGCCACCGGGCGCCCGATCCGGCCCGGCCGCGTGCTGCCCACGATAATGGCGATCTTCGTCATTTCTTCCACTCCCTGTGCTTCGGGTGGGTCCATCCTTCACCACTCTCCGAGAAGGGCGGAAGAAGGCACTTTTCCTTCCCGTGGTTACATCGATGTTCCTTCTTTTCGAATGCTGCTCCGGGTGGCACGATCACGGCAAAAGAATGGGAGGCGGGATGGACGTCGCGGAGACCGCGGTACGGACCGGGCGCTCCCCCTGGCCCGCCCTGGCGGTGCTCGCCACCGGGCAGCTGATGCTGATCGTCGACGGGACGGGCGTGGCGGTGGCGCTGCCGCGGATCCGCGCCGACCTCGGCCTCGCCGGCGCGCAGCTGTCCTGGGTCGTCAACGGGTACCTGGTCGCCTTCGGCGGGCTCCTGCTGCTGTGCGGCCGGCTCGGCGACCTCCTCGGGCGGCGGCGGGTCTTCCTCGGCGGCATCGCGGTGTTCACGGCGGCCTCGGCGGCGTGCGGCGCGGCCGGCGGCGCGACGGCCCTGGTGGTCGCGCGGTTCGTGCAGGGCGTCGGATGCGCGATGGCGGGCTCGGTGATCACCGGCATGGCGGTGGTGCTGTTCCCCGAGGGCCGGGAGCGGGTCCGGGCCATCACGGTGATCGCGTTCGTCGCGGCGGGCGGCGGGTCGGTCGGCGCGCTCGGCGGCGGGCTGCTCACCGAGCTGCTCGGGTGGCCGTGGATGTTCCTGGTCAACGTGCCCATCGGCGCGCTGCTGCTGCTCTTCGGCCGCCGCACGCTGCGCCCGGACCGCGGCATCGGCTGGGCGGCGGGCGCCGACCTGCTCGGCGCGGCGCTGGTCACCGCAGGGCTGATGCTCCTGGTCTTCGCGATCGGCTCCCTCGGACCCGGCGGCTCCGGCGCGGCGGTCACCGCCGTGCCGGCCGCGGCCGGGCTCGCCCTGCTCGCGGGCTTCGTGCTCCGCCAGCGGCGGGCCGCGGCCCCGCTGCTGGACCTGGCGGTCTTCCGCTCCCGGGCCTGGACGGGAGGGAACGCGCTGCAGGCGCTGTTCGTCGGCGCGATGTTCGGCTTCCAGTACCTGGTCACGCTGTACCTCCAGGAGGTGCTCGGCCTCGACCCGCTGGAGACCGGGCTCGCCTACCTGCTGGCGTCCGCCGTGATCGGGGCGACCTCGCTGGCGCTCGCGGAGCCGCTGATCGTCCGCTTCGGGGTCGGCCGCGTCCTGCCGGCGGGGCTCGCCGCCGGGATCCTGGCATTCGGCTGGCTGGCGCGGGCACCGGCGTCGGGCACCTACGCGGTGGACGTGCTGCCCGCGATGCTGGCGCTCGGCGTCTCGGCGGGCCTGGTCCTGCCGGCGGCCACCGCGCTCGCCATGACGGGCGCGTCCGCCGCCGACTCCGGGGTCCGCTCCGGGGTGATCGGCACCGCGCAGCAGGTCGGCGGGGCGCTGGGGCTCGCGGGCATGGCGGCGCTGGCCGCGGCCGGGACCCGGCACGCCGGAGCGGCGGACGGGCCGGCCGCGCTGACGCACGGGTACCGGATCGGCTTCGCCGCGGGCGCGGTGCTGCTCGCGCTCGCGCTGGTGATCGCCCTGCTGCTGTCGCGGGGCGGCCCGGCGGCGGCTCAGCGGTAGGTGGCGACCGGTGACCCGTCCACGCGCCGGGGCAGCGGGCGGTGGAACGCGGCGGCCCAGGACGGCGCGGCGCGGGCACGCCCGCGGCGCAGGTCGTGGGCAGCGCGCCGGCACCGGGCGGCGGTGTCGTGGGCGCCCGCCGCGGCGGCCCGGCGCTCGGCGGCGAGGAGCGCGTGATGGGCCTGCCGCGCCGTGTCGTACGCCAGGTCGGGCGAGTTGAGGATCACGAGGAGCCGGTAGTGGTGGACGAGGAGGTCGGCCTGGTCCGCGGGCAGCGAGTCGACCCAGTCGATGGCGCGCCGGTGCCGGGCGATCCGCTGGCTGCGCGGCAACTGGGCATGGGCGACCTCGCGGAGGAGCGGCTGCCGGATGGCGTACTCCGGCGCGCCGGAGCGGTCCGACGGCCGCCGCACGAGGAAGTCCTTGCGCTCCAGGGCGTGCAGGGCCTCGGCGGTCTCCTCGATGGTGCGGGCGGAGACGGCGGCCACGCCCTCGGCCCGGAACCCGCTCTCCGGGAAGGTCGTGGCGTCCCGCAGGACGGCCCGTTCGGGGAGCGGGAGCGTGTCGATCCGGGCGGCGACGAGGGCGCGCAGCGGCCCGGGGACGGGGGCGCCGTCGTAGGCGCCGTGGCAGCCGTCGCCGGCGTACCCGCGCACGGCCCGCGCGTACTCCTCGGCGTGCCGCGGGTTGCCGCCGACCAGCGTGAGCATCGCGGGGTCGGCGGGCCGGGGCAGGAGCGCGCGCGCCTCCTCGTCGGACAGCGGGTCCAGCGTGAGCGTGGTGACGTCGCGCTTCCCGCATCCCCAGCGCGTCCTGCGCTGCCGCAGTTCGGGCCGGGCGGTCGCCACGATGAGGACCGGCACCCGGGCGAGCTGCTCGGTCAGGTCCTCGACCTGGTCCAGCAGGACCGTGCCTGCGCGGTGCAGGTCCTCCAGGACGATCGTGAGGGGGCCGTCCAGCGCGAGGTCGGCGACGTGCCGGCGCCAGGCGGCCGCTCCGGCCTCCGCGGGAAGGCGCTCGATCAGCCGGGCCGTCTCGGCGCCGTCCGGCCGTGACCGCACCGCGTCGGCGAGCGGGGCGAGGACCCCGCCCGCGTACGGCGGGGTGCGGCCGACGAGCACGGACCCGGGGACGTCCGCGGCGAACTCGGCCATCAGGCGGCTCTTGCCGATGCCGGGCTCGCCGAGGACGGTGACGAGGTGCGGGCGCTGCCTGCGGCGCACGTCGCCGAGCAGGCCGCGGAGGATCTCCAGGTCCCGGTCCCGGCCGACCAGCGGCCCGGTGCGCGCCGGGACGGGCGTCCACGGCAACGGTCCGTGCCCGGGTGCGACGGGGACGCCGCCGGCCGGGTCGTCCTCCGGCGCGGCGGCGTGCAGGCCGGCGGCGCGGGCGGTCACCGGGCAGACCCGGATACCGCCGGGCGGCGCGTGGGCCAGCAGCCGCTCGGCGGAGTGCGGCACCGTCCCCGCCAGCTGCGCGGGAGACGGGTCGTGCTCGTCCCGGTAGGTCGCGAGGACGTCGCCGGTGGCGACGGCGATTTGGACGCCGAGGAACGTCGCGACCCGGTCGTCGATCCGCGCGCGGACGGCGCGGGCCGTGCGGACGGCGCGCTCGGGGTCGTCCTCGTGCGAGCGCGGGAAGCCGAACAGCACGGGGCGGACCGAGCCGAGCGTCTCGCGCACGGCCCCGCCGAAGCGGCGGGCCTCCTCGGCGATGATCCGGGCGAGGTCGTTGAGCGTCTCGTCGACGCATTCGGACGAGCCGTGCACCACGTCCACGCGGGTGCGCACCAGCAGCACGCTGGCCCGCTTGCGCTCGGAGACGGGACGCTCGGAGACGGGGCGCTCGGCGTCGCCGGCGCGACCGCCGCCGGGGACCCGTTCGCGCGCGTCGGCGGCCTTGCCGCACGGCGTCCTGGCCGGCGGCGCGATCCCGGCACGGTCCGCCGTGCTCTCCGGACCCGCCGCGCCCTCCGGACCCGCCGCGCCGGGAGCCGCGCCTTGCGGCAGGGGGCCGCCCGCCCTGCCGGGGGCCGTCGTGAGGGCGAGCCGCGGGTCCTGGTTCAGGATGTCGCGTTCCAGCCGCCTGAGCTCGGGGCCGGGGTCCAGCCCGAAGCCGTCCCGCAGGACGTCGCGGAGGTCCTGGTAGACCGCCAGCGCCTCGCGCTGGCGCCCGCCCCGGTAGAGCGCCAGCATCAGCAGGCCGCACAGCCGCTCGCGCGCGGGCTCCTCGTCGACCAGGGACGTCATCTCGCCGATCAGCTCGTGGTGGCGGCCGAGGGCGAGTTCGGCCTCGAGACAGTCCTCCAGCGCGGCGAGCCGCGCCTCCTCGAGGACCGTCAGCTCGGGCCATGCGGTGACGGAGTCGATGACGTCGGCCAGCGCGGGGCCGCGCCACAGCGCGAGGGCCTCGCGCAGGCGCCGGGCCGCGGGCTCCCACGCCTCCGCGCGGAAGTCGGCGCGGCCCCGTTCCACCAGCGTGCGGAAACGGGTGACGTCGATGAGGCCGGGGTCGAGGCGGAGCAGGTATCCGGGCGAGGCGGTCTCCAGCGCGCAGGAACCGTCGGCGGGGAGCGCGCGGCGCACTCCGGCGACGGCGTTCTGCACCATCTTGCGCGCGGTGGGGGGCACGGGATCGTGCCACAGGGCGCGGATGAGGTCGCCGGTGGACACCACGGTCCCGGCGTGCAGCAGCAGGTAGCCCAGGACCGCGCGCTGGTTGACCCCTCCGAGCGGGACGGGCCGGCCGTCCCGCACCACCTCCAGCGGACCGAGCAGGCTGAATCGCAAGGGGGTCCCCCTGTCGACCGTCTCGTCTTGGCGGGTATTTCATACTAATTCTATCGATATTGGCTGCAATTGGAAGCGGTCAACCCCCGAGGCCGAAGTAGGACGCGTAACACTCCAGCTGGTGATCGAGCGTGTGGGATCCGTGATGGACCGCGCGGCCGTGCGCGGCCGCGGCCCGCAGCAGCGGCGTCTCGGCGGGGCTCATGACGATGTCGGCGACCACCCCGCCCGGCGGCACCAGGGCGGGGTCGAAGGGCGGCGGGTCGCCCGCGCGCATCCCGAGGGGGGTGGCGTTGACGGCGATGTCCGCGTCCTCGACCCGGGGGACGGCCGAGCCGGACGCGCGGCCCGGCCAGCGTGCGGCGAGGCGGGCGAGCAGCGCGCCGAGGCGCCGGGCGTCGGTGTCGCAGACCGACAGGCGGGCCGCCCCGTTCTCCAGCAGCGCCGCCGCCAGCGCGGCGCCCGCTCCGCCCGCGCCCACCAGCGAGACGCGCCGGCCCGCCGGGTCGTGGCCGCACGCGCGCAGCCCGCGGACGAAGCCGACGCCGTCGAAGTTGTCGGCGTGCCAGCGGCCGTCCGGCTCGCGGCGCAGGGCGTTCGCGCTGCCGGTGAACGCGGCCGCCGGGCCCAGCTCGTCGGCGTACCGGCAGATCTCGATCTTGTGCGGCACGGTGACCAGCAGGCCGTCCAGGTTGCCGACGCGCCGCAGCCCGCCCACCACCGGGGCGAGGTCCGCCGACCGGACGTGCACCGGGACCAGCACCGCGTCCCGGCCGAGCCGCTCCAGCAGCGGGTTGACCAGCGCCGGGGCCCGCACCTGCTCGACCGGATCGCCGAGGACGGCCAGCAGCCGGGTCGTGCCGGTGATGCGGCCCATGTCAGTCCTCTCCGGCCGGCATCCCCGCGAGCGCGGCGGCGGCCTCGGACTCCGGCACCCCCGTCACCAGCTCCGCGCCGCGCGGGCCGTCCAGCACGAACGCGAGCCCGTCCGCGGCCTTCTTGTCCAGCCGCATCAGGCGCACGAGCGCGTCCCGGTCGGCGTCCGCGGGCAGGCCGGTCGGGAGCCCGAAGGCCGCGACGACGGCCTGGTGCTCGGCGACGCGGGCCGCGCCGATCCGGCCGAGCCGGCCGGCGAGCCGCCCCGCGTAGACCGTGCCGATCGCGACCGCCTCCCCGTGCCGCAGCCGGTAGCCGGTGGCGCGTTCGAGCGCGTGGCCCAGCGTGTGCCCGTAGTTGAGCACGTGCCGCCGCCCCGCGTCGCGCTCGTCGGCCGCCACGACCGACGCCTTGAGCGCCACGCTCGCCGCGATCTGCTCGTCCACCGGACGCCCGTGCAGGCCGGGCGCGCCGATGAAGTGGCAGCGCGCGATCTCCCCGTACCCGTTGGTCCACTCGCGGCGGGGGAGGGTCGCGAGGTAGTCGGTGTCGCAGAGGACCGCGCGCGGCTGCCAGTACGTCCCGACGAGGTTCTTGCCGTGCGGCAGGTTCACCGCCGTCTTGCCGCCGATGCTCGCGTCCACCTGCGCCAGGAGCGAGGTCGGCAGGTGCACGACGGGGACGCCCCGGTGGTAGAGCGCCGCCGCCAGGCCCACCAGGTCGGTGGTGGTGCCCCCGCCGCACGACACGACCGCGTCCGCGCGGGTCAGCCCGAGATCGGCGAAGCGCCGGCACAGCTCCTCCACCTGCGACAGCGTCTTGTGGGTCTCGCCGTCGCGCACGGGGACCACCGTGGACGGCACCCCGGGATCGGGCGTCCACTCCGCGGGCCTGGCCGAGACGACCACGGCCCGCCGCGCTCCGATCCCGGCGATGACGCCGGGGAGCGCGGCGCGCACCCCGGCCCCGATGCGCACCTGGTAGGAACGCTCGCCCAGCGCCACGTCCACGCACCGCGACGCCGTGGCCGTCCCCTCATCCCGTCCGGTCACTCCGGGCCTCCTCCCGCTCCGCCAGCAGCAGTGCTCCGTGCAGGGACGACAGCGCGCCCAGCGCCGCGGGCCGCACCGACGGCGGCGCGAACCCCGGACGGGCGTATCCCGCGACGCGCTCGGCGACCGCCTCGGTGAAGCCGGGCAGCCCCGCGGCGACGCCGCCGCCGATCACGGCGATCTCGGGACGCAGGAGCTCGCCGAGGCCCGTGACGGCGGCGGCGAGCGCGTCCCATGCCGGCTCCAGCGCGGCCGCCGCCCACCGCGCCCCGTCCGCCAGCCCGTCGCGGAGCCCGGCGAACGGGACCGGCGAACCCCGCAGCCGGGCCGCCCGCCGGAGGATCGCGGGACCGGAGGCGGCGGCCTGGACGCAGCCGAACCGGCCGCAGTCGCACCGCTCGTCCCGCGCCGACCGGTCGACGACGAGGTGGCCGGCCTCGCATCCGGGCACCGGCCGGCCGTCGAGCACGGCGCCACCGCCGACGCCCGTGCCGACCCCGAGGTACACCGCGTTCCGCGCCCGCGCCCGCTCGGCCTCCGCGAGCGCCGCCACGTCGCCGTCGTCGGCCCAGCGCACGGCGGCCCCGGGGAACAGGGCGCGCAGCCGCGCCCCCACGTCGAGACCGACCCAGGCGGGGCGGCCGGGCCAGGCGGTGACGCGCCCGGCGGGGTCGACGGCGGCGGGCAGCGCGACCCCGACGGCCGCGATCGGCGGGTCCGCCCCGGCGCGCAGCTGCGCGACCTCCCCGGCCAAGGCCGCCCAGTCCTCGGCGGGGTCCGCCGGTGCCGGCCAGCGGAACGCGGCGTCGCGCGGCGGCCGGTGCGCGGCGGCCAGCCGGAGCGCGACCTTGGTCCCGCCGACGTCGATCCCGAGGCGGGTCATTCCGGCACCAGCGCGAGCAGGGCGCGGGCGGCGAGCCGGTAGCCGAGCGCGCCGAGCCCGACGATCACCCCGTCGGCCACCGGGGCCAGCACCGACTCGTGGCGGAACGACTCGCGCGCCCACACGTTCGACAGGTGCACCTCGATCCACGGGCGCGGGTAGGCGGCCAGCGCGTCCCGCAGCCCCCAGCCGGCGATCATCAGCGCGCCCGGGTTCACGATCGCGCCGACGGTGTCCCACCGGCCGTGCAACGCCTCGATCAGCGCGCCCTCCGACTCGCGCTGCACCGGCACCACCTCCCAGCCGCGCGCCGCCACCTCCGCGCGGACGGACGCCTCGATGTCGGCCAGCGTGTCGGTCCCGTAGATCTCCGGCTCCCGGCGCCCGAGAATCCCCAGATTCGGTCCGTTCAGCAAAAGCAACTGCACGTCCGCCGTTATAACATGCGCTGCGCATTTGGCGCGAAGAATCTCCGTGCGACATTCGGGCAAGGGAAATATAGGGGGTGCGATAGGGGATGGGAAATGCCCTCCTCGCTTGGGTACCGTGCCGAAGAAATCCCCGCTGGGGACGGTTTGTGAAACGGTCGGAACGCATGACGCGGAGGATGTGGAGCACATGAGTGATATCGGGTTGCCGGAGTGGCCGCAGTACGACGAGCGGGAACGCGCGGGACTGGTCCGCGCGCTGGAGCAGGGCCAGTGGTGGCGCATGGGCGGCGGCGAGGTCGACGCCTTCGAGCGCGAGTTCGCCGAGCACGAGGGCGCCGCGCACGCGCTCGCGGTGACGAACGGCACGCACGCGCTGGAACTGGCCCTGCAGGTGCTCGGGATCGGCGACGGCGACGAGGTCCTGGTGCCGGCGTTCACCTTCATCTCCTCGTCGCAGGCCGTGCAGCGGCTCGGCGCGGTGGCGGTACCGGTGGACATCGACCCCGGCACCTACAACCTGGACGCGGCGGCCGCCGCGGCGGCGGTCGGGCCGCGCACCCGGGCGATCATGCCGGTGCACATCGCCGGGCAGCTCGCCGACATGGACGCACTGGCCAAGCTGTCCGCCGACAGCGGCGTCCCGCTCGTCCAGGACGCCGCCCACGCGCACGGGGCCCGCTGGAACGGCCGCCGCGTCGGGGAGTTCGGCACGATCGCGGCCTACAGCTTCCAGAACGGCAAGCTCATGACGGCGGGGGAGGGCGGCGCGGTCACCTTCCCCGACCGCGACTCCTACGAGGAGGGCTTCCTGCGGCACAGCTGCGGGCGCCCGCGCGACGACCGCGGCTACCACCACCGGACCTCGGGCTCGAACTTCCGCCTGAACGAGTTCTCCGCCGCGGTGCTGCGCGCCCAGCTGAGCCGCCTGGACGAGCAGATCGACACGCGGGAGCGGCGCGCGCCCGTGCTGGCCCGGCTCCTGGCCGAGATCCCGGGCGTCGTGCCCCAGGACCGGGACGCCCGCGCCGACCGGGTGCCGCACTACATGGCCATGTTCCGGGTGCCGGAGCTGGCGGGCGAGCGCCGCGACGCGCTCGTCGACGCGCTCGTGGCGCGCGGCGTGCCCGCCTTCGTGGTGTTCCGCGCCGTCTACCGCACGGCCGCCTTCTGGGAGACCGGCGCGCCGGACGCGACGCCCGAGGAGCTGGCGGCGCGCTGCCCGAACGCCGAGGCGCTCACCGGCGACGGGATCTGGCTGCACCACCGGACGCTGCTCGGCACCGAGGAGCAGCTCCACCGGGTCGCCGAGATCGTGGCCGACGCGGTGAGGGCGGCATGAGCGGCCCCGCGCGCGTCCGCGTCGCCCTGGTCGGGCTCGGCTGGGCGGGGCGCCGGATCTGGCTGCCCCGGCTGCGCGAGCACGAGCGCCACACCGTCACCGCCGTCGTCGACCCCGACCCGGCCGCGCGCGCCGCGGCGGGCGCGCCGGTCGCGCTCGCGACGGTCGACGAGCTCGACCCCGCGACCGTGGACCTGGCGGTGGTCGCGGTCCCCAACCACCTGCACGCACCCGTCGCGACCCGGCTGCTCTCCAAGGGCGTGCCGGTGTTCCTGGAGAAACCGGTCTGCCTCAGCGTCGCCGAGGCGGACCGGCTCGAGGAGGCCGAGCTGGCGGGCGGCGCGGTGCTCCTCGCGGGCAGCGCCGCCCGGTACCGCGCCGACGTCCGGGCGCTGCTGGACGTCGCCGCCGGCCTCGGCCCGATCCGCCACGTCGACCTGTCCTGGGTGCGCGCGCACGGCGTGCCCACGGCGAGCAGCTGGTTCGTCCGGCGGGAGCAGGCGGGCGGCGGCGCCCTGCTCGACCTCGGCTGGCACCTGTTCGACGCCGTGGAGCCGCTGCTCGGGCCCACGGCCTTCGACCGGGTGCTCGGCACGGTCTCGTCCGACTTCGTCAACGACCCCTCGCGCCGCGCGCGGTGGAAGCAGGCCGGGCCCGGCGC
Organism: Actinomadura sp. RB99; assembly: GCF_014706005.1. Taxonomy (NCBI): domain Bacteria; kingdom Bacillati; phylum Actinomycetota; class Actinomycetes; order Streptosporangiales; family Thermomonosporaceae; genus Actinomadura; species Actinomadura sp. RB99. Next base: position 146,959 of record NZ_JABMCA010000004.1, on the reverse strand, counting down.
CCCCGCCGCGGACGGTGCCGCGGCCGCCGGCGACGTCGAGGACACCGCCCGCGGGTTCCTGGTGACCGACCGCGGCGTCTCGGTGGCGCTGCGGGCGAGCTGGGCGTCGCACGAGACCCGCGACGTCACCGCGATCACCGTGGAGGGCGCCGCCGGGACGGCCGCGCTGCGCTGCACGTTCGGGTTCAGCACCAACCGGCAGGAGGCGCCCACGCTGGTCCGCACCCGGCACGGCGTCGCCCGGCCCGTTCCCGTCCCCAGGGAGCCGATCGGCGTGGAGTACTCGCGCCAGCTGGACGAGCTGCCCGCCCTGCTGGCCGACCCCGGGCGCCGCGGCGCCGCGGTCGCGCGCGCCCGGGAGATGATCGCGGCGATCGGCCGGCTGTACGACTCGGCCCGGCCCGCGGCCCGAACGCCGGTGGCGGCGGGGGCGGGCCATGTCTGACGCCGCCAGGGGCCGCCCCGCGGTGCGCGCGGTGATCTTCGACCTGGACGGCGTCATCGTCGACAGCTTCGACGTGATGCGCCGGGCGTTCCAGACGGCCTACGCCGAGGTGATGGGCGACGGCCCGGCGCCCTTCGAGGAGTACAGCAGGCACCTCGGCCGCTACTTCCCCGACATCATGCGCATCATGGGCCTGCCGCCCGAGATCGAGGAGCCGTTCGTCCGGGAGAGCTACCGGCTCGCCGGCGAGGTCACCGTCTTCGAGGGCGTCGGGCCGCTGCTGGCCGGGCTGCGCCGGCGCGGCCTGCGGCTCGCCGTCGCGACCGGCAAGAGCGGGCCCCGGGCGCGCTCGCTGCTCGCCGTCCTCGGCATCGCCGGGTACTTCGAGCACGTGATCGGCTCGGACGAGGTGGCACGGCCCAAGCCCGCGCCCGACATCGTCGAGCGCGCCCTCGGCCTGCTCGGCGCCCGCCCGGACGAGGCGGTGATGGTCGGCGACGCCGTCACCGACCTGCGCAGCGCGCGGGCCGCCGGCGTCGGCGCGATCGCCGCGCTGTGGGGCGAGAGCGACCCCGCGCCGCTGCTGGCCGAACGGCCGGACGCGGTGCTGCGCAGCCCCGCCGACCTGCTCGGCCTGCTGACCCCGCCCCGTCCCCCGGTCCGGACGTGAGTAAGGACCATTAGGGGGGCGGTTAGGGGATTGTCCCGACCATTCCTTGATGAGACTGGGCGCAGCCGCCGGCACATTTCTTGCGGGCGGTTCCGCACCGTCACCTCGCATTGGGGGATGCGCCGGAATGCTGCGCACGGAGCTGATTCGGCCACTGCCCGAATTGCTGGACGAGCACGCCCGCCGGGCGCCCCGGAAGATCGCTTTCCGGGACGCCCGGCGCGGCGTCACCTACGCCGAGCTGGACACGCGGACCCGGCGCCTCGCGGGCCATCTCGCGGAACGCCGGCTGCAGCCCGGCGACCGCGCGGCCCTCCTGCTCGGCAACCGCGTCGAGACGGTGGAGGGCTACCTGGCCCTGGTCCGGGCGGGCGCGATCGGCGTCCCGGTGAACCCACGCGTCACCGAGGCCGAGCTGGCCTACCTGCTGGACGACAGCGGCGCCCGGCTGGTGATCACCGACCCGGAGCACGCCGCGCCGCTGGCCCGGGTGCTGGCCGGGCGGCCGGACGTCGCCGTCGTGGTCACCGGCGACGCGCCGCCCGAGGCGCTGCCCGCGGCGGTGCCCTTCGAGTCGCTCGCCGGCACCGAGCCCGGCACGCCCGCCCGCGACGACCTCGGCCTGGACGAACCGGCATGGATGCTCTACACCTCCGGCACCACCGGGCGGCCCAAGGGCGTCGTCTCCACCCAGCGCAACTGCCTGTGGTCGGTCGCCGCCTGCTACGTGCCTGTCCCCGGCCTGTCCGCCGACGACCGCGTGCTGTGGCCGCTGCCGCTGTTCCACAGTCTCTCGCACATCGCGTGCGTGCTCGCCGTCACCGCGGTCGGCGCGACCGCCCGCATCCTGGACGGCTTCAGCGCGGGCGAGGTGCTCGGCGCGCTCCGCGAGGACGACAGCACCTTCCTCGCGGGCGTCCCGACGATGTACCACCATCTCGTCCGGGCCGCGCGCGAGGAGGGTTTCACGGCGCCGCACCTGCGCATGTGCCTGGTCGGCGGCGCGGTCACCACGGCGGAGCTGCGCCGGGCGTTCGAGGAGGCGTTCGGCGCGCCGCTGCTGGACGCCTACGGCAGCACCGAGACGTGCGGGTCGATCACCATCAACTGGCCGACGGGCGCCCGCGTCGAGGGGTCGTGCGGGCTGCCGGTGCCGGGGCTCGGCGTGCGGCTGGTGGATCCCGAGACCGGCGCCGACGTCGGGGCGGAGGAGGAGGGCGAGGTCTGGGTTCGCGGCCCGAGCGTGATGGTCGGGTACCACGGCAGGCCGGAGGAGACCGCCGAGGCGTTCCGCGACGGCTGGTACCGGACCGGCGACCTGGCCCGGCGCGACGCCGCCGGCTACTTCACCATCACCGGCCGGATCAAGGAGCTCATCATCCGGGGCGGGGAGAACATCCACCCCGGCGAGGTGGAGGAGGTCCTGCGAGGGCGGCCCGGCGTCGCGGACGTCGCGGTGGCGGGCCGTCCGCACGAGGTGCTCGGAGAGGTTCCGGTGGCCTTCGTCGTGCCGGGGCCCGAGGGCCTGGATCCCGAGGCGCTGTTCGCCGCCTGCCGGGAGCGCCTCGCCTACTTCAAGGTGCCCGAGGAACTGTACGAGATAGCCGAGGTCCCGCGCACGGCCTCCGGCAAGGTCGCGCGCCGCCTGCTGCTGGAGCGTCCCGCCCGGCTGCGCGCGACGGGCGGCGGGCGCCATGAGTCGCTGTTCCGCCTGGACTGGATCCCGCTTCCCTCGGTGCCGGGTCGCTCCGGCACGGGAGACGCGCGGCCCGAACTGGTGGTGACCTCGGCGGACTCGAACTCGGACTCGGACGCGGGCGAGCTCTCCGCCCGGCTCAGGGCCTGGGCGTCCGGCGACGGCGAGACGGGCGCCCACCGGGTCGTCGTCACCCGCGGGGCGGTCGCCGTGGAAGGGACCGGCACCGCGATCGACCGCGCCCAGGCGGACGTGTGGGCGGCGGTGCGCGGCGTCCAGGCCGCGTACCCGGGCCGGTTCACGCTGCTCGACCTGGACGCCGGGGCCGACGCCGAGCGGTGGGCGGCCGAGGCGCTGTCCGCGGGGGAACCGCAGGCGGCCGTCCGCTCGGGGGTCCTCCTGGTGCCGCGCGCCGTCCGTGCCGCCGCGCCGCCGGACGCGGCCCCGCGCGGTCCGGTCGGGGCCGGCCGGACCGTGCTCGTCACCGGCGCCGACGGCGAACTCGGCGCGGCCGTGGCCCGCCACCTGGCCGTGGCCCACGGAGCCGATGTCGCCACCATCGCCGACGACGCCGCAGACCGGGACGCCCTCGTCGCACTGCTCGCCGCGAGCGGCCCGATCGGTGCCGTCGTCCACGCGCCCGGCGGACGGGACCCCGAGGCCGCCCGGGCGGGGGCGGTGAACCTTTCCGAGCTGACCGCGGCCCATGACCTCGACGCGTTCGTGCTGCTCTCGCCCGCCACGGGACTGCTCGGAGCCGCGCGGCGCGAAGGGGAGGAGGAGGCCGCCCTCGGCGCCTCCTTCGACGCGCTGGCCCGCCGCCGCGCGGCCGGCGGGCTGCCCGCGCTGTCCTTGGCCCTGGGGCCCGTCGAGGGCGACGGCCGTCCGCCGCCGCCGGGCGTCGGGCGCCTGACGGCCCGGGACCGCATGTCGGCGCTGGACGCGGCCCTCGCCTCGGAGGAGGCCTGCCTCGCCGCTTTCCGCCTCGACCCGGCGGCGGTGCGCGCCGACGGGGTCCCGGCCCCGCTGCGCGATCTGATCGAAGCCCCGGCCCGTCCGGTGGCCGCGGACGACGGCGCGGCCGCGGACCTGCGCCGCCGGCTGCTGGACCTGCCCGGCCGGGCCGACCGCGACCGGCTGCTGACGGACCTGGTCCGGACGGCGGTCGCCGACCTGCTCGGAGCCGGCGGCGACCTCCAGGCCGACGCGGCGTTCCGCGACCTCGGGCTCACCTCGCTGACCGCCGTCGCCCTGCGCGACCGGCTGGCCGCCGCCTGCGGGCTGCCGCTGCCCGCCACGCTCGCCTTCGACCATCCGACCCCGCTGGCCGTCGCACGCCACCTGCGGGCGGCGCTGCTCGCCGAGCCCGTCACCCGGGACGCGGCCGTGCCGCACGCCCTGTCCGGCGAGCCCGTCGCGATCGTGGGCATGGCCTGCCGCCTGCCGGGCGGGATCGCCTCGCCTGAGGACCTGTGGCGGCTCGTCGCCGACGGCGCCGAGGCCATCACGGAGTTCCCCGCCGACCGCGGCTGGGACGTCGACTCCCTGCGGACCGCCACCCGGCACGGCGGATTCCTCCACGACGCCGGTGACTTCGACGCGGGCTTCTTCGGGATCTCGCCGCGCGAGGCCCTCGCCATGGACCCGCAGCAGCGGCTGCTGCTGGAGGTGTCGTGGGAGGCCCTGGAGCGCGCGGGCATCGACCCGACCTCCCTGCGGGGCCGCGACATCGGGGTCTTCTCTGGCCTGATGTACCACGACTACGCCACCGACCTCGCCGAGGTGCCCGCCGACCTTGAGGGCTATCTCGGCACCGGCAATTCCGGCAGCGTCGCCTCCGGCCGCGTGTCCTACACGCTGGGCTTCGAGGGGCCCGCGGTGACGGTCGATACGGCGTGCTCGTCGTCGCTGGTGGCGTTGCATCTGGCGGCGCAGTCGCTGCGGTCGGGGGAGTCCTCGCTCGCCCTGGCCGGGGGAGTGGCCGTGATGGCCCGGCCCACCTCGTTCGTCGAGTTCACCCGCCAGGGCGCCCTCGCGGCGGACGGCCGGTGCAAGGCGTACGCCGACGCCGCCGACGGGACGGGCTGGTCCGAAGGCGTCGGTGTGCTCGTCCTGGAGCGGTTGTCGGATGCGCGCCGCAATGGTCATGAGGTGCTGGCGGTGGTGCGTGGTTCGGCGGTGAACCAGGACGGTGCGTCCAACGGCCTGACGGCACCGAACGGGCCGTCGCAGGAGCGGGTGATCGGTCAGGCGCTGGCCAACGCGGGTCTGAGCGCCGCCGATGTCGATGCCGTCGAAGGCCACGGGACCGGCACGCGGCTGGGCGACCCGATCGAGGCGCGGGCGCTGCTGGCGACCTACGGCCGGGATCGTCCCGCCGATCAGCCGTTGTGGTTGGGCTCGCTGAAGTCGAACATCGGTCATGCGCAGGCGGCGGCGGGTGTGGCCGGTGTGATCAAGATGGTGCAGGCGCTGCGCCACGGCGTACTGCCCAAGACGCTGCACGTGGACGCGCCGAGCTCCCAGGTGGACTGGTCAGCGGGCGGTGTGCGGCTGCTGACCGAGGCGCGGGCGTGGCCCGAGGTGGATCGGCCGCGCCGGGCCGGGGTGTCGTCGTTCGGCGTCAGCGGCACCAACGCCCACGTGATCATCGAACAGGGGCCGGACGCCCCGCCCATCGGCGACGCCCTCGCGCCCGAGCCGGAGGCGGTGGCCCTGCCGGTCTCCGCCCGCGCCGTCCCGGCACTGCGCGCGCAGGCGGAACGGCTGCGGGACGACATGCTCGCGCGCCCGGAGACGCGGCCGGCCGACCTCGGGTCCTCGCTGGCCACCACCCGCGCCGCGCTCCACCACCGCGCCGTGGTCGTGGCGGCCGACCGGAGCGAGGCGCTCGCCGGCCTCGGCGCGCTGGCGGCGGGCGAGCCGGCGCCGACCGTCGTGTCCGGCGTCGCCGACGTCGACGGCAGGACGGTGTTCGTCTTCCCCGGGCAGGGGACGCAGTGGGCGGGCATGGGCGCGGAGCTGCTGGAGACGTCCCCCGTCTTCGCGGCCCGGCTGGCCGAATGCGCCGACGCGCTCGCCGCCCACGTGGACTGGTCGCTCACCGAGGCGCTGCGCGGGCCGCTGGACCGCGTGGACGTCGTGCAGCCAGTCGCCTTCGCGGTCATGGTGGCGCTCGCCGAGGTCTGGCGCGCGCACGGCGTCCGTCCTGATGCGGTGGTGGGGCATTCGCAGGGTGAGATCGCGGCGGCGTGTGTTGCGGGTGCGTTGTCGTTGGAGGATGCGGCGCGGGTGGTGGCGTTGCGGAGCCAGGCGATTGCGCGTGGTCTGGCGGGGCGTGGCGGGATGGTGTCGTTGGCGGTGCCGGTCGAGGCGGTCTCGTCGTGGTTGGGCGATGGGTTGGAGGTCGCGGCGGTCAACGGTCCGGGGTCGGTGGTGGTCGCGGGTGAGCCGGATGCGTTGGACGACCTCATTCTTCGGGCTGAGGCCGAGGGTGTGCGGGTGCGGCGGATCCCGGTGGATTACGCCTCGCACACCTCGCACGTGGAGGCGATCGAAGCCGAGCTGGCGGGTCTGCTGGACGGGATCGCTCCGCGAGCATCGAACATCCCGTTCTTCTCCACGGTCGAAGGGCGCTGGCTGGACACCACCGAACTCGACGGCGGCTACTGGTACCGCAACCTGCGGCGCCAAGTCCGTTTCGCCGACGCCGTCCAAGCGCTGGCCGAAGACGGGTTCCGGACGTTCGTCGAGGTCAGCGCCCACCCCGTCCTGGTGCCGAGCATCGCGGAGATGGTCACGGAGCCGTCCGTGGCGGTCGGGACCCTGCGCCGCGACGACGGCGGCCTGCGGCGCTTCCTGCTCTCCCTCGCCGAACTCCACGTGCGCGGCGTGCCGGTCGACTGGACGGCGGTCTTCGCCGGATCCGACCCGCGGCGGGTCGCGCTCCCGACGTACGCGTTCCAGCGCGAGCGGTACTGGCTCCTACCGGCCCGCGGCCCGGCGGCCGGGCCCGAGCCCGCGGGCCATCCGCTGCTCGACGCGGTCGTCCCGCTCGCCGGCTCCGGCGGTGCGGTGTTCACCGGGCGGCTGACCGAACGCGACCACCCCTGGCTCGCCGACCACCGGGTGGCCGGGGCCGTGCTGCTGCCGGGCACCGCGCTCCTGGACGTCCTCCACCACATCGGCGCCCTGCGCGGCGCCCCGGCCGTCGCCGAGCTCACCGGTTCGACGCCGATCGTGCTGCCCGAGGGCGGGGCGCTCGACGTCCAGGTTCGCGTGGAGGAGCGGTCCGTCCGCGTCCACACCCGCAGCGGGCCCGACGGGGAGTGGACCGAGAACGCCACCGCGACGCTCGGAGAGGACGACCGGCCGGGCGCCGCCGTCCCCTGGCCGCCGCCTGCCGGCGCGCGCCCTCTCGACCTCGACGGCTTCTACGAGAGCCTCAACGTCGAGTACGGTCCCGCCTTCCGCGCCGTCCAGGCCGTCTGGGCGGGCGACGGGGAGGCGTGGGCCGAGCTCCGGCTGCCGGAGGAGGCGGACCCGGACGGGTTCGGCCTGCATCCCGCGCTGCTCGACGCGGCCCTGCACCCGATCGCCGCCGCGGCGCTGCTGCCCGGCCCCGACCGGCCGCGCCTCGCCTTCTCCTGGTCCGGCGTGCGCCTGCACGCGACCGGTGCCCGCGCACTGCGCGTCCACCTGACCGCGACCGGGCCCGACAGCGTGGCCATCAGCGCGGCGGACCCGTCGGGCGTCCCGGTGGTCGGCGTCGAGTCGCTCGCGCTGCGCCCGCTCGACCCCGGCCGGTTCGCGGCGGGCGGGGCGCGCGACCGGTTGTTCGAGGTCGCGTGGGTCCCGGCGGGGAGGGCCGGGCACGCGGCGCCGGACGTCGTCGTCCACCGCGTCGCGAGCGGTGACGCCAGGCGGCCCCTGCCCGAGCGCGTCCGCGCGGTGGGGTGGGAGACCCTGCGCCTGCTGCGCGACTGGCCGGACGGCCCGCGCGCCGCGTCGGCCCGCCTCCTGGTGGTCACCTCGCCGGACGACCCGGTGCACGAGGCGGTGCGGGGCCTGCTCCGCAGCGCGCAGTCCGAGCACCCCGGCCTCTTCGCGTCCCTGGTCACCGACGATCCCGGCAAGGGGTCGGTCGCCGCCGCGCTGCCGCTGATCCCCGAAGAACCGCAGATCGCGGTGCGCGACGGGCGCGTCCTCGTGCCGCGGCTGGCCCGCGCGCCGCTCCCGGCCCCGCCGGAGCGGTCGCGGCTGGCCGGCGGGACCGTGCTGGTGACGGGCGCGACGGGCGGTCTCGGCCGCCTCGTCGCCGAGCACTTGGTGCGGGCGCACGGCGTCGCGGAGCTGGTCCTGCTGTCTCGGACGGGCGCCCCCGCCGAATGGATCGGGGAACTGTCCGATCTCGGGGCGGAGGTGCGATCCGTCGCCGCCGACGTGGCCGACCGGGCCGCCCTCGCCGAGGCCCTCGGGCAGGTCGCGGACCGCCTGACCGGGGTCGTGCACGCGGCCGGGGTCGTCGCCGACGGCGTCCTGGCCTCGCTCGGCCCGCAGGAATGGGACGCCGCCCTGGCGCCGAAGGTGGACGGAGCCTGGCATCTGCACGAACTCACCCAAGACCTCGACCTGGCCGCCTTCGTCCTGTACTCGTCGGCGTCCTCCACCTTCGGCAGTCCCGGGCAGGGCAACTACGCGGCGGGCAACGCCTTCCTCGACGCGCTCGCCCGGCACCGCCGCGAGCAGGGCCTTCCCGCGGTCTCCCTCGCGTGGGGACTGTGGGGCGGCGCAGCCGGAATGGGCGGCCGCCTCTCCGGCACGGACCTGGCGCGGATGGCCCGCTCCGGTACGCGCCCGCTGACCGCCGAAGAGGGCCTGGCGCTGTTCGACGCCGCGCTGGAGAGCGACCGGCCGGCGCTGGTGCCGATCCGGCTGGACCTCGCGGCCGTCCGCGCCGCCGGGGAGGCGCCCCCGCTGCTGCGCGCCCTGGCACCCGCCCGGCCCCGGCGGCCGGAGGCGGCGGCGCCCGCCGGCTCGGACGCGGTCGCGCCCGCCGACCTGCTCGGCGTCGTCCGCGCGACGGCCGCCGCCGTGCTCGGGCACAGCGGCGCCGACGCCGTCGAGCCCGGACGCGCCTTCAAGGACCTCGGTCTCGACTCGCTCACGGCGGTCGAGCTGCGCAACCGGCTGTCCGAGGCCACCGGCCTCCGCCTGCCCGCGACCCTGGTGTTCGACCACCCGACACCCGCCCGTCTCGCCGAGCGGCTGCGAACCGAACTGTCCGGGACGGCGCCCGAGGCAGCAGCGGCGCCGACCACCACGCCCGGCCCGGACGGGGACGCCATCGCCATCGTCGCCATGGCGTGCCGCTTCCCAGGTGACGTGGACTCGCCGGAGGACCTCTGGCGCTTCGTCGCCGAGGGCGGCGACGCGATCGGCGGCTTCCCGACGGATCGCGGCTGGGATCTCGACGGCGTCCACGACCCCGATCCCGACGCGCCCGGCGGCACCTACGTGCGGGGCGGCGGTTTCCTGCGCGGCGCGGCCGACTTCGACGCGGGCTTCTTCGGCATCAACCCCCGCGAGGCTCTGGCGATGGATCCGCAGCAGCGGCTGCTGCTGGAGGTGTCGTGGGAGGCCCTGGAACGCGCGGGGGTCGACCCGACGTCCCTGCGCGGAACGCCCACCGGCGTCTTCGTCGGGACGCACGGCCAGGACTACGGGACCGGCGGCGCGCGCGGCCGCGCGGACGAGGGGTACCTCGTCACCGGGAACGCGGCGAGCGTGCTGACCGGCCGCGTGTCCTACACCCTCGGGTTCGAGGGCCCGGCGGTGACGGTCGACACGGCGTGCTCGTCGTCGCTGGTGGCACTGCATCTGGCGGCGCAGTCGCTGCGGTCGGGGGAGTCCTCGCTGGCGCTGGCGGGCGGGGTGTCGGTCATGTCCACGCTGGAGGGCATCATCGGCTTCAGCCGGCAGCGCGGGCTGGCCGCCGACGGGCGCTGCAAGGCGTTCGCGGAGTCCGCCGACGGCTTCGGCATGTCGGAGGGCATCGGCATCCTGGTGCTGGAGCGGTTGTCGGATGCGCGCCGCAACGGCCACGAGGTGCTGGCGGTGGTGCGCGGCTCGGCGATCAACCAGGACGGCGCGTCCAACGGCCTGACCGCGCCGAACGGACCGTCGCAGGAGCGGGTGATCCGGCAGGCGCTCGCCGGAGCGGGCCTGACGGGCGCCGAGATCGACGCCGTGGAGGCGCACGGCACGGGCACGCGGCTGGGCGATCCGATCGAAGCGCAGGCGCTGCTGGCGACCTATGGCCAGGACCGCCCGGCCGACCGGCCGCTGTGGCTGGGGTCGGTCAAGTCGAACATCGGTCACACCCAGGCGGCCGCGGGCGTGGCGGGCGTGATCAAGATGGTGCAGGCGCTGCGCCACGGCGCGCTGCCCAGGACCCTGCACGCGGAGGAGCCGACGTCGGAGGTCGACTGGTCGGCGGGCGGCGTACGGCTGCTGGACGAGGCGCGCGACTGGCCCCAGGCCGATCGGCCCCGGCGGGCGGGGGTGTCGTCGTTCGGGGTGAGCGGCACCAACGCCCACGTGATCATCGAAGAGGCCCCCGGCGTCGGCGCGGACGCCTCCGCTCCGGACGAGGAGCCCGCCGCCGTGGTGTGGCCGGTCTCCGCGCGCGGCGCGCGAGCGCTGCGGGCGCAGGCCGCGCGGCTCGCCTCGTTCGTCGCCGACCGCGGGGACCTCACGGCTGCCGAGATCGGGCACGCCCTGGCCACCGCCCGCGCCGCGCTGGACGAGCGCGCGGTCGTCCTCGCGGCCGACCGGGAGGAGGCCGCGGCAGCACTCGAAGCGCTGGCCCAGGGCGCTCCCGCACCGGCCGCCGTCACCGGGACGGCGAACGTCACCGGCAAGACCGTCTTCGTCTTCCCCGGCCAGGGAGCGCAGTGGGCCGGGATGGCGGACGAGCTGGCCGGCGCGTCGCCGGTCTTCGCCGATGCGCTGGCGGAGGTGGGAGCGGCCCTGGAGCCGTACGTGGACTGGTCGTTCGAGGACGCGCTCACCGGCCCGCTGGAGCGGGTGGACGTGGTGCAGCCCGTGTCGTTCGCGGTGAACGTGGCCCTGGCCCGGTTGTGGGAGTCGTTCGGTGTCCGTCCTGACGCGGTGGTGGGGCATTCGCAGGGTGAGATCGCGGCGGCGTGTGTTGCGGGTGCGTTGTCGTTGGAGGATGCGGCGCGGGTGGTGGCGTTGCGGAGCCAGGCCATTGCGCGTGGTCTGGCGGGGCGCGGCGGGATGGTGTCGTTGGCGGTGCCGGTCGAGAAGGCTTCGTCGTGGTTGGGCGATGGGTTGGAGGTCGCGGCGGTCAACGGCCCGGGGTCGGTGGTGGTCGCGGGTGAGCCGGATGCGTTGGACGACCTCATTCTTCGGGCTGAGGCCGAGGGTGTGCGGGTGCGGCGGATCCCGGTGGATTACGCCTCGCACACCTCGCACGTGGAGGCGATCGAAGCCGAGCTGGCGGACCTGCTGGACGGGATCACTCCGCGAGCATCGAACATCCCGTTCTTCTCCACGGTCGAAGGGCGCTGGCTGGACACCACCGAACTCGACGGCGGCTACTGGTACCGCAACCTGCGGCGCCAAGTCCGTTTCGCCGACGCCGTCCAAGCGCTGGCCGAAGACGGGTTCCGGACGTTCATCGAGGTCAGCGCCCATCCCGTCCTGGTACCGAGCGTGCAGGAACTCGTGGACGAGCGCACGTCGGTGGCCGCCGGGACGCTGCGCCGCGACGACGGCGGCCTGCGGCGCTTCCTGCTCTCCCTCGCCGAACTCCAGGTCCGCGGCGTGGCCGTCGACTGGTCGCCGGTCCATGTGCCTCGTGGTGGACGGCGGGTGCCGCTGCCGACGTACGCGTTCCAGCGCCGCCGCTACTGGATCGAGGAGGCCGACCCCCTTCTGGACACCATCGCTCCCGACCCCGACACCGGAGGCGTAATCGCCGGAGGCCGGCTGTCACTGGGAAGCCGCCCCTGGCTCGCCGATCACACGGTGGCCGGACGCGTGCTGCTGCCGGGCGCGGTCTTCAACGAACTGGTGTTCCAGGCCGCCGCCGAGACCGAGGCGGCGACCATCGAGGAACTGGTCATCGAGACGCCGCTGGAACTGCCTGAGCACGGGACCGTCCGCGTCTCGGTCACGGTCGGGGAGGAGGACGGGTCCGGGCGGCGCCCCGTGAGCGTCCACTCGCGTCGCGAACCGGACGGCCCGTGGACGCGGCACGTCACGGGTCGCGTTTCGGCGGACGTCCCCGACGCCGCGCCGGCGCCTTCGCAGTGGCCGCCGGCAGGTGCCGAACCGGCCGCCGTCGACTCCTTCTACGCCGGTCTTGCCGAACGCGGATACGAGTACGGTCCGGCCTTCCGCGGGCTGCGCGCCGCCTGGACGCGCCAGGACGAGGTGTTCGCGGAGGTGGAACTGCCCGACGGGGTCGAGGCGGAGGGCTACGCCTTGCATCCGGCCCTGCTGGACGCCGCCCTGCAAGCGGCCAACCTCGGCGCGGCGCCGCGTCCGGCCGGCGGCGGAGCGCTCCTCCCGTTCGCCTGGAACGACGTCGCGCTCCACGCGACCGGCGCCACCGCGCTCCGCGTGCGCGCCGCACGGGCGGGCGACGACGCCGTCACCTTCGCGATCATCGACCGGTCGGGCCGGCCCGTCGCCGAGATCGGGTCGCTGGTGCTCCGGCCGGCGTCCCTGCCCGCCGCCGGCGCGGACTCCGACGCGCTCCACCGCATCACGTGGACGCGGGTCCAGGCGGCATCGGACGCGGCGCCGCTCGCGGCCGGCGACGTCCTGGACCTCACCGGCGTCCCGGCGGGGCCGCCCGCCGAGGCGGCTCGCGACCTGGTCGTCCGGGCGATGCGGCGCATCGCCGAGGACCCGCCGAAGGCCGTCCTGACCGCCGGAGGGCCGGCGGGCGCCGCCGTGGCGGGCCTGGTCCGCACGGCCCGGCTCGAAGTCCCGGACCCGATCACGCTGGTGGAGGCCGACGACCCGGGCGCCGCGCGGGCGCTGCTGCCCGCGGCGGTCGCCTCGGGGGAGCCGGAACTCGCGGTCCGCGAGGGCGGCCTGTACGCGCCCCGCCTGGCCCGTGCGCGCGCCACCGGGGAGCCGCCCCGGCTCGACCCGGACGGCACCGTGCTGATCACGGGCGGCACGGGGACGCTGGGCGGGCTGGTCGCCCGCCATCTGGCGGCCTCCCACGGCGCCCGCCACCTGGTGCTGGCCGGACGGCGGGGCCCGGCGGCCCCGGGCGCCGGTGAACTGGCGGACGACCTGCGCGCGGCGGGCGCCGACGTGCGCATCGTCGCCGCCGACGTCTCCGACCGGGACGCGCTGGCGGGCGTCCTCGCGGAGATATCCCCCGAACATCCGCTGACCGCCGTCGTCCACGCGGCGGGCGCGCTGGCCGACGGGGTGCTCGCGTCGCTGAGCCCGGAGCAGGTGGAGGCGGTGTTCCGCCCGAAGGCGGACGCCGCCTGGCACCTGCACGAGCTGACCCGCGACCTGGACCTCGCGGCGTTCGTGCTGTTCTCCTCCGGTGCGGGGATCTTCGGCAACGCCGGGCAGGGCAACTACGCGGCGGCCAACGGGTTCCTGGACGGGCTGGCCCGGCTCCGGCGCGCCGAGGGGCTGCCCGCCCTCTCCCTGGCCTGGGGTCTCTGGGAGCAGGCCAGCGGGCTGACCGGCCGCCTCGGGGAGGAGGGCCGCGACCGTCTGGCCCGTGGCCTGCAACTGGCGCTGCCGACCGACGAGGCGCTCTCGCTCCTGGACCTGGCGCTGCGCGTGGACGGCGAGGCGGTGCTCGTCCCCACTCGCCTCGACCATGCGGCCCTGCGCGGCCGGGCCGGCGAGGGCACGCTCCCGGCGCTGCTGCGCGGCCTGGTGCGGACCGCTCCGCGCCGGACCGCCACCGCGACCACGACCGACGACGCGGCGGAGCCGGCCCGCGAGCCCCTGGCCGACCGGCTGGCCCGGCTGCCGGAGCTCGACCAGCGGCGCGAGCTGGTCGGGATCGTCCGCGCCGCCGCCGAGGACGTGCTCGGCCTGCCCGCCGGCGAGACCCTGCGCGCGGACCAGGCGTTCAAGGACGCCGGATTCGACTCGCTCACGGCCGTGCGGATGCGCAACCGACTCGCCGAGGCGACCGGCGTGCGGCTCGCGGCCACCGCGGTGTTCGACCACCCCACCCCGGCCGCGCTCGCCGAGCACCTGCGCGCGGAACTCGGCGTCGCACCGCGCGAGGCCGTCCCGCCCGCGCTGGCGGAGCTGGAACGGCTGGAACGCGCGCTCGGCGAGCCGCCCGAGGACGGCGCGCTCCGGGACCGGATCGTCGCGCGGCTCGACGCGCTGACCGCCCGCCTCGCCGGGCCCGCCGAGCCCGGCGCCGACCTGGAGACGGCGACCGACGACCAGCTCTTCGCGCTCATCGACCATGAACTCGGACAGGGCTGAGGAAAGGCACATGGCGAACGACGAGAAGCTGCGCGAGTACCTGCGCCGGACCCTCGCCGACCTGCAGCGCACCCGCCGGCGGTTGCACGACGCCGAGGCGCGCCGCACCGAGCCGATCGCGATCGTGGGCATGGCCTGCCGCCTGCCGGGCGGGATCGCCTCGCCGGAGGACCTGTGGCGGCTGGTCGCCGGAGGGCGCGACGCGATCGGCCCGTTCCCCCGCGACCGCGGCTGGGACCCGGACGACCTCTACGACCCCGACCCCGACCGCGCCGGGCGGACCTACGCGAAGGAGGGCGGCTTCCTCGCCGAGCCCGGCGGGTTCGACGCCGCGCTCTTCGGGATCTCGCCGCGCGAGGCCCTCGCCATGGACCCGCAGCAGCGGCTGCTGCTGGAGGTGTCGTGGGAGGCCCTGGAGCGCGCGGGCATCGACCCGACCTCCTTGCGCGGCACGCCCGCCGGGGTCTTCACCGGGCTGATGTTCCACGACTACCGGGACAACCTCGGCGCCCTCCCGGAGGGACTCGAAGGCTACTTCGGCATCGGCAACTCCGGCAGCGTCGCCTCCGGCCGCGTGTCCTACACCTTCGGTCTGGAAGGGCCGGCGGTGACGGTCGATACCGCGTGCTCGTCGTCGCTGGTGGCGTTGCATCTGGCGGCGCAGTCGCTGCGGTCGGGGGAGTCCTCGCTCGCCCTGGCCGGGGGAGTGGCGGTGATGGCGACCCCCGAGGTGTTCATCGACTTCTCGCGGCAGCGCGGCCTGGCCCCGGACGGTCGCTGCAAAGCGTACGCGGACACCGCCGACGGGACGGGCCTCTCCGAAGGCGTCGGCGTGCTCGTCCTAGAGCGGTTGTCGGATGCGCGCCGCAATGGTCATGAGGTGCTGGCGGTGGTGCGCGGTTCGGCGGTGAACCAGGACGGTGCGTCCAACGGCCTGACCGCGCCGAACGGGCCTTCGCAGGAGCGGGTGATCGGACAGGCGCTGGCCAACGCGGGGCTGAGCGCCGCCGATGTCGATGCCGTCGAAGGACATGGGACCGGGACCCGGCTGGGCGATCCGATCGAGGCGCGGGCGCTGCTGGCGACCTACGGCCGGGACCGTCCCGCCGACCGGCCGTTGTGGCTGGGGTCGTTGAAGTCGAACATCGGGCACACCCAGGCGGCGGCGGGCGTGGCGGGTGTGATCAAGATGGTGCAGGCGCTGCGCCACGGCCTACTGCCCGAGTCGCTGCACGTGGACGCGCCGAGCACGCAGGTCGACTGGGAGACCGGTGCCGTCCGCGTGCTGACCGAGGCGCGCGCGTGGCCCGAGGTGGACCGGCCGCGCCGGGCCGGGGTGTCGTCGTTCGGCGTCAGCGGCACCAACGCCCACGTGATCATCGAACAGGCCGCCGAAGAGCCCCGGCCGGAAGCGGGGGACGGCGCGGCACCTGGCGCGGTCCCGTGGCTCATCTCGTCCCGGACGGCCGAGGGTTTGCGCGCGCAGGCGGAGCGGCTCGCGTCGTTCCTGCGCGAGCACGGCGACCCTACGGCGGCGGAGATCGGGCATGCCTTGGCGACCGGGCGGGCGACGCTGGAGCACCGGGCGGTCGTGGTGGCTGCCGACCGCGCCGAGGCGATCGCGGCCCTGGCCGAAGTCGAGTCCGCCGGCCCGGCGGAGGTCGACGGCAAGACCGTCTTCGTCTTCCCCGGGCAAGGCGCGCAGTGGACGGCGATGGGCGTGGCGCTGGCCGAGTCGTCCCCGGTGTTCGCCGCCGCCCTGGCGGAGGTCGAGACGGCGTTGGAGCCGTACGTGGACTGGTCGCTCGCCGAGGAGCTGCGCGGCCCGCTGGAGCGGGTGGACGTGGTGCAGCCGGCGTCGTTCGCGGTGAACGTGGCCCTGGCCCGGTTGTGGGAGTCGTTCGGTGTCCGTCCTGACGCGGTGGTGGGGCATTCGCAGGGCGAGATCGCCGCCGCGCACGTCGCCGGCGCGTTGTCGTTGGAGGACGCGGCGCGGGTGGTGGCGCTGCGGAGCCAGGCCATCGCGCGCGGCCTTGCCGGCCGCGGCGGCATGGTGTCGGTGGCGCTCCCGGTTGGCGAGGCCGCCGCCCGCCTGGCGCCCGGCCTGGAGATCGCCGCGGTCAACGCGCCCGCCTCGGTCGTCGTCGCCGGGGAACCGGAGGCCCTGGACACCCTCCAGGCGGCGCTGGAAACCGAGGGCGTGCGAACGCGCCGGATCCCTGTGGATTACGCCTCGCACACCTCGCACGTGGAGTCGATCCAGGGCGAACTGGCCGACCTGCTTGACGGGATCGCTCCGCGAGCATCGAACATCCCGTTCTTCTCCACGGTCGAAGGACGATGGCTGGACACCACCGAACTCGACGGCGGCTACTGGTACCGCAACCTGCGGCGCCAAGTCCGCTTCGCCGACGCCGTCGAGACCCTCGCCGGCGACGGGTTCCAGGCGTTCGTCGAGGTCAGCGCCCACCCCGTCCTGGTACCGGGCATCGCGGAGATCGTCGCGGAACCGTCCGTGGCCGTCGGCACGCTGCGCCGCGACGCCGGCGGCCTCGACCGGTTCCTGCGCTCGGCCGGGGAGGCGCACGTCGCCGGGGTCGCGGTCGACTGGAGCCGCGCGTTCGGGCCCGGCCCGCACAGGCGCGCGGACCTGCCCACCTACGCCTTCCAGCACCGGCGCTACTGGCTGGAGGGCGGGCGCGGCCAGGGCGACCTGACCGCCGCCGGGATCGAGGACGTGCGGCACCCGCTGCTCGGCGCCGCCGTCCCGCTGCCCGACGGCGCCGTCCTCACCGGCCGCCTCTCGCTCCGCGACCACGGATGGCTCGCCGACCACGCCGTCGCGGGCACGACGGTGCTGCCCGGATCGGCGCTGGTCGAGCTGGCGCTGCGCGCCGGCGCCGAGACGGGTCGCACCACGCTGGACGAGCTCGTCATCGAGGCGCCGCTGACCGTTCCAGGAGACGACGACGTGGAGATCAGGGTCGTGGTCGCCGATCTGGACGTGGCGATCCACGCGCGGCGCGGCCGGGGCGGCTGGACCAGGCACGCCACGGGCCGGCTGTCCGACGGGATCCTCGTCGCGGAGCGGCTCCCGTGGCCGGTCGCGGATGCCGAACCTGTCCCCGTCGAGGACTTCTACGAGCGGAAGGCCGCGGAGGGCTACGAGTACGGGCCCGCCTTCCAGGGACTGCGGGCCGCCTACCGGCGCGGGGAGGAGGTCTTCGCGGAGGTGGAGCTGCCCGGCGGGAGCGGGGCCGGGGGCTTCGGCCTGCACCCGGCCCTGCTGGACGCCGCGCTCCAGGCCACCGGCCTGCTCGGCGCGACCCCTCCCGCGAACGGGCGGATACCGCTGCCGTTCGCCTGGACCGGCGTGCGCCTGCACGCGCCCGGCGCCTCGGCGCTGCGCGTGCACGCGACCTTCCAGGGCCCGGCGTCCGGATACGCGATCACCCTTGCCGACCGGGACGGAAAGCCCGTCGCCTCCATCGACTCCCTGCGGCTCCGAGACGTGGACCCCGGCCGGCTGACGCCCGCGCACGACCTGCTCCACCGGATCGACCGGGTGCCGGTCGTCCTTCCCGGCCCGGCCGCCGCGCCCGTCCCGGGCGAGGACGTCCTCGACCTGACCGACCGCGGCGGCTGGACCCCCGGCGCGGCCCGCGAGCTGACCGCGGAGGCGGTCGCCTTCCTGCGCGACCGGCTCGCCCGCGACGGCGGACCGGTCGCGGTGCTCACCGGCGACGCGCCCTACGACCTCGCCGCGTCCGCCGTCCGCGGCCTCGTGCGCGCGGTGCAGCGCGAGCAGCCGGGGCGGATCGTGCTGGTGGAGGCGGAGTCGGGGGAGGAGGCCGGGGAGCTGCTGCCGCGCCTCGTCGCCTCCGGTGAGCCCGAGGTCGCGCTGCGCGCGGGACGCGCGCACGCGCCCCGGCTCGCCCACGCCGGCGCCGGCGCGACGGGCCGGGCGTCCCTCGATCCGGACGGCACGGTCCTGGTCACCGGCGGCACCGGGACGCTCGGCGGCCTGGTCGCGCGCCATCTGGTGCGGGAGCACGGCGTCCGCCGGCTCGTCCTGGTCGGCCGGCGCGGCCTCGCCGCCGCCGGCGCGACCGAGCTGTACGCGGAGCTGCGCGAGGCCGGCGCCGAGGTGACCGTGGCGGCGGCCGACGCCGCCGACCGGGAGGCGCTGGCGGAGGTGATCGCGGCGATCCCGGCCGGGCATCCGCTGACCGCCGTCGTCCACGCCGCCGGCGTCCTGGACGACGCCCTGCTGGACGACCTCGGCCCGTCGCGGCTCGCCCCGGTGTTCCGCCCGAAGGCGGACGCCGCCTGGCATCTGCACGAGCTGACCCGCGACCTGGACCTGGCGGCGTTCGTGCTGTTCTCGTCCGGCGCGGGGGTGCTCGGCAACGCCGGGCAGGGCAACTACGCGGCGGCCAACGGATTCCTGGACGGGCTGGCTCGCATGCGGCGTGCCGAGGGCCTGCCCGCCGTGTCGCTCGCATGGGGACTGTGGTCGCAGGCCAGCGGCATGACCGGCCATCTCGGCGGCGCCGCGCTGGGCAGGCTGTCGCGCGGCGGTCTCGGGGCGCTCTCCACGGCCGAAGGGCTGGCGCTGTTCGACGCCGCCCTCGCGGCCGGGGACGCCGTCGTCGTCCCGGCGCGGTTCGACGCCGCCGCGCTCCGCTCGCTCGCCGCCGACGGCGACCTGCCGCCCGTGCTCCGCGGTCTCGTCCGGGCGCCTCGCCGGGACGCGCCGCCGACCGGCGGGGCGCCCGCCGCGTCGTTCGCCGACCGGCTCGCCGGACTGTCCTCCCCCGAGCGGACGAGCACCGTGCTCGACCTGGTCAGGCGGCACGCGGCCGCCGTGCTGGGGCACGACGCCCCGGACGACGTCGGCGCGGCGCGGGCGTTCAAGGACCTCGGGTTCGACTCCCTCGCGGCGGTCGAGCTGCGCAACCGGCTCGCCAGGGCGGCGGGGGTGCGGCTCCCCGCCACGCTCGTCTTCGACCACCCGACCCCGGCGGACCTGGCGCGGCGGCTGCTGGAGGAGCTCGCGCCGGAACCGCCCGGCGGGGCGGGCGAGACCGCCGGCATCGCCGCGGCGATCGCCGAGATGGACGTGGACGACCTGGTGGAACGGGCTCTGGGAGGGAACCGATGACCGACGACAAGGTCGTCCGCGCGCTGCGCGCCGCGCTGGTCGACAACGAGCGGCTCCGCGAGGAGAACGACCGGCTGAGAGGCACCGCCGCCGCCGACCCCGTCGCCGTCGTCGCGGCCGCGTGCCGCCTGCCCGGCGGGATCGCCTCACCCGAGGACCTGTGGGAGCTCGTCTCCGAGGGACGCGAGGGCCTCTCGCCCTTCCCCGGCGACCGGGGCTGGGACCTCGACGGCCTCTTCGCCGCCGACGCGGACCGTCCCGGCACCTCCTACGTGCGGCGGGGCGGCTTCCTGCACGACGCGGGAGCCTTCGACGCCGCGCTGTTCGGCATCTCGCCGCGCGAGGCGCTCGCCATGGACCCGCAGCAGCGCCTCATGCTGGAGGTCTCGTGGGAGGTGCTCGAACGCGCAGGCATCGCGCCCACGGCGCTGCGCGGCGAGCGCGTCGGCGTCTTCACCGGCGTCATGTACCACGACTACGCCGCCGGGCTCGCCGAGGTGCCGGACGACCTCGAAGGGCTGCTCGGGACGGGGACGTCCGGCAGCGTCGTGTCCGGGCGCGTCTCCTACACGTTCGGGCTCGAAGGGCCCGCCCTCACCGTCGACACCGCCTGCTCGTCCTCCCTGGTGGCCGTGCATCTGGCGGCGCGGGCGCTGCGCGACGGCGAGTGCCGGCTCGCGCTCGCGGGCGGCGTCGCCGTCATGGGGCGGCCGTCGCCCTTCGTCGAGTTCTCCCGGCAGCGCGGCCTCGCGCCCGACGGTCGCTGCAAGGCGTTCGCCGACGCCGCCGACGGCACCGGCTGGGCCGAGGGCGCGGCGGTCCTCCTCCTGGAGCGGCTGTCGGACGCCCGCCGCAACGGCCATCCCGTGCTCGCGCTGGTGCGCGGCAGCGCCGTCAACCAGGACGGCGCCTCCAACGGGCTCACCGCCCCCAACGGGCCGTCCCAGCAGCGCGTGATCCGCGCGGCGCTGGACGCGGCGGGCCTGGCGCCCGCCGACGTCGACGCCGTCGAGGGGCACGGGACCGGCACGCCGCTGGGCGACCCGATCGAGGCGCAGGCCCTCCTCGCCGCCTACGGCCGCGACCGCCCGGCCGACCGGCCGCTCTGGCTGGGGTCGCTGAAGTCCAACATCGGGCACGCGCAGGCCGCCGCGGGCGCCGCGGGGATCATCAAGGTGATCGAGGCGCTGCGGCACGGCGCGCTGCCCGCCACGCTGCACGTGGACGCGCCGTCCACGAACGTCGACTGGGACGCGGGCGCGGTCCGGCTGCTCACCGAGCCGCGGGACTGGCCCGATCCGGGACGTCCCCGCCGGGCCGGGGTGTCGTCCTTCGGCGTCAGCGGCACCAACGCGCACGTGATCATCGAAGAGGCGCCGGTGAGCACCGAGGAGGCCCCGCCGCCGGACGCGGGCCCGGCGCCCCGGCCCTGGGAGATCTCCGGGGCGACGGCGGACGCGCTGCGGGCACAGGCCGCGCGGCTCGCCTCCCACCTCCGGGAACGTCCCGCGCTGGAACCCGCCGACGTCGCCGCCTCGCTGGCGTCCGGCAGGGCTTCCCTCGCGCACCGCGCCGTCGTCGTCGCGGCCGACCGCGACGAGGCGCTGGCCGGGCTGGACGCGGTCGCGGCAGGAGAGCCCGCACCGACCACCGTCACCGGCGTCGCGGACGTCGAGGGGCGCACGGTCCTGGTGTTCCCCGGCCAGGGGACGCAGTGGGCGGGCATGGGAACCGAACTGGCCGACCAGTCCGAGGTGTTCGCCGCCGCTCTGGCGGACGTCGAGGCGGCGTTGAAGCCGTACGTGGACTGGTCGCTCGCCGAGGAACTGCGCGGCCCGCTGGAGCGGGTGGACGTGGTGCAGCCCGCCTCTTTCGCGGTGAACGTGGCCCTCGCCCGCCTCTGGGAGTCGTTCGGTGTGGTGCCCGACGCCGTGGTGGGGCACTCGCAGGGCGAGATCGCCGCCGCGCACGTCGCCGGGGCGTTGCCGCTGGAGGACGCGGCGCGCGTGGTGGCGCTGCGCAGCAAGGCCATCGCCCGCGGCCTGGCCGGACGCGGCGGCATGGCGTCGGTCGCGCTGCCCGAGGACCGGGTCGCCGCGCGGCTCGCGCCCGGCCTGGAGATCGCCGCCGTCAACGGGCCCGCGTCGGTCGTCGTCGCCGGCGACGCCGGCGCCCTGGCCGAGCTGATCGAGTCCTGCGAGGACGAGGGCGTGCGGGTCCGCCGGGTGCCCGTGGACTACGCCTCGCACACCTCGCACGTCGAGGCGATCCGCGACGAGCTTCACGGTCTCCTGGACGGCCTCGCCCCGAAGCCGTCCCAGGTCCCCTTCTTCTCCACCGTCGAAGGGGGGTGGCTGGACACCACGCGGCTGGACGCCGCCTACTGGTACCGCAACCTGCGCGGCACCGTGCGGTTCGACGCCGCCGCCCGCGCCCTCCTGGACGACGGTTTCCGGTCGTTCGTGGAGGTCAGCGCGCACCCGGTACTGGCGGCCGAGATCAAGGACGCCGCCGGGCGGGCCGCGGCCGCGGTCACCGGCACGCTGCGCCGGGGCGAGGGAGGGCTCCGGACGTTCCTGCTCTCCGCGGCGGGACTGCGCGTCCGCGGCGGCGGCGTCGACTGGTCGGCGTCCCTGGCCGGGCGGCCCCGCGTGGACCTCCCCACCTATGCCTTCCAGCACCGCCACTACTGGCTGGAATCCGCGCCCACCGCCCCCGCCCGCCCGGCCCCGTCACCTCCGGAGGAAGCGGAGGAAGCGCCGTCCCCGCTCGACGGGTTCGAAGAGCTCGACGAGGACGGGCGCCGGAACGCGCTGCTGGACCTCGTCCGCACGGAGGCGTCGGCGGTGCTCGGGCGGCCGCCCGCCGAGACGCTCGCGCCCGGAGACGTGTTCTTCGAGGTCGGGTACGTGTCGCTGACCGCGGTGGAGCTGCGCAACCGGCTCTCGGCCGCGACCGGACTGGAGCTCCCCCCGATGCTGATCTTCGATCGGGCCACCCCGGCCGAGCTGGCCGACCACCTGCTGGCCGAACTGACCGTCACCGGACCCGCCGAGACCGCACCCGCCGAGACCGCGGAGGACTGACCCATGGGCTTCGACGCCGGCACCTACCTGGAGGCGCTCGGCCATCGCGGGCCGGCCGCGCCCACGCTGGAGACGCTGCGCTTCCTGCACCACCGCCACCTGCGGACCTTCCCGTACGACAGCGCGCTCAACGCGGGCCGGGGCACCGCGCTGTGGGCGGGGGTCGACATCGACCTGGACACCGCGTTCGACGAGATCGTCGTCGGCCGGCGCGGCGGCGTCTGCTACGAGCTCAACGGCCTCTTCCGCGCCCTGCTGGAGGAACTGGGCTTCGACGTCGGCGTGTTCGGCGCCGGCATCCGGCAGATGGACGGATCGTTCGGCCCCGATCTGGAGCACGTCTTCAACCACGCCCGCCTGGACGGCGAGCTGTACCTCGTGGACGTGGGCTTCGTCGGCCCGTCCTACCTGGAGCCGCTGCGCGTCACCGCCCAGGTGCAGCGGCAGCACGGCAACCGGTTCCGCGTCGTCCCGGCGGACGGCTACCACGTGGTCGAGCGCAGCGGCCGGTCCGGGATCTGGCAGCCGGTGTACCGGTTCCGCGACAAGCCCCGTGACCTCGCCGAATGGCAGGACCCCTCGGCCGAGCTGGAGGCGTTCGCCCGGGCGCTGGCCGGGGCCGGGATCCTGGTGCGGGGACGGTCCTTCGCCACGGGCCAGCGCGTCCTCATCGGTAAGCGCCTGCTCACCGTGGACGACGGCCACGAGACCGTCCGGGTGCTCACCGACCCGGCCGAGCACGAGCGCGTCGTCGCCGAGATCCTCGGCTCGCCCGCCGCCGCGACGGCCGCGAACGCGAGCGGCGCGACCGCCGCGGGGAGCGGGCGGTGAGCCGGGCGGGCACCGACGTCCTCGTCGTCGGGTACGGGCCCGTCGGACAGGTGACGGCCACGCTGCTGGCCGGGCGTGGGCACCGCGTCACCGTCGTGGAGCGGCGGCCGGAGCCCTACCCGATGCCGCGAGCGGTGTCCTTCGACGGCGAGTCCGCCCGCATCCTCGCCGCCGCGGGCATCGCCGAGGCCCTGCGCACCGTCGCCGAACCGTCCCGCGACTACGTCTGGACGAACGGGGCGGGCGCGACGCTGTTCGAGGTGGACGTGGCCGAGCAGGGCTGGTCCGGATGGCCGGACTCGCTCTCGATGTACCAGCCCGGGATCGAGGCCGCCCTGGCCGCGCGCGGTGCGGCGCAGCCCACGCTGCGCGTGCTGCGCGGCCACCGCGTGACCGGCCTGCGCGACGAGGGCGACCGGGTGGCGGTCACCGTCGACGGCCCCCAGGGCGGCGTGCTGACCGCCCGGTATGTCGTGGGCTGCGACGGGGCGAACGGCATCGTGCGCGACGCCCTCGACGCCACCGCCACCGACCTGCGGTTCTTCGACGACTGGCTGACCTGTGACGTGCGGCTGCACGAGCCGCGCCGCTTCGTCCCGAACAACCTGCAGGTCTGCGACCCGGCGCGGCCGCGCACCGCCGTCTCGGCCGGGCCCGGCCACCGCCGCTGGGAGTTCATGCGGCTGCCCGGTGAACCGCCGGACGAGTTCGGCCGCACCGAGAACGTGTGGCGCCTCCTCGCGCTGTTCGGCATCGACGAGAGCAGCGCGACGCTGGAGCGGCACGCCGTCTACACCTTCCAGGCGCGGTACGTCGACCGGTGGCGGGCCGGCCGGATCCTCATCGCGGGCGACGCGGCCCACCTGATGCCGCCGTTCGCCGGGCAGGGCATGTGCTCGGGGTTCCGGGACGCGGCCAACCTGGCCTGGAAGCTGGACCTCGTTCTCACCGGCCGGGCCGGCGAGGCGCTGCTGGACACCTACACCGACGAGCGCCGCGAGCACGTCCGGCACGCCGTCACCATGTCGGTCGACCTCGGCCGCGTGATCTGCCAGACCGACCCGGCCGCCGCCCGCGACCGCGACGAGGTCATGATCGGCGTCCGGGAGCGGGGCCTCGCCGCGCCGCCGCCGTCGGCCGTCCACCCGCTGACCCGGGGGCTGATCGCCCGGGACGCCGGCGGCGGCCCGCGCGGCGCGGCGGGCGGGCTCACCCCGCAGGGCCGCGTCCGGATCGGCGGCCGCGAAGGGCTCCTCGACGAGGTCGCCGGCGCCCCCGGCTTCGTGCTGCTCACCACCGAACCGCCCGGCGAACTGCTCGACCCTGCCCTCGCCGCGGCCCTGGCCCGGCTCGGCACGCGGTTCGTGACGCTGGACGCGGCGGCCGACCTCGACGGGGTGCACCTGCCGTACCTGGCGCGCGCCGGGGCGGTCGCGGCGCTCGTGCGCCCCGACTTCTACCTGTTCGGGACGGCCGCCCACCGGAACGCCGCGAACGCCCTCGTCGAGGAACTGCTCGCCGGGCTCGGCGCGGGCACGGACCCCGGCGCGGGCACGGACCTCGACGCGGGCACGGACCTCGGCGCGGGCGGCGCGGTCAGCCGGTCTTCCTGAGCCCCGCCCACAGGTCGGCGGGCAGCTCCTTGCGGCGCCGGATGCCGAGCTTGCGGTAGATGCGGGTGAGGTGCTGCTCGACGGTGCTGGGGGTGATGTAGAGCTTCGCGGCGATCTCCCGGTTGGTGTTGCCGACCACCGCCAGGGACGCGACCCGGCGCTCGGAGTCGGTGAGCGACGCGATGCCCTCCAGCCCGTCCGCCATCACCTCCGCGCCGCCCAGGTCGGCCTGCACCGACAGCAGCTCCCGGGCGAGCGGCCGCATCCCGCACATGTTCGCGACGTGCAGGGCCTGGCGGAGCAGCAGGCGGGCGCGCCGCCGGTTGCCCACCGCGTGGACGCGGCTGAGGTCGGCGAGGACGCGGGCCTGCTCGAACCGGTCGCCCGACGCCTCGGCGAGGTCGACCGCCTCCGTCAGCAGCGGCAGCCGCCGCCCGGCCGGGCTCGCGGCGGCGAGGACCCGCAGCGCGGGGCCGCGCCCGTCGGTCCGCGCGAGCTGCTCGCGGACGAGCCGGCGGGCCTGGTCGCGGTTGCCGAGCCGCAGCCACGCCTCGGCCGCGTCGGTGCGCCACGGCACCGGCCCGGCGGTGTCCAGGCCCCAGCCGCGGATCAGCTCGCCGCAGCTGAGGAAGTCGGCCAGGGCCGCGTGGGCGTGGCCGGACGCGAGGTGGTGATGGCCCCTGGCGTACAGGTAGTAGAGGCCGTGGCGGCTCTTGAACATCGCCTCGGGGACCGACAGCGCCAGGCACCTGGCGGCCTCGTCGTGCTCGCCGGCGCGCGTCGCGGCCAGGACGCAGGTGCCGAGCGGGTACCCGATCGCGACACCCCATGACTTGGGGCTGAGGCGCGCCAGCGCTTCCCGCGCCTCCCGCAGCGCGCTCGGCAGGTCGCCCGTCCGCAGCGCGACCTCCGCGCGCGCCGCCGCGAAGAACGCCGCCTGGGTGCCGCCGCCCCCGGCCTCGCCGTCCCGCCCCTCACCGGACGGCGCCTCGCACCACGCCGCCGCGGCGTCGAGCCGGTCCGCGCGCAGCAGCACCTGCACGGCCAGCAGGGCCGCCTCGACCGTCCACGGGTTGCGCGGGTGCAGCGGGAGGTCGCGCAGCACCTGCTCGGCGCGGCCCGCCACCGCGTGGCTCCGGCGCCGGGTGAGCCCGTCGGCCAGGATCGCCGCCGCGTGCAGCTGCGGGTCACCGCCGAGGGCCGGGACGGCGAAGGCCTTCTCGGCGGCCAGCACCGGCGTGCGCCGGTCGCGGGCGAGCGGCGGGTGCGCGTAGGCCAGCCACACCTCGGCGTCCCGGAGGCCGCCGCCCTCGGCGCGGGCGTCCGCGCGCAGCCGGTCCAGCACCCGCACCGCCTCCTCGCCCCGCCCGAACCAGAGCAGCCGGCCGGCGAGGGCCAGCCCGTCGGCGAGGCCGAGCCGGCCGCCGAGGGCCGCGGTCACCAGCGGGGCCAGGTGCCGGGCGGCCGACGCCGGCGCGGTCTGCCACTCGGCGCCGGCGAGACGCGTCCGGACCGCGGCGCGCTCCCCCTCGTCGGACAGGCCGCGGTGCGCAAGGCGCAGGAAGCGCGCCCCCTCCTCGGTCCGGCCGTCGAGCAGCGCGTGCTCGGCCGCCTCGGACAGCACGGCCGCCGCCCACGGCTCCTGGGCGTGATCGGCGTGGACGAGGTGCCGGGCCACCCGGGTGGCGGCCGCGCCCTGGTCGTGCAGCAGGCGCGCGGCGCGGCGGTGCAGCTCGGCCCGCTCCGCCGGGGCCAGGTCGTCGAGCACCGCGTCCCGCGCCACCGGATGGCGGAACCGGCCGCCGTCCAGCAGCCGGGCCGCGTTGAGCGCGCCGAGGGCGCGCTCGCCGTCCTCGGGCTTCAGCGAGACGAGCCGCCACAGCTCGGCCGGCCCAGCGTCCTCGCCCATGACCGCGAGCGCCCGCGCCACCGCCGGTGTCGCGGGATCGCCCCGGTGCAGGCAGCCGAGGAACGCCAGCCCGTACCCCTCCGCGCGGGGAGCGCCGGCGGCCCTGACGTCCTCGGCCAGCGCGTCCAGCAGCAGCGGGTTGCCGCCGCTGATCGCGTGCAGGTCCGCCGCCGGGGCCGGCGGGGCGCCGGACGGCCCGGACGCCGCGCGGGCGGTCCCGGCGGGCGACAGCGGTCCCACCCGCAGCCGGTGCAGCTCCGGCCTGCGGAACAGCTCCGCCAGGAACGTCAGGTGCCGCGGCCGCGGGACCGGCTCGTCGGCGAGCACGACCAGGACGGGCGCCGACGCCAGCCGCCGGACCAGGTGGAGCAGGAGGTGCAAGGACGGGACGTCCGCGTAGCGCAGGTCGTCCACGGTGATCAGGAGCGGCTCGCGCTCGGCGTGCCCGAGCAGGGCCAGCACGAGCTCGTGGTGCGTGCGCACCGCGTGCGGCGACGCGGGGCCGGCGTCCGGGACGTCCGCCGCCGCCGCGAGCCGTTCCAGGAGGCGCCCGGACGGATCGTCCGGGTCCTCCGGCCGGGGCACGTCCCGCAGGAGCTGGCCGGCGACGCCGTAGGGGAGCTCTTGTTCGGCCGGGGAGCAGGAGGCGCGCAGACACCGGAATCCGGACCGTTCGGCGCGTTCGGCGAGCCCGCGCAGCAGCGCGGTCCGGCCGGTGCCGATCGGCCCCTCGAGGAGCGCGACCCGGCCGCGGCGCGCCGTGCAGTCCGCGAGCAGGCTGTCGAGTTGCTGGATCTGTTCGTCTCGTTCCACCAGTGCGACCACGGATCCGATGATCGAAGACGCCCGCCCACTGCCCGGCAATCGCCCGCCTATCGGACGACCGAATCCCGGGGTGGGACGCCGGCCGGCCCGCTCCGGTTCACCCGTGACGCGCACGTTCTTCCACTGTCGGGGCCGCCGTAAACCCGAGAGGCCGGCGCGCGAACCCCTGAATTCCGGCCCGCCGATGGAGCCGGCGCCGGCGCGGGCGAAGGATCGGCTGCGCCGCCCATGCCCGCAGAGGAGTCCCCCCATGCCCAGCCGCCGTCAGTTCATCGCCGGATCGGCCGCCGGTATCGGCGTGGCCGTCACCGTCCAGGCGAACCTGTCCGCGTTAGCCGCCGCCTCCCGGGTGTTCCGCGGGGCTCCCGCCGACCTCGCGAAGTTCGCCGACCCGCTGCCCATCCCGGCGGTGCTGAAGCCCGACACCGCGCTGACCCTCCGGCAGCGCGCCGGCACCGTGAAGCTGCACTCGCAACTGCCCGACACGCCCGTCTGGGGCTACGAAGGCGCCTACCCCGGGCCGGTCATCGACGTGCGGCGCGGCCGGCGCGTCAAGGTGAGCTGGCAGAACCGCATCCAGGGCACGTTCCCGGTGACCGCCGTCGAGGTCCCCTTCACCGGGCTCGACTCGATCCTCAGTCCCGGGCGCGGCGGCGCCGAGCCGCTTCCCGACGTCGCCGACCTCGCCCCGTGGGTGGTCACCCACCTGCACGGCGGCGAGATCAGCGGCGACAGCGACGGCTGGCCCAAGAACGGGATCTCCTACGGCCAGGCCCAGGCCGCCGAGTACCCCAACGCCCAGCGGGCCGCGACGCTCTGGTACCACGACCACGCGATGGACATCACCGCCTTCAACGTCTTCGCCGGCCTGTCGGGCCTCTACCTCGTGCGCGACTCCGAGGAGAGCGCCCTGGGGCTGCCGTCCGGCGCCTACGAGATCCCGCTGATCATCGCGGACCGCAACCTCGACACCGACGCCGACGACGCCTTCAACGGGCGGCTGCTGCACAAGGTCGGCTACTACGACACCAACGGCCGGCGGGTCTCGCTGCCGTTCGCAGGCCCCTACAACCTCGTCAACGGGAAGATCTGGCCGTACCTGAACGTGGAGCCGCGCTGGTACCGGTTCCGCGTCCTGAACGGCGCGAACGGGCGCACCTACACGCTGGAGCTGAGCAAGGAGAACGCCGACGGCACCAGCACGCCGGTGACCGGCGCGCTCGTCCAGATCGGCACCGAGCAGGGGCTGCTCGGCGCCCCGGCCAAGCTGGACCGGCTCACGCTGTCGCCGGCCGAACGCGCCGACATCCTGATCGACTTCGCCGCGTTCAGGGGCGCGCGGCTCCGGCTGTCCAACACCGACACCGTCACCTCGCCGCTCGGCCCGGAGGTCATGCAGTTCCGGGTCGGCGGCACGGCCGTGACCGACCCGTTCACCCTGCCGGCCAAGCTGTCGCCCACGTTCACCCGGCTGACCGCGGCGAAGGTCCCGGCGGGCTACACGGAGCGGTACGTCGCGACCGCCACCCATGACGGCACGAGCAGCGGCCACCCCGAGATGTGGGAGCTGGCCGAGACGCCCGCCGGCTACGTCCCGCAGAAGGGCGACCGCATCGTCACCATCGTCAAGGACGGCAAGAGCACCACCTACCGGAAGGCGGCGAGCACCTTCGACGAGGCCGTGACGTTCCACGTCTCCCTCGACGGCTGGGAGGTCTGGAACTTCATCGACCTCGCCGGGCCGAACCACCCGATGCACATCCACCTGGTGTCGTTCCAGGCGCTGGCCCGCGACACCTACACGGTCGCCGTGACGTCCGACACCGCCAACGACATCTACACCTACACCGCCACCTACAGCGCTCCGAAGGGCCTCGGGCCCGACGAGCAGGGGTGGAAGGACACGATCCGCATGGACGAGCACGAGCACGTGGCGGTCGCCGGGCGGTTCCACGGCGGGACGGGGAACTACGTGTACCACTGCCACATCCTCGAACACGAGGACCACGGCATGATGCGCCCGTTCGTCGTGGCGCCCAAGACGGTCCAGACCGCGATGGCGGCCAAGATGCGGGCGGCGGCCCGGCCCGCCTCGCCCCTCGGCCACCACCACGGCTGACCGCCCGGGCGGGCCGGCCCGGCGTCACTCCGGCCGGCCCGCCAGGCTGTGCAGGCAGGCGACCAGGCTGCGGGCCTCGACGTTGACGTAGTGGCTGTGGCGCAGCAGCCCGACGAGCTGGTGGAGGGTCAGCCACCGGTAGTCGGGGCCCGGGTCGGGCGCGTACCCGGCGTCCACCTCGATGATCGTGTAGCGGTTGCGGGCGTGGTAGAACCGGCCGCCCTCCTCCGACAGCACGCTCGAGAACCGGACCCGGCCGGGCGGCGCGGACAGCACGTCGTCCAGGAAGGGCGGCCGCGCCGCGTCCGGCAGCCAGGTGTAGTTGCCGGGCGTGCACCGGACGGTCGGGCCGAGTTCGAGGACGTCGAGATAGCCGGGCTGGACGCCGGCGTGGACCAGCGCGTGCAGCACGCCGTCCACCTGCTTCACCAGGAACGCGTTGACGCCGACCCCGATCGGCTCCACCAGCGGCTGGTGCCAGTGGGAGACCTCGCGGTGCCCGCTCCGCACACTGGCCCCGATCACCCGGAAGAACAGGCCGGACTCGTGCTCGATGGCCTCCTCGCCGCGGTGCCACAGCCGGGCCTCGCGCAGCGGCACGCGGTGCGCCAGCACCTCGTGCCGGCTGCGGGACTCGGTGATCCAGCTCAGGATGTCGCCGATGCCGTGCAGCCCCGCGAACTCCTCGCTGCAGGAGCGCAGCACCGACCGCCGGAACTCCTGGTCGCCGGACGGGGAGGACGACGACAGCCCGACGCCCGAGAACGGCAGGCACGACAGCACCGTGCGGGCGTCCATGTTGACGACCGTGTCGTCCGCCAGCAGCCGGTGGAGCTGGCCGAGCGTCAGCCACGCGAAGCCCTCCAGCGGCTCCACCTCGTCGTCGGTCTCGACGATGATGTTGCGGTTGCGCTTCTGGAAGAACCAGGCCCCCTGCTCCGACTGGAGCACGTCGGCGATCACGCGGTGCCGGCGGGTGTCGCGGAAGTAGTCGAGATAAGGGACCGGGGCGCCCTGGTGCACCCGCATGTAGTTGCTGCGCGTCGCCTGCACGGTGGGCGAGATCTCCACGCCCTCGGGGTTGCCGGGCTCGTTCTTGGCCTGCATGAGGAAGTGCAGGACGCCGTCGATCTCCTTGGCCAGGATGCCGAGGATGCCGATCTCCGGTTGCAGCAGGATGGGCTGCGTCCACGCGGGGACCGCGGCGCCGGGGACCTCGGCCGCCAGGCCCGTCACCGTGAAGAACCGGCCGCTGTCGTGGCGGATGTCGCCGGTGCCGGGATCGGTGCCCCAGCGCTCCAGCCGGTCCAGCGGCACCCGGTCGACCCGCGAGACGTCGCCGCGGCGGCGCTCGGCGAACCATGCGCGGACCTGCTCCCCGGTCATGGCCCCGGCGGCCGCCCCGGCCGACTCGGCGATCCGCACGGCCCTCCGGTGGTCGGCCGTCAACGCCGTGATGATCCCCGACATCGCTCCTCCTGGAAATGGTCGCGGCAAGGATTCCAATATGCCGATGCCGGTCCATTCGCGGGTGCCGCGGAATAATTGACAGGGGGTGTTCAGGGGGGTCGTCCGGGGGCGATAATGCCATGTCAGGGGTAACGTCGCCGCCTGCCGTGCCTAGCCTCGTCCTGAATTGACGAGGTGGGCAAAGGAAAGGTGTTCGGTGAATTCGGGACCGTTGAGAATCGGCGTCATCGGCTGCGCGGACATCGCCTGGAGGCGGGCGCTCCCCGCGCTGGCGGCCCATCCGGGCGTCCGGCTGACCGCGATCGCGAGCCGGGACCCGGCCAAGGCGGCGCGCTTCACCGGGCGGTTCGGCGGCGAGCCGGTGCACGGCTACGAGGCGCTGCTGGACCGCGCGGACGTCGACGCGGTGTACGTGCCGCTGCCCGTGCACCTGCACGCCGAGTGGGTCGGGCGGGCGCTCCGGTCCGGGCGGCACGTGCTGGCGGAGAAGCCGCTGACGGCGTCCGCGGCGGAGACCGAGGCGCTCGTCGCGCTCGCCGCCTCGCGCGGGCTGGCGCTGCTGGAGAACTTCATGTTCCTGTGCCACTCCCAGCACGCCCG
Organism: Actinomadura sp. RB99; assembly: GCF_014706005.1. NCBI lineage: Bacteria > Bacillati > Actinomycetota > Actinomycetes > Streptosporangiales > Thermomonosporaceae > Actinomadura > Actinomadura sp. RB99. The sequence goes on along the minus strand of NZ_JABMCA010000004.1, from coordinate 115,014 downwards.
GTTCCGCGACCTGGTCGCGCAGGGCGCCATCGGGGAGCCGCGCACGCTCACCGCCGAGTTCGCGTTCCCGCCGTCGGCCGACGGCCGCAACCTCTACGACCCGGGCCTCGGCGGAGGCGCGCTGGCGGAGGTCGGCGTCTACCCGCTGCGCGCCGCCCTCCTCCACCTCGGGACCGCTCTGGACGTGCGCGGCGCGCACCTGCGGGTCGACGAGGCGCGCGGCGTGGACGTGGCGGGCGCGGCCCTGCTGGCCGACCCGTCCGGCCGCACCGCCCACCTGACCTGGGGCGTCGAGCACGCCTACCGGTCCCGGTACGCGCTGTGGGGGAGCGCGGGCCGGGCCGAGCTGACCTGGGCCTTCACCCCGTCGGCGGCGCACCGCCCGGTCGTGCGGATCGAACGCCAGGACCACGTCGAGGAGCTGACGCTCCCCGCCGAGGACCACTTCGCCGGCGCGGTCGCGTCCTTCGTCGACCGGGTCCGCGACGGTGTGCCCTCCGTCCTGGAGGGCGAGGCGGTGGTGGAGCAGGCGCGGCTGGTGGACCGGGTGCGGCGGCACGCCGCCGACGCGGGCGGGCCGGTCAGACCAGCGGTTCCCACCAGCGCCGGTTCTCCCGGTACCAGCTGACGGTCGCGGCCAGCCCCTCCGGGAAGGGGGTCCGCGGCTCGTAGCCCAGCTCCGCGCGGATCCTGGTGTCGTCGACCGCGTACCGCCGGTCGTGCCCCTTGCGGTCGGGGACGCGCTCGACCCTGTCCCAGCCCGTCCCGGTCGCCTCGAGGAGGAGGCCGGTGAGCTCCCGGTTCGTCAGGGACGTCCCGCCGCCGATGTTGTAGACCTCGCCCGGCGCCCCCTTGGTGCGCACCAGTTCCAGGGCGCGCGCGTGGTCGTCCACGTGCAGCCAGTCCCGCACGTTCAGGCCGTCGCCGTACAGCGGGACGCGCCCCCCGTCCAGCAGCCGCGTCACGAACAGCGGGATGATCTTCTCCGGGTGGTGGTACGGACCGTAGTTGTTGGAGCAGCGCGTCACCCGCACGTCCAGGCCGTGGGTGCGGTGGTAGGACAGCGCGAGCAGGTCGGCGGCGGCCTTGGACGCCGCGTAGGGCGAGTTGGGGCTGAGCGGCGCGGTCTCCGGCGTCGCTCCCGCGTCCACCGAGCCGTAGACCTCGTCGGTGGACACGTGCACGAACGTCCGCAGACCCGAGCGGAGCGCCGCGTCCAGCAGCGTGCCCGTCCCGAGCACGTTGGTGCGCACGAACGCCGAGGCCGCCGCGATCGACCGGTCCACATGGGACTCGGCCGCGAAGTGCACGACCTCGTCGTGCTCGGCGACCAGCCGGCCCGCGAGCCCGGCGTCGCAGATGTCGCCGTGCACGAACCGGAAGCCCGGACGGCCCTCGACGGCGGCCAGGTTGGCGAGGTTCCCCGCGTAGGTGAGCGCGTCCAGCACCGTGACCGACACGTCCCCCGGGCCGTCGGGGCCGAGGAGGCGACGGACGTAGTGCGACCCGATGAACCCGGCGCCGCCGGTGACCAGGATCCTCGTCATGCGATCCGCACCCGGCTGTAGTCGCCGAGGACGAGGCGGTGGGCGGCGCGGGTGCGCGCGGCGGGGGTGACCTCGACGGCGCGGCCCACCAGGGACGCCTCGATGGGCCGCACGCCCTGGATGGTGGACCCGTCGAGCACGATGGAGTACTCGATCTCGCTGTCCTCCACGCGGACGCCGTCGCCGATGGAGGTGAACGGCCCGATGTAGGAGTCCACGACCCGGGCGCCGGTGCCGATGATCGCCGGGCCCACGATCCGGGTCCCCTTCACGATCGCGCCGGAGGCGATGCGCACCCGGCCGATGATCTCGGTGTCGCCGTCGACCTCGCCCTCGACGCCGTGCTCCAGCCCCTCCAGGACGGTGCGGTTGGCCTCCAGCATGTCATCGACGTTCCCGGTGTCCTTCCAGTAACCCGTGATGACCGTCGACCGCACGTCCAGGCCGGCGTCCAGCAGCCACTGGACGGCGTCGCTGATCTCCAGCTCGCCCCGCGCGGACGGCGCGATCGCCCGGACGGCGCGGTGGATCGCGGGGCCGAACAGGTACACCCCCACGAGCGCCAGGTCGCTCTTCGGGCGCTGCGGCTTCTCCTCGATGCCGACGATCCGCCCGTCCGGCCCGAGTTCGGCGACGCCGAAGCGGCCCGGGTCGGGCACCTCGGTGAGCAGCAGCCGGGCGTCGGCCGGGCTCGCGCGGAACCCGGCGACGATGTCGGCGATGCCGCCGACGATGAAGTTGTCGCCGAGGAAGAGCAGGAAGTCCTCGTCGCCGAGGAAGTCGCGCGCGATGAGGACCCCGTGCGCCAGGCCGAGCGGCGCCTCCTGCCGCAGGTACGTGACGCGCAGGCCGAAGCGCGAGCCGTCGCCGACCGCCCGCCGGATCTCGGCTTCCGTCTCGCCGACGACGATGCCGGCCTCGGTGATCCCGGCTTCGGCGATGGCCTCCAGCCCGTAGAAGAGGACCGGCTTGTTCCCGACGGGCACGAGCTGTTTCGCGGACGTGTGCGTGATGGGGCGCAGCCGTGTTCCGGACCCGCCCGAGAGGACCAGGGCTTTCATGGTGCCCATCGTCGGGTGAGGCGCCGATGCTCCGGCCCCTGACGTCCACCCCGGAACCCCTAGGAGGGCAGGCGCATTCCCCATTTAAACGGTAGGAACAATTGACTGCTCGTCCGGGCCGGTGATTCGCTACCACTGCTCCCGTTCCATCTCCTCGAACCCCTTGGAGGCCCGTCCGATGACCGCGACGACCGGTGGTGCCGTGTACGCCGACCCTGTGGACCTGGACAAGCACGGTGTCTACGGGGCGACCGCGCTGAAGGTGGAGAACGGCGGCTGGAACCGGCCGCGCTACCCGTTCCAGGGGCGCATCACCGCCGACGGCTCCAGCGGATACAAGGCCGAGCCGGGGCGCTACCACCTGTACGTCTCGCACCGCTGCCCCTGGGCGCACCGCACCGCGATCGTCCGGATCCTGAAGGGGCTGCAGGACGTCGTGTCGCTCTCGTACGTCGACGACGAGCGCGACGGGCGGGGCTGGGCGTTCCGGGAGAAGCGCGGCGCCGACCCGGTCAACGGCTTCCGGTTCCTGCGCGAGGCCTACGAGGCTACCGAGCCCGGCTACGAGGGGCACGTGTCGGTACCCGTCCTGTGGGACCGCGAGACGGGCCGGATCGTCAGCAACAACTTCTTCGACATCACCATCGATCTCGGCACCCAGTTCGAGGCGTACGGCGATCCCGAGGTCCACCTGTACCCCGAGGAGTTGCGCGGCGACATCGACGAGCTGAACGAGTACATCTACGTCAACTTCAACGATGGCAACTACCGGGTCGCCGGCGCCGCCTCCGACGAGGCCTACGCCGACCTGCGCGGCCGCGTGATCTCCGCCCTGGAGCGGCTGGACGAGCGGCTGTCCACCCGGCGCTTCCTGTTCGGCGACTCGGTCACCGAGTCCGACGTGCGCTTCTGGGTGACGCTGGCGCGGTTCGACCTCACCTACAACCCGTTCGCCAAGATCAGTGAGCGGCGGCTGGTCGACTTCCCCCACCTGTGGCCCTACGCCCGCGACCTCTACACGCTCCCCGCCTTCCGCGACACCACCGACTTCAGCGCCTTCACCCATCTCGGCCCGCCGTTCCTGGACCCGGCCGTGACCCGCATCGACGTCGAACCCCACCGGGCCGACTGGGACGAGCCGCAGGACCGCCACCGCCTCGCCGCATGAGCGTCGCCGGACGGACCCGACACCCCCGACGGGCGAACGGAGGAGCCTCGAGTGCGGGTCATGTTCACCGTGTCCTCACAGGCGACCCACTACTCCGCGATGGTCCCCCTCGGCTGGGCGCTGCAGGCGGCGGGCCACGAGGTGCGGGTCCTGTGCACGCCTGACCAGACGGCGGCGGTCGGCCGGACGGGCCTGCTCCCGGTGCCCGTGCTCGACGGCATGAAGGTCATCACGAGGCTCCGGTTGCAGGCCCACAGGGAGGCCGTCGAAGGGAAGCGGCCCTACCCGTGGCCGCCCCCGCACCCCCTCACCGGGGAACCCTTGAAGGATCTCGCCGACTTCGACGCCGCCGGCTTCCGGGACGACGTCGCCCCCGTTCTGGCGGAGTGGGCCGCGCGCGGCTTCGACGCGGCCGTCGCGTTCGCCCGCGCATGGCGGCCCGACCTGGTCCTGCACGACCCGGGCAGCCTGGAGGGGCTGGTGGCGGCCCGCGTCACGGGCGTGCCGGCGGCGCTGTGCCTGTGGGGGCCGGTCGGCACCCGCGAACCCGACCACATGCGCATCATCCCGACCGACCACAGCGGGTCGTTCCCGCGCCACGGCCTGGCCGCGTTCGACCCGGAGATGATCGAGCGCGTCCTGGACCCCTGCCCGCCGTCGCTGGCGCCCCCGACCACGGCCGAGCGCGTGCGCTTCGGCTACGTCCCCTTCAACGGGACCGCGCCGGTCCCGCGCTGGGCGATCGAACCGCCCGCGCCCGGCCGCCCGCGCGTCTGCGTGACGTGGTCGACGGCGCTGACCGCGACCGCGGGACCCGGCTCCTACCTGCTCCCGGACATCCTCCGGGCGGTGGACGGCCTGGGCTGCGAGGTGATCGTCCTGGCCACCGCCGCGGACGCGGCCGCCCTCGGCCCCGTGCCGGACGGCGTCCGCGTCGCCGAGAACGCGCCTTTGCGGGCCGTCCTGCCCGGTGCCTCCGCCGTGATCCATCACGGCGGAAGCGGGAGCGCCATGACCGCGCTGTGGGCGGGCGTCCCGCAGTTGACCACCACGTTCGCCTCCGAGCAGGCGGCCACCGGCAGCCGGGTCGCCGCCGCCGGCGCGGGCCGCCACCTGCCCGGTCACGAGGCCGGCCCCGACGCGCTGCGGGCGGCCCTCCACGACCTCCTCACCGACACCGCGTACCGCGACGCCGCCGCCGGACTGCGCAAGGAGATGCTGGCCCAGCCGACCCCGGCCCAACTCGTCGGCACACTGGAGAACATCGCGGCACGGGGGAGCCGGTGACGGGGCCGGCGGCGATCGAGCGGCCGAGGCCGCGCCCGGTGCGCGTCAGGCGCGCACGGGTGGGGCGCCGCCGCCGGGAACCGTGCTGAGCAGGCGGTCCCATTCGGGATAGGCCGCCAGCTTCCTCCGGTGCATCGCGAAGATCTTGTCGTTGAGGCCGGGATCGGCGTCGTCCGACAACCGGACCTGGGTGAGCCGCGACAGGTACGGCAGGATCTCGAAGTCGCCTTCGAGATGCACCGGGTCGTACATGTAGCGGTCGAGCGCGTCGAGGTCTTCCAGCGCGACGCAGTATCCGTGCGTATAGCCCTCCGCGGGGTCGCCCAGGTCCGCTCCGACGAACGAGAACGAGGTCGACTCCACCTGGGAGGTGCGCCTCATCGCGGCCAGCACGGACTCCTTCCGCTCGGGCGTGGTCCCCGCCCGGAAACTGAAACGCAGCATGAGCACGATCACTTCGGCCGTCCCTTCGCTGATGTGATCACGACGGTAGGCCGATCGCACGAGACGACCAATGCGCCATGGTCTCGTTCTCATACGTCATCGTCTTTCCAGCTAGCCTCACCGTGTGGACGTGCTGAGCGACGTGATCGCCGTCATGCGCACCGGGGACCCCCGTTCCGCCCGCGTGGAACGGCATGCGCCCTGGGGGCAGCGGTTCCGGATCCCGCCCGGGACCGCCGGCTTCGAAGTCGTGCTCGCCGGGTCCTACCGGTTGATCCCGCCGGACGGCGACCCGGTGGCGCTCGGCGCCGGGGACGTGCTGTTCCTTCCGCGCGGAGGCGAGTACGGCCTGACCGACGCCCCCACCGCGCGATTCGTCGATCTCCCTTCCCCGTCGCAGGACCATCAGGCGCCCACCGGTCACGACGCTTCCGCCCGGCCGAGCGCGGTGGTGTTGTGCGGCGCCTACCAGCTCGACGCGGACCGCGGGCACCCCCTGCTGGAGGAACTGCCGGGCATCGTCCACATCCCCGCCGGCGTCGGCCGTCATTCCCGGTTGCGCGCCGCGGTCGACCTGCTCGGCGCCGAACTGCAGGAGCCCCGCCAGGGCGCCGCCGCGGTGGTGCCTTCGCTTCTGGACACTCTGCTCGTCTACGTCCTGCGCACCTGGCTCGAGGAGCAGCCGGCATGCGGCGGGACGACCGGATGGGCCGCGGCCCTCGCCGACCCCTCGGTGAGCGCGGCGCTCGACGCGATCCATGACGACCCCGCCCAGCCCTGGACCGTCGCGGAACTGGCCGCCCGCGCGGGGCTGTCACGGGCGGCGTTCGCCCGGCGTTTCACCTCGCTCGTCGGCCGGCCACCGCTGGCGTACGTGACCTGGTGGCGCCTGACCGTGGCGGCCCGGATGCTCCGCGATTCCGATTCACCGCTCAGCGCGGTGGCCGAACGCGTCGGCTACGGCTCCGAATACGCCTTCGCGAACGCCTTCAAACGCGCGTTCACCGTCCCGCCGGGCCAGTACCGCCGCAAGCCCGCACTTCACGCTTCGCCATCACCCCGCTGACCGCCCAGAGCCCGCTGTCGCGGCCGAAGGACTTCAGTCGGTTCTCTGCAGGCTCGTCGCGGGGCGGGGGAGCAGCTCGCGGACGGTCACCCATACAGCGCCTGACCTCCCAGGGAACCGGGCCGTCACCACGTTCACCCGCGACCATCACTGCGACATCTGGGCCGGGGCCACCGGCTGAGAGCGCTGCGGCCTCACGGGAGAGGCACGACGATGCCTCCAGCGTGACGGCCGTCCTCGGCCTCGTCCAGCATGGGGACCGACATCGTCGAGCGGCAGGCGGCGGCCACCCCGCTCGGGCGGCTGGCCGCACCGGAGGAGGTGGCGGCCGCGGCGGTCTGGCTCTGCTCGGACGCCGCGACCTACGTCACCGGGATCGCGATGTCGATCGACGGCGGGCGACGTGCCTGAACCCGGAGCCCGCCGCCGGTCAGCCGGCGGACATGCCGCAGTCGATGGCGATCGACTGGCCCGTGATGTGCCGGGACGCGTCCGAGCACAGGAAGGCGAACGTCTCGGCGACGTCCTGCGGGTCGATCAGGACGCCCGACGGGTGCAGCGCCGCCGCCTGCTCCTCGGTGAACATGCCGCCCTGGATCGCCTGGGCGAGCAGCGCGGTGCGGACCACCCCGGGGCAGACCGCGTTGATCCGGATGCCCTGCTTCACGTACTCGATGGCGGCGGTGCGGGTCATCGACACGACGCCGCCCTTGGTCGCCGAGTAGTCCGAGATGCCGAGCGGCAGGCCCACCAGCCCGGCCACGGACGCCATGTTGACGATCGTGCCGCCGCCCTGCGCGAGCATCTGCCGGATCTCGTACTTCATGGACAGCCAGACGCCCTTGAGGTTCACCGCGACGAGCTTGTCCCACGCCTCCTCGGTGATCTCGTGCAGCGCCGAGCCCTGCTCCTCGATACCCGCGTTGTTGACCGCGCAGTCGAGACGGCCGAAGGAGCGCACGGCGGCGGCGACCGCCGCCTCGACGTCGGCCCCGGAGGTGATGTCGGCCCGGACGAAGACCGCCTCGCCGCCGTCCGCCTCGATCGCGGCGACGGTCTCCTTGCCGCCCTCCTCGTTGACGTCGGCGACCACCACGCGCGCGCCGCGCGCGGCGAACAGGCGCGCCGTCGCGGCACCGATGCCCTGCGCGGCACCGGTGATCAGCGCGGACTTGCCTTCGAGCACTTCACTCATGTCGCTCTCCTTCTCCAGGGGAAGACCGGGCGGCGGATCGCCGCCCGTCCGGTACACGGGGCGGGACGGTCCCGCCGGGCGCGGTCGCTCAGGAGCGGGCCGCGGTCTGGGCCAGGACGTGCTCGACCACGGTGATCAGCACGCGCTTCGCCGACTCCCGGTCGCGCACGTCGCACATCAGCAGCGGAACGCGGTCCTCGAGGTCGAGCGCGATGCGGACGTCCTCGGGGTCCTTGCGCTCGGCGCCGTCGAAGCAGTTCACCGCGACGACGAAGGGAGTGCGGCGGTCCTCGAAGTAGTCGACCGCGGCGAAGCTGTCGGCGAGGCGGCGCACGTCGGCGAGCACCACCGCGCCGAGCGCGCCGAGCGCCAGCTCGTCCCACATGAACCAGAACCGGTGCTGGCCGGGCGTCCCGAACAGGTAGAGCACCAGGTCGTCGGGGAGCGTGATGCGGCCGAAGTCCATCGCCACGGTGGTGCTGATCTTCCCGTCGACGCCGCTGGTGTCGTCGACGCCGACGCTCCGGTCGGTGAGGATCTCCTCGGTGCGCAGCGGCCGGATCTCGCTGATCGAGCCGACCATCGTGGTCTTGCCGACCCCGAACCCGCCCGCGACGAGGATCTTCGCGGCGATCGGCCGCCGGCCGCCGGCCGGGGCCGGGTCACGGACGGCGGCGTCAGAGTGCACGTAGTCCATTGAGCAGTTTCCTTAGTACGAGCTCGTCAGGGATGTCGCCGGTGCTGGTCGGCCGCAGCGCCCTGAGCAGGTTCTCGTCGCGCAGGTCGTCGACCAGGACGCGGACGACCCCGACGGGCAGGTCGATCTCGGAGGTCAGGTCGGCGAACGTGATCGGGCGGCGGCACAGGGCCAGCAGGGTGCGGTGCTCGGGGTCCAGCCGCATCCGCCGCGACACCGGGACGCCCGTCGCCTCCAGCACGGAGATCAGGTCGAGGCCGTCCTCGCGGAACCGGGTCCTGCCCCGGGTGACGGTGTAGGGCCGCACGACCGGCCCCGCGTCGTCGTCAAGCCAGCGGTCGCTGCTCACCGGGGTCTCATCTCGTACTCGGACCCGACAGCCGGGCGATCGCCGGGGGCCGCTCGGCGATCCGCTCGGCGAGTTCGGTCATCTCGTAGGCGATCGTGCCGGCGTCCGCGTGCGGCGGGCCGACCAGGGCGAGGCACGCGTGCTCCCCGGCCGGCACCATGAACACCAGGTAGGTGTCCATCTCGATGAAGGTCTGCAGCAGCCGCCCGCCGCCGAACCTGCGGCACGCCCCGCGCGCGAGGCCCTGGACGCCCGCGACCAGCGCGGACAGGTGCTCGGAGTTCTCCCGGCCGAACCGGGTGGAGGACGCCACCAGCAGCCCGTCGTTGGACAGGACGACCGCGCCGCGCACCGGGCCGGCGCGCAGCACCATGTCGTCGAGCAGCCGCTGCACTTCCCGGTCCGTCATCGGCGCCGGCGTCATCGGTTCTCCTCACCCTCGTCGGGCCGGACGGGCCCGGACGTCTCGACCCGTCCGCGCCGCCATCCGCTCTGCATGGACGTCATGACCGAGCGGGCGCGCTCCGGCGAGCGCCCGGTGCCGCGTCCCGGCGGCCGCTGCTGCTCGCCGCTGTCGCGGGGGGACGGGGGCGTGTCGCGCAACTGCGGCGCGAGATTGGCGCGGCGGACGCGGCGCGGCATGCCCGCGTGGGTGCCGCCGATCTGCGAGCCCGGCGCGTCCGGCACCGGTCCGGGAGGCGGCGGGGCGGCGGGCGGGGGAGCGGACGGTCCCTCTCCGGGGCCCGGCTCCTCTCCGCCGAACCGGTGCCGTCCGCCGGAGTCCTGCGCGTGGCCCGGCGGGACGTGCCCGGCGACCGGCAGGGGCCCGGTCCCGGTGACCGGAATGGGGCCGGTACCCGTGACGGGCACGGGGCCGGTTCCGGTGACGGGCAACGGGCCGGTTCCGGTGAACCCGCCGGTCCCTGCGGCGGGCTGCGCCGGGTAGGCGCCCGGGTCCTGCGGCCCGGGGTGGGCGGCCGCCATGGCCGGGGCGTTCGCGTGGGCGGGGTCCGCGCCGGGCGCGTCCGCGGCGCGGGCGTCCTCGGGGGCGTCCCGGCCGATCCTGTCCGCGGGGACCACGAGCGAGTGCGGCAGCAGCACGATCGTCTTGATGCCGCCGTAGGCGTTCGGCTCCAGCACCACCCTGATCCCGTGCCGGTACGCCAGGCTGGTGACCACGAACAGCCCGAGCTGGTCGCCGTCGGCCAGGTCGAACTCCGGCTCGCGGGACAGCCGCCGGTTGATGGCCGCGAGCTTCTCGGGCGCCATGCCGAGGCCGCGGTCCTGGATCTCCACCACGAAGCCCTGCCCGACGAGCCCGGCGTCCACCTCGACCGGCGTGTTCGGCGGCGAGAAGGCGGCGGCGTTCTCGATCAGCTCGGCCATCAGGTGGATGACGTCGGCGACCGCGGCGCCGACGATCCCCTCCTGCGCCGAGGTCACCACGTCCACGCGGGAGTAGTCCTCGATCTCGCCGACGGCGCCGCGCAGCACGTCCACGATGCCGACGGGGTGGCGCCAGCCGCGGCCGGGCGCGGCGCCGGACAGGATGACCAGGCCCTCGGCCTGCCGCCGCATGCGGGTGGTCAGGTGGTCGATGGCGAACAGGTCGGCGAGCGCCTCCGGGTCGGACGCCTTGCGCTCCAGCGTGTCGAGCATGGCCAGCTGGCGGTGCAGCAGCGACTGGTTGCGCCGGGCCATGTTCTGGAACACCTGGTTGACCGCCTTGCGCAGGTCGGCCTGGCCGACGGCGGCCGCGACCGCGGTGCGCTGGACGCTGGAGAACGCGTCGGCGACGTTGGCCACCTCGGCCGTTTTGCCGACCTCGAGCGGCGGCGCCTCGACGGCCACGTCCACCTCGTCCCCGCGGCTGAGCCTGCCGACCAGGCCCGGCAGCCGCTCCTCCGCCAGCGTCCGCGCGGCGCTCTGCAGGCCGAGCAGGTCGCGGCCGATGCGGCGGGCGAACCGGATCACGAGGAACAGCGTCAGCAGGACCGCGACCAGCCCGAGGCCCCCGACGAGGCCGAGCCGCCACAGCGTCCGGTCCGAGGTCTTCTTGGCGTCGCCGGCCAGCACGGTCCGGGACTTCAGCAGCGCGCCGTCCAGCGCGCCGATGAACCCCTTCGACTCCTGCTCCCACGTGGCGGGCGGGATCGTCAGCCGGCCCTTGGGACCGGCCGCGAGGATGCGGTCCTCCACCGAGGTGAAGGCGGTGGCCGGCGGGGAGGCCAGCGCCTGCCGGAAGGGGGCGCCGTTGGCGGGCGTGAAGTCCGACAGGCTCGTCGTCTCCAGGTAGCGCCGCTCGTACACCAGCTGGTTGATCGCGGCGTACTCGGCGGGGGTCATCTTGCCGCCGCCGACGAGGACGCCGCCGACGAGCGTCGCCTCCCGGCCGCTCAGCTCGATCGCCCGCGACATGCCGGTCAGGTGGTACGCCTGCTGGTAGCCGTTGTCGGCGACCAGCAGGTAGATGAACCGGAAGTGGGAGTCGATGATGTCGTTGTAGGCGTTGAACGCGTCGAGCTTGGTCAGCGCGCCGGAGTCGACCTCGCCGCGGACCTTCGCGATCGTGTTGAGCTTGCCGATCAGCACCGACAGCCGCTGCTTCATCGGCCCGGTCAGGGTGCCGCGGAACCTGCCGGAGTCCGCGGCCTTGTTCATCTGGACGATCGTCCCGTCGACCTTCTTGCGGACGGCGTCCAGCGACGTGCGCGGCAGCCGGCCGCGGCCGGCCAGCCACACCACCGACTCCTGGCGCTCCTGGGCGACGGTCACCAGCATCGGCTGCACGGCGTCGCCGTAGACCTCGTTGGCGGTGTCGATGTTGCGCTGGTGGAGCGCTTCGGACGCGGTGCTCTGCGCCGCGAAGACCCACAGCGTGATCAGCGAGACGACCGGGACGACGAGCATGCCGTACAGCGACAACCGGAACGAGCGCCGGCGCGCGGCCCTCACTGGCCGCAACGGAGGTGAGCGGGGCGGACGCGGCTGTTCAGCTCATTCATGTTCGTTTCTCTCAAGCGTCGGTGACGGTCCGGTCGGGACGAGGTCCGTGACACCATAGCCATCACTTTGATCTTGCGCGGCGTTTTCGGGTCATATTTCACACTCTGGTGGATTTGGCTGAGGGCGGGTGCGCGGGGTGGCACGATGTCACCGCGTCAACCGCCCAGGAGGAGAAGCCACATGACACCGCGCGACGCGTCGACCGACCGGCTGGACTGGCTGATCGACGGGTTCGTCAAACGCGTACCCCAGGTGACCAGGGCCGTCGTGCAGTCCGCGGACGGCCTGCTGATGGGGGCGTCCTCCGGCATCACCCCCGACGACGCCGAACACCTGTCCGCCCTGGCCGCCGGGCTGCAGAGCCTCGCGCGGGGCGCGCGGCTCCAGTTCGGCGCGAACGAGGTCCATCAGACGATCATCGAGATGAGCGACGCCTTCCTCTTCGTCACCGCGGCCGGCGAGGGCGCGTCGCTGACCGTGCTGAGCAGCGCCGACGTCGACCCCGCCCAGATCAGCTACGAGATGACCCTCCTGGTCAACCAGGTCGGCGAGCACCTCTCCTCCAGGCCCCGCCTGAACTGAGTGGGTCATCTCATGCCCGCGGGATTCCCGGGGAGCCTCTGAGTGCGGCGGCAGGGCTTCTGGTAATGCCGTCGAATGGCCTCGGCCGAATTTCATGAGCGGCCGGGTCGGCTTGCGTGGCCTTGCCGCACACTTATCGGCGATTTTCGCCAAGGAAATGCTTGTGCGCGTCTTATCCGAGCCGAGGGGAAGACGCGAATCGGGCCGGCATGCCGTGCGGGGGGAGCGCCCCGCGTCGGATTGTCGGACCCGGATGGCAGGCTGGGCGCCTCCTGTGACGGATGCGATGGATGGGAGGGCTCGTTGGCCCGCTGGCATGAGGTCGCCGAATCGGCGCCGGAGTTCGCCGCCCAGGTCAGGGACGCTTTCGAGGCGCACAAGCACAAGACCCTGGCGACGCTGCGGAAGGACGGTACGCCGCGGGTCAGCGGCATCGAGGCGTACTTCGTCGGGGACGACCTGTGGTTCGGGTCGATGCCCGGCGCGCTGAAGGCCCGGGACCTGCAGCGCGACCCGCGCTTCGCGCTGCACGGGCCGCCGGTCATCCTGAGCGCCGACGACCCCGCGACGGCGCCGGGCGACGCGAAGGTGACCGGCCGCGCGGTGGAGGTCGCCGACCGCGAGCGGATCGGCGCGATGCTGACCGCGCGGGGGCTGGCCCCGGACTCCTTCAGCGAGTCCCACTTCTTCACGGCGGACATCGCTGAGGTCGTCCTCACCCGGATCGAGGGCCCCGCCATGGTCATGGATCTCTGGCGGCCCGACCAGGGCCTGCGGACCCTCCGCCGCGCCTGAGGGAAAGACCATCCTGGTGGACACCGGGGTCGGGAACGACCGGGAGCGCCCGCAGATCCCGCAGTTCGCCGGGCTGAGGACGGATTATCCGGCCCGCCTGCGCGAGGCCGGCGTCGCGCCGGAGGACGTCGACGTCGTCGTCAACACGCACATCCACTACGACCACGTCGGCTGGAACACCGAACTGCGCCATCCCGGCCCACTGGCCAGGGCACGGAGCCGCCGAGGTCCGCAAGGACGGTGACGGCTTCGCCATCACCGCGTGGGCCGCGTTCCCTCGCGGCTGACGCGGCGGGCCGCCCAGACGGTGCGCTCGGTGCGCACCGCCAGATCGTCCCGGCGCAGGATGCCGTGCGGGCCGCCGGTGTCGAGGAGCCGGTCGAGCGCGGTGAGGTCCTCGGGGGAGAGCGTGCCGGCGACGGCGTCGCGGATGCGCTGTAGGACACCGAGGGCGTAGCGGCCGATCACCTCGCTCCGCGCGCCTGCGATGTCCACGGTGATGGTGCGTTCGCCCTCGACCGTGAAGCCGGCGGCGGCCAGCATCGGGCCCCAGTCGGCGCCGCGGTGGGGCATGTGCTCGGCTTGGAGGCGGTCGGCGGCGGCGTGGGCGCGTTCTTCCAGGCCGGGGCTGCCCTCGGGAGCGTTCTCGGGCAGGAAGCGGGGGTGGCCGGCCAGTTCGACGACGGCGAACAGGCCGCCGGGCGCGAGGGCGTCGTGGACGGCGCGCAGCGCGTGGTCGGGGTTCGCCATGTGGTGCATCGAGGCCGACGCCCATACCAGGTCCGGTGAGCCGAGGTCGGGCCAGACGGCTTCGTCGAGGTCGGCCCGCACGGTGCGCACGCGCTCGTCGACGCCGCGGGCGCGCGCCTTGGTGTGCAGGCGCTGAAGGTGTTCGGCGGACGCGTCGACGGCGGTGACGTGCGCGTCGGGGAAGCGGTCGAGGAGGGCGAAGGTCCCCGCGCCCGTGCCGCAGCCCAGGTCCACGATGCGGCGTGGGCTGCTCCGCAGCGGCAGCCATGCGGTGATGGACGCGGTGTGTTCGGCGAGGACCTCGGCGTCCAGGTCGAGGATCTCCGCCAGGCCGTCGGATCCGTGGTCGTGGTGGTGATCGTGCGAAGGGCCATGGTGGGTGGCGTGCGTGTGTGGTCGGTTCATTCTCTTCACACTAAGACGGTCATGCGTCTCCGGCACAAAACCTTGCCGTACAGGCAAGACGTTGGCCGTTGTCGCTGCCCGAGGCGCAAGAGGCCGCCGCTGCGCAGGCCGTGACGTGGCCCCGCCATCATTCGGGAGCGCGCTGAGCGCTGCCGCCGCCGGCGTCGCGCTGGTGGCCGCGGCGGGCGTCGCGGTCGAAGATGCCCAGGATCTCGCAAGGGCCCGAGTCCGCTCCGATGGCGTGCGGCGTCATCGTGGGGAACTCGGCCGCCTGGTTCGTCTCGAGGCGGATGCGGCTGTGGCCGAGCATGAGGACCGCCGTGCCGGACAGGACGACGAGCCATTCGTGCCCCGGGTGAGCGCGCATGCGCGCCGGGTTCTCGTGAGGTGGCTCGGTCATGCGCTGCCGCACCACGCTCATCCCGGGGCTGGCCTTGATGGTCCAGCGCATCTGGTTGTGGACGCTGTCGATCGTCGGGCTGGTGACCACGTCGTCGGTGGCGGTCTCCACCAGCTGATCCAGCGTGGTGTCCAGCGCGCGGGCGAGGGTGACCAGCTGGTCCAGCGCGAGGCGGCGCCGGCCGTTCTCGATGCGGCTCAGCGAGGACTGGCTGAGGTGCGCGCGGCCGGCCAGCTCCTCCAGGGACCAGCCCTGCGCCACCCTCAAGGCGCGGATGCGCTTGCGTACGAGGCTGTCCAGATCTCCATCTTCTTGCGTCATAGGCAACATCGTATGCCTGAAATGCAAGCCGGCCTTAGCGTCGTCTGCGGACGGTCCGCGACGCCCGAGGCCATGCCCGGGCGCCGACCTCCTCCTTCGCTCGGCGACCGGCACTGCTCCGGCGCCGACTCGGCACGCCCGTTTCGAGAGGAACCCATGAGCATGAACCAGACCGCGCAGGCCGCACCGGCCGGCGGCGGAGACGTCCCCGACGCGCGCCGGCTGCGCACGATCCTGATCGCCGTGTCCCTCGCCCTGATGGCGGTCATCGCCTCGGTGACCGGGCTCAACGTCGCGCAGACCCACATGGCCGTGGAATTCGGCGCTTCCCAGAGCACGATCTTGTGGATCATCAACGTCTACACCCTCGCCCTGGCCGCGCTGCTGCTGCCGCTCGGCGCCCTGGGCGACCGGCTGGGCCGCAAGCCCATGCTCGTCGCCGGCCTGGGCGTCTTCGGCATCGCCACCGTCGTCGCGGGCCTGGCCCCGACGGCGGAGGTGATGCTCGCCGCGCGCGTGGCCGGCGGCGCCGGCGCCGCGATGATCATGCCGATCACGCTCGCCGTCATCACCTCGACCTTCCCCGAAGAACGTCGCGGCAAGGCGATCGGGGTGTGGACCGGTGTCGCCGGAGGCGGCGGCGTCCTGGGCATGTTCCTGGCCGCGCTCCTCGTCGACGTCGCCGACTGGCGCTGGCTGTTCGCCCTGCCGGCGGTCCTGGTCCTCGCGGCGCTGGCCATGACGCTGACATCGGTTCCCAACTCCCGCGAAACCTCCGCTCACCGTTTCGACACGGCCGGGGCGGCGGCCTCGGCGGTCGCCGCGGTCGGGCTCATCTTCGTCCTGCAGGAAGGCCCCGAACGCGGCTGGACCGCCCCCGCGACGCTGATCGGGCTCGCCGTCGGCCTCATCGCCGCCATCGGCTTCGTGGCCTGGGAGCTGCACCGCCGCGACGCCTCGCTGCTGGACGTGCGGCTGTTCCGGAAGAGGGGCCTGGCGGGCGGCTCGATGACGCTGCTGGTGGTCTTCGGCGTCCAGGCGGGCATCGGCGTGGTCCTCTTCCCGTTCTTCCAGGCCGTGCTCGGCTGGTCGGGCCTGCTGTCCACGGTCGCGATGATGCCGATGGCCGTCATGATGATGACGGCCTCCGGCCTGGCCCCCGCGCTCGCCGCACGTATCGGCGCCCGCGCGACCATGGCGGTGGGCATCGGGGCGGCCGGCGCCGGCATGGCGCTCATGGCCCTGTTCGTCTCCGCCGGCGGCGGCTATCCGCCCCTCCTGCCCGGCCTGCTCGCCATGGGCCTCGGCATGGGCCTGTCGATGACCCCGTCCACGGAGGCCATCACCGCCTCCCTGCCGCGCGAGAAGCAGGGCGTCGCCTCCGCCCTCAACGACGTCACCCGCGAATTCGGCACCGCGCTCGGCGTCGCGCTGCTCGGCGCCCTCGTGTCCGCCGGCTACCGCGACGCCATCGACGAGAGGCTGCACGGCGTCCCTCAGGGCGCCGCGGACACCGCCCGGCAAGGCGTCGCCAACGCCGTCGAGGCGGCGGGCAGCGCAGGTCCGCACGCACAGGACCTGATCCACGCGGCCCGGCAGTCCTTCGTCGACGGCTGGCAGCAGGCCATGTGGGCAGGCGCGGCCATCATGGGCGTCCTGTTCTTCTCCATCGCCCTTCGCGGTCCCGAGAGCACACCCGCCGCGGTCGCGGACGAGACGGAACCCGCCGAGGGCGGCGCCGCGCGATGACCGCACAGGAGCCGGGCGTCAGGTGATGGTGCGCCTCATGTCACGGTGAGCCCGCCAGGGCGCCGCACGCTGACGGGGTTCTGCTCGGGGGCCGAGGTAGCAGCACCGCGACCCGGTCCGCACGTGTGCGCGCAGCTCGGCACCGAGGGCCGGGTCGGCGGCGGCGACGCGGTCGAGGGCACGCCGGATCGCCTTCCCGACGGCGATCCGGGCTCGTTCCTCGTCGTCGGCGAACCGGCGCGTTCGGCCGCCCAGACCCGTCGCCGACGCCAGCTCCGCGATGAGCCAGTCCCGCTCGCGCAGGAGTTCTGCGGCGCGGTCCGGATCGCCGGCCAGGTCGGCACGGTCGGCCTGGTCCTGCAACTCGGCCAGCCGCTTCTTGTACTGCCGTTTCGCGGCCTCGTCCAGCAGCGGCTGTCCTGCCGGAACAGGGCTCGCCGCGCCCTGCCCGGCCGCGAGTTCGACCGCGGGTATTTCCTGGCCCGGGTTGGCCATCAGCACCGCCAAGTGCTCCAGGCCCACGCAGTGGTCGACGGTTGCGGTCCGCCCACCCAGCTCGATGTGCCAGCGCCTGCCGTCGCGCCGGCACACCACCGGCGCCGCTCGGCCGGGTGCGCCGGGTGCGCCGGGTGCGTCGGGTGCGTCGGCGGCGCCGTCCTGGAGGCGTACGGTGCCTCGTTCGGTGCCGGGCGGCAGCGGCATGTGCAGTTCCGCGGCCTCTTTCACCGCTGCGGCCAGCTCTGCGTCGGCTTCGGCCAGGTCTTGCGACCTGCCCGGGAGCGCGAGCGCCTGGGCGAGACGGGCCCTCGACAGCGCGGTGGCGGGCCGGTGCCCGAGCGACAGGTTCTCCTGGAGGGCCGCGCGCAGGTGCCCGGCGGCGGCGTCCGCGTCGCCGGTGACCAGCGCGGCCGTCCCCAGGCAGTGGTGCAGCGAGCCCAGGCAGGTGATCCCGTGCCCCGCGATCACCGGGAGGCGGGCGTACGGCGCCATCAGGGCCGCCGCCTCGACCGCGACCGCGGGGTCCCTGAGCAGCCAGGCCGTCTCGGTCACGCAGTACATCGTCAGCAGCCAGGTCGCCGCCTGCGGAAGGGCCGCCAGACCGCGGCCGCTCAGTCGGGCGAGCATGCTCGTGGCCAGGGGGCGGTCGCCTCCCGAGGCCGCGGCGAGCGCCAGGGACGCGTACGTGGAGTAGTCGGTCTCGCTGAGAGTGGGCGAGTCCACCAGGTCCGACAGCATGGGCCGGAGTTCGGCGATGCGGCCCTGGAACCAGCGGATCGTGCCGAGCTGCCCGCCGTACCACGCCCGGGCGTTGACGCCCGCGGCCGTGGCGCCGCGCTCGGCCCGCTCGTCGGCCAGGGCGCCGGCCGCCGCGAGCCGGCCCGCGCGGATGCCGAGCATCACCTCGATCACCTCCACCACGGCCCGGACGGCCCGATGGTCATGGATCGCGAGATGCTCCCGCAGCTCCGCCAGGCTGCGGGCGGCGTGCGGGTGGGCGTCGAGGAAGAGGTCGACGGTGTGCAGCAGCAGACCCACCAGCAGGTCGCCGGGACGGCCCGTCCCGGACGCCTCGCCGATCAGCTCCTGGGCCAGCTCCAGCCGCAGCGGCCCGTGCCCGGGGCCCATGGCGCAGTAGTGCGCCAGCGTGAGGGCCTCCACTCGCGCCACGCCGTCCCCGGAAGCGCGGGCCTCGGCGACCCGCGCGAGCATCGGGCCGGGCTCTCCGGTGCGGTACGCCTGCTCGGCGGTCAGCCTGATGCGCAGGCGCAGCGCCAGCACGGACCGGGGGTCCAGGCGGCCCAGCGCCGCGCGTTGCCGGGTCCGGGTCGCCGCCGCGTCCGCCACGGTGCGCTGCTCCTGCGCCCAGAGCCCGCCCAGGCCGAGCGCCGCACGGGCCAGCATCTCCGGGTCGCCGCCGCGTTCCGCCTGGCGGTAGGCCGCCGCGAAGCGGCCGCGGGCCGTCCACGGGTCGCCGTCCACCAGCAGCGCGTGTTCGGCCGCCAGTAAGGCCGCCGTCCCGGTTTCCGTACCGCCGTCGTCCAGGTCGCCGTTGCTTGCGACGACCGGACGCGGCCCTGGCGATGTCCTCACAGCCCTACCCCCGGTGCGAGACCGCTGACGTCTAGGGCACGGCGACGATCCCGCCCGGGTTCAGTCCGCGGCCCGGTCGGATGTGACCGGAACCGGCACGGGCCGGGGCGCGGCGCGCAGCGCGCGGACGTCGGGAACGCTGTACGCGGCGGCCGCGGCCAGCAGCGCGACGGCCGCGCAGCCGCCGAGGACGACCGGCGTGCCCAGCAGCTCGGCGGCGGGGCCCGCGCCGACCATCGCGACCGGCACCAGGACGGTGCCGATGAGGGCGATGAAGGACTGGACGCGGCTGATGTGCTCCTCGGGCAGCCACGCGCCCAGCGCCGACTGGTACACGACCAGTTCCAGCGTGCCCCCGGCGCCGCAGACCACGGCGGCGGCGGCGACCAGCGGGAACGGCAGCCCCGCGGCCATGGCGCCCAGCAGCGCCGCCTCCGGCAGCATGACCAGGCAGCAGACCAGGCCGGGGCGTTGCGGGCGGACCAGCACCGCGGTGATCGACCCCACGGCGAGCCCCGCGCCCAGCGCGCTGCCGAAGAGCCCCCAGGTCACCGCCCCGTCATAGCGGTCGGCCGCCCACACCGGCCCGAGCACGGTGATCGAGGCCGCCCACAGGCCCGAGGACGTCGCCGAGAGCAGCGCGATGGCCGCGACCCAGCGCAGGCCGACGAGCACCCGCCAGCCCTCGGCGATCTCGGTGCGGAAGCGGGCGGCGGGACGCGGCCGGACGGGCGGCACCGCCAGGCCGCCGAACAGCAGGCCCGACAGCAGGAACGAGGCCGCGTCCCACGCCAGCACCCAGCCGGGGCCGCTGAAGGCGATCACGACGCCGGCGATCGGCGGCCCGCCGATCGCGACCATGTTGTTCGAGATCTGCGCCAGGCCGTTGGCGTCGGGCAGCGCCTCCTTGTCCACCAGCTGCGGCAGCAGGCCCCGCGCGGCGGGACCGAAGAACGCCACGATGGCGCCTTGGAGTAGTTGCAAGGCCGCCAGCGACGGCACCGACGCCGACCCGGTCAGCACCAGGACGGCCACGGTGCCCTGGACGGCGGCGCTGGCGTACTGGCAGCAGGCCAGCACCGTCCGGCGCGGGTACCGGTCCGCGACGACGCCGCCGACCGGGGACATCGCCATGAACACGATCGGGCCGCCCACCAGGACGAGGCCGATCCCGGTGGCGCCGCCGCCGATGCCCAGCACGGCGTAGGCGGCGGCGATCGGCGCGACCGTCGACCCGGTCACCGAGACCCAGCGGGCCGCGAAGTAGCGCCTCCATGCCGGGTTCCCGCGTGCCAGGGCGAGGGCCCCGGCCAGTCGGCGGGGGAGGTGCGGGGTGGTCCTCACCGGCTGCTCCCTGGATCGGCGTTCACGGTGGTCACCTCTCTGCGCGGCGGACGTGGGAGGGCCCCGGTCCCATCGTCGCGCGATGGGACCGGGGCCGTCGGAGAACGGGCCGGTCAGGCCGACTGCAGCTCGGCGGCCGGGAGGCTGGTCCTGGTCGCTGTGCGCAGCGCGTGGTTGTCCTGCATCCCCTTGTCGCAGCTGGTCTCGGGGATGATGGCGCCGGAGCGGGCGGCCTCCAGGTAGGCGTCGACGTCGGTCTCCTCGAGGCCGAGGCCGAGCGCCGGGCCGGCCAGCCGCAGGCTGGTGGCGGCGCGTTCGGTGGGCTGTGCCATGGTGCGTTTCCTTTCTGGACGTTCGGTCCGGCGGTGTTACCGGGCCGAAGCAGCGATCGCGACGATGAGCCGCTGGCCGTTCTCCACGGGAACGACCGAGGTGGTGAGCCATCCGGGGGCGACGACCATGACGCCGCGCGCGGGGCGGGCCAGGACCGCCCGGCCCCAGGGCAGGCCGGGCACGGCCGTCTGGTCGCTGGCGGGCCGGGGGTCGGCCAGCGCCAGGCATCCCGACTCGTGGGCGGCGGGCGCCGGGGTCGCGGCGAGGTAGCACCAGCCCGCCCATTCGGCGGGCCGGGCCTCCGCGGGGACGCCGTGGCCGGCCTCCCAGACCTGCACGGTGACGTCCACCGCGCCGGCGGCGCCCGCGCGGCCGGCCGCCGCGTCCATCGCCTCGGCGAACAGCCGGGCGAGGCCGCGCGGGTCGTCCAGGACCTCGTCCGCCGCGACCTCCCGGCAGGCGGCGCCGCCGGCGGCGCCGGGCGGGGCCGCGGCCGTCAGGCCCGGCCGGACGATGCCGTCCAGGTCGACGTTGCCGACGAGGACGCTGGTCCCCCACAGCAGCCGGACGGGCGGGGAGCCGGCCGCGCCGGGCTCGATGAGCGTGGAGGCGGTCATGACATGCCCGCCCAGTCCTTGTCGTAGGCGACGTTCCAGGCGACGCAGATGCGCCGTCCGCCGCCGGTGAGGGTGGCCTGCACCGAGTGCGGCAGCCAGCCGGGGAAAGCCACCATCCGGCCGGGCACCGGCTCGACCCGGTAGACGCCCTGGGAGGCGAAGCGGGCCACCGCGGCGGGCCGCGGGTCCAGCAGCTGCAGGTACCCGGCCTCGCCGGTGTCGCCGCCGTCGCCGGACTCGACGTAGAACACCCCGGACCAGGCGGAGTCGTGGTGGGTGTGCGGGCGCAGGCTGCCGCCCTCGGCGTAGACCACCGTCCACGCCTCGGCGATCACCTCCTGGGCGACCTCGTCGGCGGCCTCGCCCAGGGTGGCGCGGGTGAGCGCGCTGACGGCGTCGACGATCCGGCCCTTGAACCAGTCCACGACGGGGTCGTCCCACTGCAGGATGTCCTGGTTGGCCTTCGTGGCGGTGATGACCCCGAAGTTGGACGCCTCGGGATCGGTGCCGGTGCGTTCCAGGATGAGGTCGCGGAAGGCGGGCAGGCGCTCGCCCGCCGAGGCGATGTCGGCGACGTAGAGCGGGCTGCCCCAGGCCGCGAACGGCGCGAAGCGCTCGGGGCGCCGCGCGGGCGCGGGCGCGGGTGCTGTGAGGGTCATGCGGTCTCCTGCAGTCGGCGGACGAACGCGCGTCCGATGTCGGTCAGGTCGGCGGCGGCCCGGTCGAGCAGGTCCAGGCAGCCGGCCCGGTACACCGCCAGGTGCGCGAGGCGGCCGGGCGGCGCGTCGCCGCACGCGCGGTACATGCGCGTCAGTGCGGTCGCGACGTGCGCGGCGCCCAGCACCTCGGCCGGCGAGCGGTCCGCGGTGCCGGACGGGAGCGTGCGGCGGGGGGCACCGGGCCGCTGGAGCCGCCACACCTCCTCGATCAGGTAGAGCCACTGGTGCGCCGTCTCGTGGAGGAGCTGCTCGCGGACCTCCAGCGGCGAGTCGAAGGCGGCGCGGGCCAGCAGGACGTGCTGCGGCCACGCCTTGGACGAGGCGGAGATCGCGCCGCCGTCGGGGTCCAGCAGCGCGTACCGGACCGGCAGGTCCAGCAGCGGCCGCCACGCCGGGACGGCGGCGGCGAGGCCGGCGCGGGCCTGCGCGACCTGGCCGCGCTGGATCCGGGTGAGCGGCCGGGCGGGCATCGCCGGCCCGTCGACCAGCGTCAGCGCCCGCGCCGGGGCGAGCCAGCCCTCCAGCGTCCGCTCCGACAGTCCCCGGGTCCGGCCCTGCCGCTCGGCCAGGACGTGCCGGGCCGCCGCGGCCGCCGCCAGCAGCCGCCGCGAGCGGAACCCGTCGTCCACGAAGGGCAGGCCGCCGAGGTCGGCGAGCGGATCGGTGCAGGTGATCGCGGGCGCGGTGCCGTTCATCGGATCTCCTCGGTGGTGAGGGCGTGGCCGGTCAGCGCGGGGTGCTCGTCCAGCGGGCGGCCGTCGAGACCGGCCACGAGGAGCCCGACGCCGGCGCGGCGGCCGACCTGGAGGCACGGCAGCCGGCGTTCGGCTCCGGGCACGGGCGTCCAGTACCGGGCGGGAGGGGGCGTCATCGCCGCGAGCACGTCCGGCCCGCAGGAGACGCCGCCATAGGCGTCGTGGCCGAACCGCGGGTGCCCGATGTCGAAGTCGTCGATGAGGACGACACCGGTGCGGATCGCCGCCAGCTCGCGCGGCAGCGGCCACGCGCCCCAGTGCGCGTCCAGGAAGTAGAGGGGCCGGTCGAACGCGTCCGCCGCGTCCGCGACCAGGGCGGGGGAGTCCTGGCAGGTGACCGTGACGTTCGGCAGGTCGCGCACCCGGTGCGCGGTGAACCGCGCGTACCAGGGGTCGATGTCGCACGTCATGACCGGCAGGCCGGGGTAGCGGCGCCCCAGGTAGGAGGCGGTGTCCCCGAGGTGGCAGCCGGTCTCGACGACCGCGTCGCACCGGTAGGCGTCGATCAGGTCGTCGACCAGCAGGGCGACGGTGACATCGAAGCCGAACGGCCCCCCGCCGCCGGCCAGCCGCTCCTGACCGGCGCGGACCGTCCGGTAGAACACCCGCAGGACGTCGTCGGTGCCGTCCGGCGGGGCCATGAGCACCCGTGCGCTCGTGCCCGCGCCGCACGGCACCGGGGCCTCGCTGCTCGGCTTGCGCGCCGACTCCGCCATGGGCTCCTCCACGGATCTCCCGATCCGGGGGCGCCTTCCCGCCGGACCTGTCACCCAGAAGGCGTTCCAGCCCGGTTCCATGACGGCGTTCCAGCCCGTTCCACCCGTGCCATGGAGCCGCTGCGAGACTCCCGCTGCTGGAGGGGTGCCCGTGCTGTGCCGGTCAGGGCCCTAAGGAGAGAGTCGGCTCAACGTCGGCGGCGCTCGCCGCTCAGCCGTCGGCGGCCTGGACCGCGGCGGCGATCGGCTCGAGCTCCGCGATCAGCTCGTCGAGTTCGTCGGCGCCGAGTACGTCGTAGGGCGGCGTCGCCAGCTCGTCGGTGAGAGCCTCGATCCGCTCTTTGGTCCGCCGGCCGGCCTCGGTGAACCCGCCGTCGGCGTCCACGAGGCCGCGCCCGCGCAGCCCGTCGACGACGGCGGCCAGGTGCGCCTTGGGCAGGTGGTGGAGCCGGCCGAACTCCTCCGCCCTCATCCCGAGGGAGAGAGCGAGGAGGACGTGGGCCTCGGTGCCGCCGATGCCATGCGCGACGAGGGCGGCGTTGTGGCCGTCCCCGCGGTGCTCCCGCAGCAGCGTCGTCGCGTGCCAGAGCCTGGGCACCGGCGCCTGGGGCACGTCGAGCGCCCGGAGCCCGGCGTACAGCACCCGGCCCTCCTTCGGCGCGCTGACCGCTGCCCGCGTGGCGAGGTCGGCGGCCCGCGCCAGGCCGGGGGAGTCGGCGAGCTCCCCGATCATCTGCCGCAGCGCGGCGGCGCTGCCGCGCTCGCGCACGGCGATCGCCTCCTGCGGGGTGGTCTTCCCCCAGACCCACGGGATGTGCCGCGCCACCTCGCCGTCGGCGAAGTTGTAGAAGACCGCGTGCACCACCTCGGCCGGCGCCAGGCCCAGCGGCGCGGCCCGGCCGGCGAAGTATCCGTCCCAGTAGTCGCGCATGCCGAGGGCGAGGAAAGCCTCGTTCGGCACCTCGGAGAAGGTGACGGTGGCGATCGGCTCGATGAGCTCGAAGATTCGGTGGACCTTGGTCTGCGGGTGCGTCATCGTCGGCATCTCCTGTGGTCGTGACTGCGCCCTCGCGGGCAGCCTCTCACCCTGGCTACGAACGACCCGGCCCGGATCCGACAACTCGTCGCCACCTGATTCTGGAATTCTGCGCGCTTCCTGATGTAGACGTCCTGTCAGCCCGGAACCAGCGTCGTGGACGATCGGGCCGGCGAACCCTCGGCGCCGCGCGGAACGGAGATCGGTCAGTGAAACTCGACGTGCAGTTGGACGGGCGGCCGGACGAGGCCGCGGAGCGCGCCCGCGCACTGATCGCCGCCGGGGTGGACGGCCT
This sequence comes from Actinomadura sp. RB99, assembly GCF_014706005.1. Lineage (NCBI taxonomy): Bacteria > Bacillati > Actinomycetota > Actinomycetes > Streptosporangiales > Thermomonosporaceae > Actinomadura > Actinomadura sp. RB99. The sequence goes on along the minus strand of NZ_JABMCA010000004.1, from coordinate 90,286 downwards.
GTTCAGGCACCGGACCCCGTTTCCGCATCGACACGGCACCGCATCCGGAAGGACCCCATGCGCTGCACATTGACCGTGATCTACACCGACCGGCTCGAGGAGTGCCGTGCGTTCTACGCCGGGCTCGGCTTGCGCCTGCACCCGGAACGGCATGGTTCCGGTCCGGCCCACTACGCCGCCGTCCTGGACGACGGCATGGTGTTCGAGCTTTACCCGGCCGGCGCACGCGAGCCGACCGGCGGACTGCGCCTGGGTTTCACCACCGGGGCGACGCCGACGCTGGAGCCGGGGCGGCACGTCCTGCACGACCCGGACGGCCGCGCCGTCGAGGTGGTCGTCGCGGCCGTCCGGTGACATCCGGACCCGGCGCCGGCCTCGCCCACCTTCGGCGGGAGCCGGGGGTCACGCCGGCGGAGGGGCGAGTTTGGCGGCGACGGCGTCGAGCACCCAGTCCAGCCCGGTCGCGAAGGACGTCTCGGCGTCCACCTCCGTGCCGTCGTGCACGAACCTGGCCAGCGCCGGGAACCGGCCCGTGTCCAGCATCCTGCTCAGATGCGGGCCAGCGGCGCGCTGCCAGTCGCGCTTGGACAGGCCCGTGGCGCGCTCGGCGCGCAGGTTCGCGATCTCGCGCCTGATCGCGCCGGTGAGGTAGGCGCTGACGGTCTCGACGGAGCGCGTGACGGTGTCGAGGTCGGCGACGCCGTCGAGGGCGGCCAGCGTGGCCTCGGCCACGGCGAGGGCGTTGGGGCCCAGGGTCGGACGGCCGCCGAGCAGGTCGGCCAGCCATGGGTGGCGGAGGGCGGCCTCCCTGGTGCGGTGGGCGCGGTCGCGCAGCGCCTCCCGCCAGTCACCGGGCCGCTCCTCGGGGAGGATCTCGCCGTAGACCTCGTCCAGCATGAGGTCGAACAGCTCCTCCTTGGACGAGATGTACCCGTACAGCCGCATCGGGCCGGTGTCCAGCCGGGCGGCGACCTTGCGCAGCGACACCGCCTCCAGCCCGCCCTCATCGGCGAGCGCGATGGCGGCGGCGACCATCCGCTCCCGGTCGAGCGGGGCGGGGCGGGTCGGCGGCTCCGGGCGGTCCCACACAGTCATGCCTACACCGTACAGTTGCGATACAGCGTACGAGATCAAAACAGTGTATCGACATGAGACGCCGTATCGCCGTGGTCGGGGCCGGGCCCGCGGGGCTGACCTTCGCCCGCGTGCTGCACCGCCACGAGCACCCCGTCACCGTCCTGGAACGCGATCCCGCCCCCGACGCACGTCCCCCGGGCGGCACGCTGGACCTGCGCGAAGGACTGGGCCAGCTCGCGCTGGACAAGGCGGGACTGCTGGCGGAGTTCGAGACCCTGTCGCGTCCCGAGGGGCAGGCCATGCGCATCCTGGACACCGACGGGACCGTCCTGCGCGACTGGCGGCCCCGCCCGGACGACCGGGCCAATCCCGAGATCGACCGCGGGCAGCTCCGTGACCTGCTGCTCGGTCCCCTGGACGTCCAGTGGGGACGCCGCGTGACGGAGGTGGTGCCGGTCCCCGGGGACGGCGTGCTGGTCCACTTCACGGACGGGCGGCAGGAGACGTTCGACCTCGTCGTCGGCGCGGACGGAGCCTGGTCCCGGGTCCGCCCCGCGCTCTCGCCCGCGACACCGCACTACACCGGCGTCACCGCGGTCGAGACCTCCCTTGACGACGTCGACGCCCGCCACCCCGACCTCGCCCGCCTGGTCGGCGACGGTTCCGTGGCCGTGTACGGCGCGACCGCGCCCTCGTCGCCCAGCGCAACAGCGGCGGCCACGTGAAGGTGTACGCCCAGTTCCGCGCGCCGGTGGACTGGCACGCGGATCTGGATCCGGCCGATGTCGAGGCCCTGCGGTCGAGCCTGCTGGCTCTGTTCGACGGCTGGGCCGCTCCCGTCCTGGAGCTTCTCCACCACGGCACTGCCTTCGTCCATCGCCCCCTCTACGTCCTGCCCGCGCACCACACCTGGGGCCACGTCCCTGGGGTGACGCTCCTGGGGGACGCCGCCCACCTGATGCCTCCTCTGGGGGTGGGCGCGAACCTCGCGATGCTGGAAGGCGCCGAACTCGCCGAGGCCGTCGCCACCTGTCCCGGAGATCTGGACGAGGCCGTCCGCGCCTTCGAGGAACGGATGTGGGCACGGGCCGGCAGGTGGGCGACGATGACGATGGCCGGTCTCGAACGCCTCGTGAGCCCGGACCCCGCCGAAGCCATCGCCCTCTTCGACGAGGTCCAGCCGTCCTGACCGCCGCCCCCTCCAGAACCCCCGAAGGCGAAGCCTGCACAGGTTCCCGTCCGTCTCGGTTGACGCATGCCGATATGGGCATATGATTGCGGTCATGGCACGAGCAGCGACGACGTCGGACGTCTTCAACGCGATCGCCGAGCCGCAGCGCCGGGAGATCCTGGTGCTGCTGCGGGCGGGCGAGCGGCCGGTGACCGAGTTGGCCCGGGAACTGGGCATGACCCAGCCGGGGGCGTCCAAGCACCTGCGGGTGCTCCGGGAGGTCGGGCTGGTGCGGGACCGCAAGGCGGGCAAGCAGCGCCTGTACGGCCTGGACGCCCGCGGGCTGCGGCCGGTCCATGAGTGGACCGGCGGGTTCGAGCGGTTCTGGAACGAGAGCTTCGACCGCCTGGACGCCTACGTGCAGGACCTCAAGCAGGCAAGGCAGGAGGGGGAGTAGCGAATGACGGGACGAGGAGCGCCGGCGCGATCCGCGACGGCCGACCGCGAGGTCGTGATCTCCCGGGTCATCGACGCCCCGCGCGAGCTGGTGTTCGAGGCGTTCACCGAGGTGCGGCACCTGTCGCGGTGGTGGGGGCCGGACGGGTTCACCACCACCACGCGGGCGTTCGAGTTCCGCGTGGGCGGGGAGTGGGACTTCGTCATGCACGGGCCGGACGGGACGGACTTCCAGGAATGGATCTCCTGGACCGAGATCGCCCCGCCGGAGCGGATCGCGCTGCTGCACGGTGAGTCCCGCGGCGATCCGAACGCCTTCGAGTCGGTCCTGACGTTCGCGCCCGACGGCGCGGCGACCCGGATCGAGATGCGCACGGTGTTCCCCACCAAGGAGCTGCGCGACGAGGCGGTCGAGAAGTACCACGCCGTCGAGGGCGGCCGGCAGACCCTGGGCAACCTGGCCGCCTACATCACCGAGATCGTTTCGAAGGGAGCCGAGGACTGATGGCCGGAAAGGTGTTCTTCAGCGTCTCGATGTCGCTGGACGGGTTCATCGCGCCCGAGTCCAGCGAGGAGCTGATGGGGCGGCAGTGGATGGAGCTGCAGCAGTGGATCTTCCCGCAGCGGTTCTTCCGCGAGAACCTGAAGCTCGGCGGGGGCGGTGAGGAAGGGCGCGACAACGACATCGTGCGGGAGACGTTCGAGCGCACCGGCGCGAGCGTGATGGGCAAGCGCATGTTCGACGCCGGCGAGCGGATGTGGCCGGAGGAGGCGCCGTTCCACACGCCGGTCTTCGTCGTGACGCACGAGAAGCGCGACCCCTGGGAGCGGCCGGGCGGGACCACCTTCCACTTCGTCGACGAGGGCATCGAGACGGCGCTCGACCAGGCCCGCGAGGCCGCCGGCGACCGCGACGTCCGCATCGCGGGCGGCGGCGCGACGATCCTGCAGTACGTGAACGCCGGCCTGGTCGACGAGTTCACGATCGCGCTGTCGCCCGTGCTTTTCGGCGCCGGAATCCGCCTGTTCGAGGGCGTGGACGCCGCCCGCGTGGCCCTGGAGCAGGTCCGCTCGGAGCCCTCCGCGAAGGTGACGCACCTGACCTACACCGTCCGAAAGCGGTAACCACCTCGGCCTCAACGTTTTCGCCGAGGTCAGCGGCACGGTGACTAGGGGGCCTCGACTATCTCTCCTCGTCCCGTCGGCGGTCATGCAGCGACGGCCGGTAGATCACCTCGACGTACATGATCCGCCCGTTGACGACGTCGAGGTTGAGCATGCCCTTCGCACGAGGTCGCGCTCGCCCTCCTCCTCCAGCAAAGCCACCAGCTCGGTGACGAGCTCAGGGAAGACCTCCCGCACAAGGGGATGCTCGGCTTCCATGGCAGGGACCTTAACCCAGGCGTGAGGCCGGCGGGATCCTGCGGACGATCCGGTCACCTGCCCTGCCGGACCCGGAGCAGGATGACCAGGACGGCGGCGCCGGCGAGCGCCTCGACGACCAGCACCGGAGGCATCGCGACGAGCATCATGAGCGCCATTCTCACCGGGGGGAGCACCAGGCTCAGGGCGCAGGCCGCCAGGAACACGGACTCCCAGGCCATGATCGTGATGTGGACGCCGCGGCGCTCGGGACGCCATCGCGCGGCCAGCACGGCGCCGGGCACGGTGAGCAGGAGCAGCGGCGCCGTGTAGATCATCGGGATCAGCAGCCAGGCCGCGCTCCCGTCATGGGGGATCCCGTCCCTCACCACCACGGCGGCCACCGTCGCGTTCGGGAGCAGCCACAGCACTCCGAGCGCCGCGACCTGCGTCCACAGCAGGCGGCGGGCCCACGCCGCGGCACCGGATCGGGCCTCGCTCCACGCTTCTCGTCCGGGCCTCCGAGTCATCTCCATGCCCCCGAGAGTGGCCGACCGGGCCGAGCGGGCGCATGAGCGCTCGTACTCAGGTGCCCGCGCCCGAGTACACAGATTGAGCCGAGTTCGATGATGCGTACCTGCTCGCCACTCGGAGGGCAGCGGAGCTCGCGGGGAGGCCGGACGTGGCGCGCCTTGCGGCGATCAGCCGCTCGCCGTGCCGGCGAAGCGGCCGGCGAAGCCGCGCAGCGGCATGTCGGCGCTGGTCAGGATGCCGGGAGGTGCGTCGACGACGGCTCTGATGGCGTTGAGGGCGGGGAGCCCGGTGACGGTCATGCCGATCGAGGCGAAGGCTTCGGGGGAGGAGAAGTCGGTGCCGGGCTTGGGCAGGATCATGTGCTTGCTGTAGATCACGGGGTCGCCCTGGATCTTGGTGATGTAGCAGCCCTTGACGTCCCAGCGGGGGTCGGTGTCCGGGGTCATCTGCCATTCGAGGTGGGCCTCGATCCGCGGGACGCCGTCGACGACGCCCTGGTACTTGATGTAGCTGGCGCCCAGCGAGCCCTTGGGCAGCCGGTACCAGCCGAGGTCGACGTCCTTGGTGCAGGCGCCCATCTCGTAGGAGAAGGCGACGTCGTCGAGCCGGAGGTCGAAGCAGTCGGCCATCATGTAGATCGAGTCCGCGAACACCCGCGTGTACTTCTCCAGCATCGCGGGCAGCGCGGGGTCGTCGACGGGACGCCCGTAGCCGACCTCGACCCAGGTGGCGGCGGAGTGGTGGCAGGAGACGTCGACCGATTCGATGACGGTGACGTTCTCGATCTCGGCGACGTCGGCGGAGTGCACGACCCCCAGGATCTGGCAGAGGCCGGGGTTCATGCCCGTGCCGTAGAAGGTGGCGCCGCCGCGCCGGCAGGCGTCGGCCAGGACCTCGCTGACGGGCCGGCCCGACGGGTGCGGATGGTTCCGGTCGCGGTGGTGCCCGGTGATCCAGTCCGCTGTGGTGACGATGTCGATGCCGGCTTCCAGCACGCGCTCGTAGAGGGCCTCGTCCGGGAACACCCCGTGGAAGGTGACGACGTCCGGCGCGGCGGCGATGATCTCCTCCACCGATCCGGTCGCCACGACCCCGATCGGGTCGCCGCCCGCGAGCTCGCCGACGTCTCGCCCGATCTTCTCCGGGGTGTAGCAGTGCACGCCGATGAGCTCCAGGTCGGGATGCCTGCCGATCCGCCGGATCATCTCGGTGCCCACATTGCCGGTGGCCACCTGGAAGACGCGGATGGGCGATGTGCGATCTGAGGTCATGGCCTCTGCCTTTCATGGAGACGGAACCCGGCGCCGTCATTCGACGGGGTAGAACTGCTCGGCCCAGGCGCGGAGCGCGGTGAAGCCGGCGTGCTCGTCGCGGACGAGCCTGGCGGGGTCGGCGTAGCGCTGGTGCGACCAGATCTCGATGTCGGCGAGGAACTGGTCGATGACGCCTTGGGCGTTGCGCCGCGCCGAGGCGCGCTCGGCCGCCTCGTCCTTGCCGGGCCGGCGGGCGATCCAGACGGAGAAGCGCACGTCGCAGGTGCGGTCGTCGACCGGCGTGACCGCCGACGCGGTCCGGTTGTCGACCATTCCCCAGCTCTTGGTGACCGCCACGCCGAGCCCGGCGTTGATGGCGTGCACACCGCTGCCGGCGTCGTCGATGCTGGTCACCGAGTCGTCGAAGGTGATGGTGAAGTCGACGTAGGAGACCGGCTCGTCGAAGTCCTGGCGGGTGAACACCGGCATGATCGGGACCTTGTGCACGTACTTGAAGTGCGCGAAGTCGACGCCGTTCTCCAGGACGTACTGCGGATGGAGCTCCAGCCGATCCCGGAACAGCGTCGAGTCGGGGAACGCCGGGTGGTAGTCGTCCGCGGTGACGCCGTCGTCCCATGCGGTGAAGACGTCGGGGACGTCGAAGTGGGGCGGGCGTCCGTGGACGTCGTGCCAGACGTAGACGGCCTCATTGCGCTCGACCGTCGGCAGGGTCCGGATCCGGGCGCCGAGGTTCGGCCGGGTCTCGTACGGGATGCACGCGTTGCGGCCCTCCGCCGTCCACTCCCAGCCGTGGAACGGGCACTGGAGGCGGTCGCCGACGACCGTTCCCCCGTAGCCCAGGTGCGCGCCCAGATGCCCGCAGTAGGCGTCCATGACGGTCACCTGCCCCGACTCTCCGCGCCAGGCGACCAGGTCGCGGCCGAAGTACGTCATCCGGGTGACGTCGCCCTTCCCGATCTCGGCCGACCACGCGACCTGGAACCAGCCGGTGGGCTTCATCGACAGCGTCGGCTTCGCCACGGGGCACCTCCGGACTCGCGCCAGTAATGATTACTTCGGAAAACAGAATGGCGATTCTGCAGTCAGAGTAGCGAGACGCTACGATGAGGACAACCCCTCTGGAAACGATCCGTGCACGCGCTCGGACGGCGGACCGCGCGGTGCGCGGCGGAGCCGTACGGGCGCAGTGGAGGACCATGCACCTCGATGACAGCCCGGCCGCGGTGCCCGACATCCGGGACGCGCGCCGGCGGATGTACCAGCGGCAGATCCTCGCCGCGGCCGAGCGGGAGTTCAGCAAGTCCGGATTCAACGACGCGCGGATGGAGTCGATCGCGGCGGCGGCCGGTGTGTCCCTCGCGACGGTGTACAAGACCTTCTCGGGGAAGCTCGATATCTGGAACACCCTGCACGACGAGCGGATGCGGGCGCTCCTCGCCGAGGTCGACAGGGCGACGCGGACGGCGACGTCGCCCCTCGAACGCCTCCTCACCGGGGTCGCGACCGTCGCCCGGTTCCTGACCGAGCACGACGATTACCTCGACCTCAACCTCCGGGCCGGGTCCGGGTGGGCGAGCGGCGCGGACGGCGGCCGCGGGGTTCAGCGGACGGTCTGGAGCTCCGGCCTGGACACGCTCGCGAGCGGCGTCGAGGCGTCCATCGCCGCCGGCGAGCTGCCCGGCATCCGCCCGCGCGTGGCCGCGGGGATGATCGTCTCGGCGTTGCAGGTCTGGCTCGACGACTGGGTCCGCACGGCACGGGACCGGCAGGCCGACACGGTCATCGAGGAACTGACGACCCGTCTGCGCTGGCTGCTCACCGGCGCCGCCTCCTGAGCGCCGAGCGGTCTCGATCCCGCCGTTCGAGTCGGCCGGCGATCGATCGGCCGGCCCTGAGACCGGCTTCCAAGACCCGGCCGGCCACCGGCATCTTCTGAGGTCAGCGCACCTGGAGGACGGTCTTGCCGCGCATGCCCGTGAACTCGATGCCTCCGGCGAGGGCGCGCGGTGCCTCTTCCAAGGAGAGCGTCGCGCCGATGACGGGCCGGATGGCGCCCGCGGTGGCGAGCCTCGCCAGCTCGGCGAGCCGCTCGGGCTTGTGATCGAGCCGGTAGTCGGCGGCACGGATGCGTTCGTCGGCGAGGAGTTTCTCGTCCACGCCGAAGGCGATCGACAGCAGCGCTCCGCCGTCCCGTACGGCACCGGCCACGCTGCTGGTGAGGGAGCGGTCGCCGACGGTGTCGAGGATCGCGTCGACGCCGTCCGGCGCGAGCCTCCGCAGTGCCCGGTCGAGGGGCTCCGCACCGCGTTCGACGATCTCGGTGGCGCCCAGATCCCGCACCGCCCCTGCGACCTGCGCGGAGGCCGTGGCGATGACGCGGACTCCACGGGCGGCGGCGGCCTGGACCGCGAAGGTGCCGACGCCTCCCGTCGCGCCGAGGATCGCCACGGTGCCGCCCTCGGGCACGCGCATGGCGTCGATCGCGCCGAGCGCGGTCATGCCGGCGGTCGGCAGCGCGGCGGCAGCACCGCTCGGCAGCCCGTCGGGGACGCGCGCCAGCGCGCCGAACGCGGGCACCGCCTGCACCACCGCGACCTCCGCGAACGTGCCCGACCGCAGCGGCCGGCCCCAGAACTGCCCGAAGACGCGGTCTCCCACGCCGAACTCCGTGACGCCGTCGCCGATCGCGGTCACGGTGCCCGCGCCGTCCATGCCGAGCGTCAGCGGGAACCGGTACTCGCCGAGTGACGCCAGCGCCCCGGAGGCGATGGCCAGGTCCAGCGGGTTGGTCGACGCCGCTTCGACGGCGACCTGCACCTCGCCGCCGCCGGGCTCGGGGACGGGCGCCTCCTTGAGGGCGGGCGTATCACCGAAATGCTCGATGCCGATGGCTCGCATGCCGTTTCTCCGTTCCGCAGTGGGCCTGCCGTCGCCTCAGCCTGCGGGAGCGGCCTGGCCTCCGGGAAGGATCGATCCGGCACCGACCATGAACGAAGAGGCAGCAATAACGATGCCGATCGGGCAATAGTGTGAGATGCATGCCGGCGGAGTCCCGGGCCCTGCGCTACTTCGTCGCGGTCGCGGAGGAAGGCAACTTCACGCGCGCCGCGGCACGGCTCGGCATCGCCGGACCCGCGCTGTCACGAGCGATCCGCAACCTCGAGGGCGAGCTCGGCGTGCGGCTGTTCGAGCGCTCCACGCGAGTGGTCGAGTTGACCGAGCCCGGCGCCGTGCTCCTGGCTCATGCGCGGCCCGCTCTGGAGGCTCTCGACGCGGCGGTCCGCCGTGCCGTACGGGCGTCCGCGCCGGATCGCGGCGTGCTGCTCGCCGTCAAGGCGGACGCCGACGGCGGCCTGCTGGAGGACGTTCTCGCCGCGGCGGCCGCCGAGCCCGACGCCGGACCCGTCGCCGTCCGGCTGTGCGGATGGCGGGAGCATACGCGGCTGTTGCGCGCGGGCGAGGCCGACGCCGCGCTGATGTTCGCCCCCTACGATCCGGACGGCATCGACGCGGACGTGGTCGCGACCGAGCCCCGCGTGGCCGCGCTGCCCGCGGACCACGCCCTCGCCGGGGCCTCCCGCGTACGGCTCGCCGACCTCGGGATCGGTCCCGAGGACGTCGACGAACGGGCGGAGCGCGACATCGGCGAGCACGGCGTGCGGGACCTCGCGCAGTTGCTCGCGCTCGTCGGCCTCGGGGACGCGGTGACCCTGCTCCCGAGATCGGTCGCCGTGCGGTATCCCCGGCGGGCGGTGGCGTACGTCCCCGTCGAGGACTGTCCTCCCGCCTCGCTGGTGATCGCCTGGCCGGAGCGGTCCCGCAGCCGTGCCGTGGCCGCGCTGGTGCGCGCGGCGGTGGCCGTCGCCGAGTCGCGGGGGATGAGCGCGGACTAGAGGAACATCCATTGGGTGCGCCGAACGGTAGAGAAAGATCCATGGCCGTGCGGGTCTGGCCGGTGGTGTGCTTGCGGCATGGAGCTGACGACAGAGCGGACGGTCGTGCCCGCCGGGGAAGGCCGGGCGGTCCGCGTGGCCGCCGGGCAGCGGGTGCGGGTGGTGGACCTGGAGGGCGGGCAGGTCGGCGACCTGTTCGCCTTCGCCGCCGACGATCCGCGCGAGCGGTTGAGCGCCGCGCACACCCGCAGCGGGACGAGCCGGCTCTTCCCGGAGATCGGGGAGCCGTTCGTCACCGATCGGCGGAGGCCGATCCTCGTCCTGGCCGACGACACCTCGCCGGGCTCGCACGACATGCTGATCGCCGCCTGCGACCCGGCGCGCTACGCGGCGCTGGGCGTGCCCGGCCACCGCTCGTGCGCCCGGAACCTGGAACTGGCGCTGGCGGAGCTGGGCCTCGACGTCGCCGTCACGCCGCAGCCGGTCAACGTGTTCATGCGGATACCCGTGCAGGAGTCGGGACGGCTGCGGTGGCTGCCGGCCGAGAGCCGGGCCGGGGACGCGATCACCTTCGAGGCGGCCATGGACTGCGTGGTCGTGGTGTCGGCGTGCCCGCAGGACATGGTCGGCATCAACAACGGCCGGCCGACGCCGTTGGCGATCGACGTGTGGTGACGCCCCGGCGCATCGCCGGGAAGCGGCCGTGACACCGAGAGATGAGAGGAAGAGCGATGAACGTTCAGGGAAGCCATCCCGCGCTGGAGCCGGGGCGCATCGGAGACCTGCGGACGGCCAACCGGCTGGCGGTGTCGCCGATGACCAGGGTGTCGGCCGGGCCGGAGGGCACGCCGACGCCCGAGATGGCCGCCTACTACACCGAGTTCGCGCGAGGCGGGTTCGGCCTCGTCCTCACCGAGGGGATCTACACCGACGCGGTCTACAGCCAGAGCTATCTCAACCAGCCGGGGCTGGTGTCGGCGCGGCACGTGGCGGCGTGGCGCGACGTCACCGAGGGGGTCCACGAGGCCGGGAGCCTCATCGTGGCGCAGTTGATGCACGCGGGCGCGCTGTCGCAGGGCAACGCGCACCGCGATGACACGATAGGCCCGTCGGCGGTGAGGCCGCTCGGTGTGATGATGCCCGAGTACGGCGGGACGGGCCGATGGCCGGTGCCCAGGGAGATGGGCTCCGCCGACATCGAGGAGGCCGTGGCCGGGTTCGCCGCGGCGGCGGTGAACGCCCGCGAGGCCGGGTTCGACGGCGTGGAGATCCATGCCGCCAACGGGTACCTGCTGGACCAGTTCCTCACCGACTACACCAACCTGCGCGAGGACTCCTACGGCGGGCCGGTCGCCAACCGCGTGCGGCTCACGGCGGAGGTCGTCGAAGCGATCCGCGCCGAGGTGGGCCCGGACTGGTGCGTCGGCGTGCGGCTGTCGCAGACGAAGGTGAACGACTTCCAGTACCGCTGGCCGGGCGGCGTCCACGACGGGGAGGTGATCTTCGCCGCGCTGGCCGAGGCGGGCGCGACGTACCTGCACATCGCCAGCGAGGGCCGCAACTGGATCGAGACGGCGGAGCTGGAGGGCGGGCTCACCATCACGGGCCAGGCCCGCCGGGTGACCGGGCTCCCGGTGATCGCCAACGGCGGGATGCACGACGCGGAGCTGTCGGCGCAGGTCATCGGGGACGGGCACGCCGATTTCGTGTCCGTGGCCCGCGGCGCCCTGGTCAACCCGGACCTGCCGCGCCGCCTGGCGGAGGGCACGGAGCTGGAGCGCTTCGACCGTACGCTTCTGGAGCCGATGGTCACGCTGGAGAACGTCCGGAGCAAGCGCCGAGTGCTCGAGGCGAAGGTCTGACGGAGCAGCCGGCGGCCGGGCGCGGACGAGAGACGGATACGGACATGGACGAGGTCATGGGCGGAGACGGGGCCGGAAGCTGGCATGGCGGCGCTGCGGCGGTGGCGACGCTGACCTTCGACGTGGACGCCGAGACGCCGATCCTCGCCCACGGCGGACGCTACGCCCGGCACGCGAGCACGATGTCGCACCAGTCCTACGGCCCGGACGTGGGGCTGCCCCGCATCCTGGACCTGCTGGACGAGATGGAGGTGCCGGCGACGTTCTTCGTGCCGGGCTGGGTGGCCGAGCGCCGTCCCGGCCTGGCCGCGTCGATCGTCGAGCGCGGCCACGAGGTGGCGCACCACTCCTACGCGCACCGCCCGCCCACGTCGATGAGCCCGGACGAGGAGCGCGCGGACTTCGTCCGGGCCCTGGAGGTGTTCGCGGCGCAGGGCATCGAGATCACCGGATTCCGCGCGGCGCTGTGGGAGGCGTCCTGGCTGACGACGGACCTGGTCGCGGAGTACGGGCTGCGCTACGACTCGTCCCTGATGGGGGACGACCGGCCGTACCGGGTCGGGACGGCGGCCGGGGAGATCGTCGAGCTGCCGGTGCACTGGTCGCTGGACGACTGGGAGCAGTACGCCTACCTGCCCGAACCGAACATCGGGTCGGTGATCGAGTCACCGCGCAAGGCGCTGGAGCTGTGGCGCGCGGAGCTGGACGGCATGCGCGCCTACCGGTGCCTGTTCAATCTGTGCTCGCATCCGTTCCTGTCGGGACGTCCCGGGCGCGCGCTGGCGCTGCGGCACCTCATCGAGTACGCCCGCGAGTGCGCGGATGTGACGTTCGCGCGCTGCCGGGACGTCGCCGCGGCGGCCCTCGCCGACCCGGCGGTCCGGGTGCGCCCGCACGAGCGGCCCAAGGTCGACCCGGAGGTCCACCCGGACTGAGCGGCGCGACCCGGGAAGCGCGGCCGTCACTTCATGCCGGCGGCCTGCAGGGCGAGGAACAGATCGACGCGGTCGGCGGTGCGGGTCACGTCCCGGCCCGTCAGCTCGGTGATCTTGGCGAGCCGGTTGCGCAGCGTGTTGACGTGGACGTGCAGGGCCGCGGCGGTGGCCGACCAGTGCCCGTCGTGGTCCAGGAAGGCGCGCAGCGTGGCCTCCAGGTCGGCGCCCCGGCCGGCGTCGTGCTCGCGCAGCGGGGCGAGCACGCCGTCGGACAGGGTCCGCAGGGTCTCGGCGTCCTGCATGCCGAGCAGCAGCCGGTGCGCGCCGAGCTCGGCGAACGTCTGGACGGCGCGTCCGGGACGGCCCTGCCGCAGGGCCCGGCACGCCTCCCGGGACCGGACGAGGGACTCGCGCAGCCCGTCCGAGTGGTGGACGACCCCGCCGAGGCCGACCACGGGCCGGTGCCCGGGAAAGCGGCCGGTGACCGTCGCGACGAGCCGTTCGGCCAGCGGCGCCGATTCCCGCTCGCCGTGCCGCCACGCCAGGACGGCCACCACGTCCTGCGACCCGCCCGCCACCACGGCCGGGACGCCCGCGGCGGCGAAGAACTCGCCGGCCGCCTCCGCGAGCCCGGGCAGGGTCGCTTCGGCGCCGGCGAACGCCAGCGCCCACACCGCCAGCGGCCCGTCGGCGTCCACCCCGAACGCGCGCAGCCGGCCGGGGACCTCTGCCGCGCGGCTGCCGCCCGACAGCACCATCTCCAGCAGCTCCCCGGCGAATCGCTGCTCGATCGCCTGCATCGCCTGCTTCTTCGCGACCTCCAGGCTGAGGAAGCGGGCCGCCTGCTCCAGGGCGTCCTGCTCGACGCGCGCGAGGTCGGCGACCGGGCGCAGGCACACCAGTGCCGCGTCGGCCTCGCCGACCGCCCCGACCAGGTACAGCGCGGCCCTGCCCGCGGCGCCGAGGTCCAGTTCCAGAGGCGGCGGGCGGCGCGCCAGACCGGTGGCCACCGTGTGGAGCTGCGCGGGCTCCAGCTCGGCTCCGGCCGACGCGAGCAGGCGGCCCATCCGGTCGACGACCGCGAGCGGCAGCTCGTGGTCGCGGCGCAGCACCCGCAGCACCCCGGAGGCGCCCGCGCCCTGGGAGATCGCCGTCGCCAGCGCCTCGCCCCGGCGGACCAGCCCGACGAGCGCGCCCTGCCGCTCCTCGGTGTAGTGGGCGGCCACCGCCTGCGAGATCGCGGTGAACGGCACCGCCGCGGAGATCTCCAGCAGCGGCACGCCGGCCTCCTCGCAGGCGCGGACCAGGTCGTCCGGCGTCACGGGGCACTCCGGCCGCAGGCCGAACACCAGGCCCGCCGGCTCGGCGCGCCGGACGCCGGCGACGAACTCGGCGGCGGTGACGCGGTCGCTCCACAGCCCGTTGGTCAGCACCAGCTCGCGCCGGCGCACGTAGCGCGACGGGTCGGGCAGCTCGGTGTTGTGGACCCAGGCGGCCGGTTCGTCCAGCGCGCCCGGAGGTCCTGGGACCAGGACCCGCAGTTCCAGGGTCTCGTCCGCCAGTAGGGACCGCAGAGTGAACATGGTGTGAATCTATACAGTCGGAGCCCTCATCAATAGAGGTTCCTCCACTTCGCATCGTCGGGGCTCGGTGCTTTTGTGTGTCACATCACGGACGGAGGAACCATGTTCGACAACGATCCGGCACAGAGCGTCCGGCCCGAGGCGGTCCGCTTCGACGAGCACGGCATCGACCCCATCCCCGCGTCCTCGCGCGACTCCACGCCATGGCAGCAGTTCTGGATCTGGTGCGGCGCCAACATCGCGCCCATCAACTGGGTGCTCGGCGCGCTCGGCGTCACCCTCGGCCTCAGCCTCGTGGAGACGCTGACGGTCATCGCCCTCGGCAACGTGGTCGGCTGCGCGGTCTTCGGGCTGTTCAACGTGATGGGCCACCGCACCGGCGTCAACCAGATGGTCCTCGGCCGCGGGCCGTTCGGCCGGCGCGGCGCCCTCGTCCCCGGCCTGGTGCAGGGACTGCTCACCACGGGCTGGGTCGGCGTCAACACCTGGGTGGTGCTCGACCTGGTCATCGAGATCCTCGGGCAGATCGGCGTGCACGGCGGCACCGGGCTGAGGTACCTGGTGGCCGGGCTCATCATGGCCGTCCAGCTGACCTTGGCGCTGTACGGGTTCTACGCCATCCGCACCTTCGAGAAGTACACCGTCCCGGCCACGGTGGTGGTGATGGCGGTCATGACCGTCCTCGCGCTGGCGCACTCCGACCCGCACTGGACGGCCGCGACCGCCACGACCACCGGCGGCAAGGTCACCGCCGTCACCCAGCTGCTCACCGCCATCGGCATCGGCTGGGGGATCACCTGGCTGCCGTACTCGGCCGACTACAGCCGCTTCGTCCGCACGGGCGCCTCCGACCGGTCGGTGTTCTGGTCCACCGCCCTCGGCATGTACGTCCCGACGGTGTGGCTGGCCGCGCTCGGCGCCTGCCTGGCCGGCGCGGGCGGCGGCAGCGACCCCTCCAGCCTGGTGACCGGCACCTTCGGGGTGATGGCGGTGCCCGTCCTGCTGCTGATCATGCACGGGCCGGTCGCGACCAACATCCTCAACCTGTACTCCTGCTCCCTCGCCGCGCTGTCGATCGGCATCCGGGCCGCCCGCTGGAAGGTGACGCTGGCGGCGGGGACGGTCGCCTCCCTCGTCCTCGCGGTGTTCCTCCAGGCCGAGAGCTTCGCCCAGGCCTTCGACAACTGGATGTCGTCCATCCTGGTCTGGATCAGCCCGTGGGCGGCCGTGTGCCTGGTGGACTTCTTCGTCCTGCGGCGCGGCCGCGTCGACGTGGCCGCCCTGTACCGCGGCGGCGGCCGCGGCGGACCGGCGCTGGTCAGCCTGGCACTGGGACTGCTGGCCGGATGGGCGTGGCAGTTCGGCATGGTGCCGGCGCTGCAGGGACCGCTCGCGCGGACGCTGGGCCACACCGACTTCTCCTGGCTGTCGGGCGGCCTCGTCGCGGGCGGGCTCTACTACGCCCTGGCCGTCCGGACGCGGCGGCAGGCCGCGGCCGACGCGGCGGTGGCGGCCGAGGCGGTGTCCTGATGGGAGTTCTGCCTCCCGGGCGGACCGTGGTGCTCACCGGTGCCCAGCGGCACGCGTCCGCACCGGACGCCACGGTCTCGTCGTCCAGGCGCTCGGTACGGGCAACCCCACCCCCGGCGTCCTCGCCGAGATCCGGACCTGCCTCACCCGGGGCATCCCGGTCCTGGTCACGTCGCGCTGCGCGGAGGGACCGTTCATGGCCGCGCTCGCCGCCGAGGGCGGCGCCGAACAGGCCCTTGCCCGCCTGCGCCCGCACCTGCCCGCATGAGACGGCACCCACCGCCCGCCCGCGCCGGGCTAGGTGTCGCAGCCGATGCCGTCGCCGTCGCGGTCCAGGTCGTAGATGTCGCTGCCGATCACGCGGACGGGGCCCTGGACGTAGGCGGGCCCGTCGCCGCTGCCGCCGGCGCAGTCGACGTCGCTCGCGATGGGCACGCACGCGCCGCTGTAGTTGGGGTCGCACGTCGACGTGGGCTTGGCGCCAATGGCGATGATCTTCGAGACCGGGGTCTTGGTGGTCTCTTCGTGAAGCAGTTTCCTGCTGATCTCCACACCGTCGCGGAGGGTCACTTCATAGGTGAGGGTCTTGACGCCGGTGACGCCATGCCGCTTCACCTTGGTGGTTCCCTTGGCGAGGGATGGATCGCGCACCTTCCGGGTGGTGAAGGGGATCTTCCGGGTCACGGTGACCTTCTTCTTCTCGGCCGGCACCTTGGGCGTCGCCGATGTGGATGCAGCCGGGGAAGCGGAATTCGCCGGGCTCGATATCGGCGAGACCGCTGCCGAAGGCGAGGGGTCCGCCTTGCAGGCGCTGAACGTGAGCAGGCCGCTTACGGCCAAGGCAACCAGCGTGAAGTGTCGCATGAGTCCCTCCGTAGGGACTGGATCATGCTGACCGTTGACACGGCCGGTCAAGGGAACTGCCCGGCTCAGGCCATGTTCAGCGTGAAGTACCGGGTAAATACGGACCGGGCCGCGGTCACCGCGCCGGATTGCAGAAGGCGGTGACCGGACCGCAGTTCCTTTGACGCGTTACGGGAGTTGCAGAGGGAAGGCCGCCGCTCGGGCGTAGAGTTTGTAGAGCTTGAACGGCCCCGCGAAGGACAGCCCGCAGGCGTTGTTGAGCATTCCGGTCGCCTTCTGGTTGCTCAGCGTGGTGCCGCGCGCGCCCGGATGGTCGATCTGGCCGCCCATGAACACCGCCATCCTGGCCAGCATGTGGTCGCGCTGACCGGTCGTCATCTCCTCCCAGGAATGGCAGGTCATCGCGGCGAGCATCGCGTCGTCGAGTTCGCTCGTCCCGGGGTCGTGGGGGTCGCCGGCGGACGCCGTCCTGTTCGCGGCCGGGGCGGTGGCCCCCGGGGTCTTGAACCAGGGGCACGGGCCGCCGGGCTTCAGGTTGGACATGCAGGTGAGCAGTTCGAGTTCGTTGCCCAGGTTGCCGAACCCGATGCTGAGGAAGGGCGCCTTGCCGTTCAGGCAGTCCGGAAGGTTGCCGGGTGAGGTGGTGACGGCGCCGTTGGAGTACCAGCAGTTGCCGGAATTGCCGGGGAAGGCGTCCCACCAGAAGTCCACGCCGTTTCCGGTCATCTTGTTGCCGTAGAACTGGTTGCGGTGCGAGGTGGACAGCTTCAGCGGGTCGCAGCCCGTCATGGGCTTGTCGGCGCAGACGAACGCGTCCGGGACGGCGAACAGCATGGCCCCGCGCCGCCGGTTGTCGCGGAAGGTGTTGTTCCGGACGACGTTGTCGTCACCGCCGGCGATCCACATCCCGCTCCCCACGGGGACCGGCACGGTCGGCACGACGTCGCTGTCCGCCAGGTACGGGTTGAAGTTGTTGGAGGAGAAGTCGTTCTTCTCGACGAGGTCGCCCTGCTGCGGGAAACCCGGATGCCCGGCGGCGGTGAACACGTCGGTGGTGAAGCCGAGGGCGTTGCCGTAGAAGTTGTTGTGGTGCACCCACGTGGCGCTGCCGTCGGTGCCCGAATAGCCGCTGGTGTTGTGGTGCGAGTCGCAGTAGCGGATCTCCTGGCTGTAGCGCGCGGCCGGGTAGACGCTCTCGTCGCGTCCCGCCCCGGTCTTCGCGCCCGACCCGGGATACAGCCCGGAGTCGCCGTTGCCGGCCGCCTCGCAGTTCTGGATCACGCCGTGGTCCTCGACGAACGTGAGCACGCCGTACTCGCCCGCGTAGAAGGTCTTGAAGCTGTCCAGCAGGTACCCGTTGCTCTCGAGGACGTAGATGTCGTGCTCGTTGGCGTGCCGGACGGTCAGGTTCCGCAGCACGAAACCATCGGCCCGGTCGGCGCGGATGCCCACGTCCTTCGCCGAATTGCGGGGGCCGCCGTTGCCGGACGACGGGTCGCCGGCGTCCACGACCACGTCGTCGGCGCTGACGCCGGCCCCTTCGAGCTGGAGGTTGCAGCGCACGCACGCGCCCCGGTTGGGGATGCCGTGCCGGTCGACGAGCGGCGGGTCCGGGTCCTTGCCGGTGCCGGGGGACCGGCCGAGCACGGCGATCAGGTTGGCGTCGTTCTGGCACGTGTACTCGCCGAGGTAGGAGTACGCGCCCGTGCTCAGCTTGTACTGGTCGCACGCGGGGTCGTGGGTCGGCTTCTTCCGCGCCGTGGGCTCGGTGTAGACGCCCGGCAGCACCACGACCCGGTCGTTGTTCCGCGAATCGGTCACCGCGGGCTGGATCTCGCTGTACCGGCACCGGTCGAACAGCGTCCGGTTGATCCGCTGCAGGTTCTTGGCCTCGGTGGCGCCGAGCGTCCGGTGGTCGTGGGGGCGGACGTTGTAGCCCGACTTGAGCGCCCGCTTGATCGAGGCGTCCAGCCGTTTCAGCGAATCCGGCTGGCACACGACGCGGGTCGTGCTCCGCGGGACCGTCTCGACGGCCGACGCGAGGCTCCGGGGCGTCGGCACCTTGCCGCCCGCGCACGGGCTGACGGAGCAGTCGGGACCGGGAGAGGGCCAGTACGACGGGCGTTCGATGTGCGCCTGCGCCGCCTGCGCCATGCCGAGGACCAGCACGGCCATGGCCGCCAGGGGCGCCCACCATCTCCCGAGAAACCGCAGGCCCATCCGGTGCTCCCTCGCTCGGCGCCTGACC
Organism: Actinomadura sp. RB99; assembly: GCF_014706005.1. Classification (NCBI taxonomy): domain Bacteria; kingdom Bacillati; phylum Actinomycetota; class Actinomycetes; order Streptosporangiales; family Thermomonosporaceae; genus Actinomadura; species Actinomadura sp. RB99. Next base: position 71,497 of record NZ_JABMCA010000004.1, on the reverse strand, counting down.
TTGATCCCCCGAACGCTTGCTCGGTGTCATAGAAGCACGATCATCAAATCCGAGGAAGTCTCACAACAAGACTGGTATCGATCTTCAGCTCACGAGACCGCTCGCACCCGGCGGCGCCCGCCGGGCCGTGGTACTCGGTCCCTCTCGGCGGCGACGGCGGAGGCGGACACGAGCGTCGCGGCGGCGAGGCCGCCCCAGAGGGCGACCGGGCCGAGGGCGGCCAGAGCGGTGATGACCGCCGGTGAGACGGCGAGGCCGAAGCCCGTGGAGAGCTGGAAGCGGGCGAGGGCGCGTCCCAGGACGCGGGCCGGTGCGAGCGCGGTGACGAGCGCGGTGGCGCTGCCGGCATAGATGATCTCGCCGATCGTGCAGACCACGGACACCGCGGCGACGGCCGGGGTGCCCCGGCCGTGCCCGAGCGAGGCGGCCGCGAGGAAGCCGAGGTAGGACGCGGCCAGGACCACGCCCGACAGCGCCAGTACGGTCCGCCGGGAGAAGCGGGACATCAGGACGGTGACGGGCACCTGCAGGGTGACCACCAGCACCGTGTTGGCAACGAAGACCGCTGCCGGCCACACGGGGGACGCGTGGAACCGCGTCACCAGGACCAGCGGTATCGCGATCTCCGGGACGTTGAGGCAGAAGACGTAGACCACGTTGGCGGCGAGGAGGGCGAGCATCCGGGGCGCGGGCTCGTCGTCCCGGTCCTCGGCCGGGACGGCCTTCGCCGGATGTGCGTGCACGTGGACCGACCACGCCAAGGCCGCTGCGGCGAGGTACGCGAGCGCGGTGACGGCTGCGAGCGCCCGCAGCGCGGTGGTGCCGCCCGCCAGGCATGCGGTGGCGAGCAGTGCCCCCACGCCCAGGGCGGCGTTGCGCAGGGCGCGGGCGGCCGCGAGGGCGGTGTCGCGTTCTCGGCCGTGGGCGACCGTTGCCACGAGTGCGGCGTGGGCGGCAGGCCATGCCTGATTACCGATGCCGAGGAAGAGCGCCGCCGCCGCGAAGAGCCAGACGTGCCCCGCCGGGGCGGCCAGAAGCAGTGCCACGCCCAGCACCCGCACCAGCATCGCCGCCGCCACGACCGTGCTGCGTGCGCCGCTGTCCAACCATCGGCCCACCGCGGGCATGCACACCAGACCCGCGACGATGCCGACGGTCATGGCGGCGCCGGTGACCGTCGCGGACAGCTTCAATACCGTCACGCCATAGAGCAGCAGAAAGGGCCGCAGCAGGCCGGTGCCCAGCGCGTCCACGGCCAGCGCGACGGCATAGCGGGGGCCTCCGGAGGCGCGGACGAGGGCGCGGGGTCGGATCCTGGTGATGGTCGCCATGGCGTCAGACGGTGCGTCCGGCCGCCGGGCTGGAGCACGCCGGTTGACGCTTATCGTCAATCGACGCCGTGGCCGCGTCGTCCGGGCGGTGATGATGGGGGTATGACGCTGAGGATCGACATCAGCGGCCTGCCGTCCGAGCGGGTGCGGTTCGCCGCCTCCCCGCTGGCCGAGCTGACCGCGATGCTGCACGTGCTGGCCGAACCGGGGCACCATCCGCGGTTCGCCGGCTGGGCCGCGGACGTCTGGTCCGGGCTGCGGCCGGAGCTGGCCGAGCGGCTCAGGGAGGCGGAGTTCCTCTGGCGTTCCTCACAGGCCGACTTCCTGATCCCCGGACGGCCCCGCCCGACCCTCGCCGAGGAACTGGACGACGTCGACCGGATCGACGACGAGACGTACGTGACCGCCGCGCTCGTCACCACATGCGGCAGCAACCGGGTCCATTTCCCCGGGACGTCGCCGCTCACCGACACGACCGCGCGCGAGCGGGCCCTGGACGTGGCCCAGGCCCGCGGCGCGCTGCAGGAGGCCTTCGCGGAACGGCTGCTCGCGGACCCGCCCGCGGTGCGGGCGCGGGTGCGCCGCACCCTCGAAGAGTGCGCCGAGGCGTTCTTCGACGCCGCCTGGGCGGACGTCGCGGCGCGGCTCGCCACCGATCTGCGCCTGAAGAACGAGCTGCTCAGGCGGCAGGGTGCCGGGGCGGCGCTCGCCTCGGTCTCCGGCGCGGTCGCCCTGGCACCGGACGGCGACTGCATCATCGTGGACAAGGTGCAGGACAAGGCGACCGCCGCCCGCGGCGCCGGGGTCACCTTCATCCCCAGCGTCTTCGGCCGCCCGCACCTGGTGGCGGTCCACGCGCCCGGGTGGCATCCGGTGGTGCAGTACCCCGTCGCCGAGCCGGATCCGGAGGAGCCGGTCTCCCTGGAGACGGTCACCCTCCGGCTGGACGCGCTCGCGCATCCGGTGCGGCTGCGGCTCCTGCGGACACTGGCCCGAGGCCCGCACACCACCGGCGAGCTGGCCCACTTCTGGGAACTCTCGCCCCCGGAGGTGTCCCGTCACCTCGCCGTCCTGCGCCGCGCGGGCCTGCTCACCGCCCGGCGGGACGGCCGTTACGTCCGCTACACCCTCAACCTGGCCGACCTGACGTCGCTGGGCGCCGACCTGCTGGCGGCCGTACTGCGCTGAGCGGCTCCGGTCCGTGCCGCCGCGCGAGCAGTGCGGTCCTGCGTTCCGACGCTGTCTCGCGGCGGACGGCGCGGGATAGGGTCGGGGCGAATCGTGGGTCCAGCGGGCTGCCTGGGGGTGCGATGTCGGACGGGGAACGCCGGCGCGGGCTGGCGCAGGTGATCGCGTCCGCCGTCCTCGGGCTCGTCGTCCTGCCAGTGGTGACCAACGTGGCGACCGGCGGCGACCCGCCGTGGTGGGCGATCCCGTCGGTGCTGCTGGTGGGGGCCCTCGTGACCTGGCTGACGGTCGTGCAGTACCGCGCCCAGAGCCGGGCACCGGCGACCGGGGACTTCCCGGCCGAGTTCCGGCGGCGGGCGCTGCGCCGGGCGCGCGCGGTGCTGGACGCGCGCCTGGCCTACCGTCCCACCACATGGGCGCGCCTCGACCTGGCGGACGCCTCCGACCAGATCCGCGCTCCGGACGATCTGACCGTGACCGACGAACCGCGGCGCCCGCCGGGCTCGGTGCCGGCCGCGTTCGACGCGTCCGGCCGGTCGCTGCTCCTGCTGGGCGCGCCGGGCGCGGGCAAGACCACCCAGCTCCTCGATCTCGCGGACCGGCTCCTCGCCGACGCGGAGTCGGGCGCGGAGCAGCCGATCCCCGTCGTCGTCGACCTGGCCTCGTTCCGCTCCGCCGGGCCGACGGGCCGCTGGCCGAGGCAGCGGGCGCTGGCGCCGTCCGACCGTGAACGGGACACGCGCTGGCTGCTGCGGAGCCTGCGCCGCGAGTACGGCCTCGGCCGGCAGGTCGCCGAGCGATGGCTCGCGGCGCACCGGATCGTGCTCCTTCTGGACGGCCTGGACGAGGTCCCCGGCGTTCACCGCGCGGCGTGCCTGCGATGGATCAACTTCCTGCAGCGCCGCTACGGCGTTCCCCCGATGGCGGTGTGCAGCAGGGAACGCGAGTACGCCGGCCTCGGGGAGAAGCTCGCCGTGCAGGGCGCCGTGCTCATCGCGCCGCTTCCTCGGGAACGCGTCATGGCGTGGCTCGGGGAAGGCGGCCCGGTCCTGGACCATGTCCGCCAGGCGATCGAGGACGATCCCACCCTTCTGGACCTGCTGGACGCTCCGCTTTGGCTGGACGTCCTGGCCGCCGTGTCCCGGCCATCCCGGCAGGTACGGCGCGGGCGGCCGCTGGATAGGCGGCGGCGGGCGCTCCTCGACGCCTATGTGGACGAGGCGATTCGGCGCGGTGACCAGTCGGCCGGATACACGCGCGGGGACGTGGCCCGGTGGCTCGGGTTTCTCGGGCGGGCGGCGGTCTCCGTGGTCGCGAGCCGGCGGCGCTTCGGCCTGGTCGCCGTGGGCGCCGGATTGCCGGACGATGCCGTCCCACCGGTGAAGGCATGGATCGCCGCCCCGGTGACGGTGCTGGTGACGGTCGCCGGAGCGGCGGTCCTGTGGTGGCATGCGGGGGCCGCTGCCGCTGTGTCGGGCGCGGCGGTCGCGGCGCTCTCGGTGCTGCCTTGGCGGGTGGCCCGCGCGATGGCGGAGGACGGTTCCGGCGATTCCGGTGACGGGCCGGATGACCGGGCCCTCGCCCGGCCGATCATCCGGCCGCGTCCCGGCAGGCTCGCGGCGCTCGCCGCGGTGGTGACGCTCGCCGCGGCGGGCCTGGCCGGGGCCGCCCTGGGCGTGGCCGAAGCGCTGGCCGCGCTGGTGGGCCTGCTGCCCCGCGTGTCCGCCCACGCCCACTTCTGGCCGGTCGGACGCTGGATCGCCTTCCTGGCGGCCGTTCTGATCGTGGCGTTCTGCTTCGGGGTCGTCATGGCCGCCATCGCGACGGTACGGTCCCGGCACTCCGTCCGGACCTCCGGACACTGGCTGGGCCGGTTCCTGCTCGCGGCACTGGTGGACACCCTCATCGGGCTGGTGGCCTGCGCCGCCGCCATCTACGTGCTGGGGCTGGCGTACCTTGCCCTCGCCTCGATTCCCGACCGGTACCTGTTCACCGGCACCATCGCGCTGGCCTTCTTCGCGGCCGGGGGCGTGGTCGGCTTCATGACCGACACGATGGCGGGCGGCCGGAGCGGCTTCGGCTCGCCGCAGGAGTACTGGGTGTCCCTCGTGGGGCTGGAGGCGATCGTCGCCGGGTTCGCCCTCGTGTTCGCGTACCGGCACGGATGGGTCTCGCAGGCGCTGCTCTTCCACCTGGCGGCCATCGGCGTCGGTGGCGGCGCCGGGCTGTTCCTCGCCGCCCAGGCCCGCTGGTGGAGCGCGCGCTCCGGGGAGTTGACGGCCCTGTGCCTGTCCTCGATCGGGTACCTGCCCTGGCGTCTGGGTCGTTTCCTGGACTACGCCGCCCGCCGCGACCTGCTGCGGCGAGAAGGCCCGGACTACCGGTTCCGGCACCAGTTGTTCGCCGAGCACTTCGCCCCGTCCGACCAGTGACGTCCTTCCGGCGGAGGTGAGCGCCGAGATGACGGCGACGGTGACCGGTGCGCGCATGAGGGTCCTCCCCTCGAAGCCGGGATCATCCCAGTAGACACTGGTGTTTTTTTGGCGGTCGTTGGATAGTGCTCCCATGAAACGTGTCATCGCGGTCATCTCCACCGTCGCCGCCCTCGCGTCTCTTCCCGCCCCCGCCCTCGCGGCCGGCCACGAACTCGGCACGGTCTCCCTGCCCTTCCTGTGGCCGACGGCCCGGCTCTACGACGTCACCGCCGACGGCGCGGGCGGTGTCTGGGTCGGCGGCGTACAGGGCAAGTACTGCGTCCGCTGGGGCGACCTGTGCCCGGTGTACAACGACGGGAACCCGGTCGTGCGGCGTCGGGTGGGCTCCTCATGGAAGGAGTATCCGATCAACGGCTGGGCGGGCCAGGGCGAGATCGCGCGGATCGCCTCGGGTGCGGGCGAGACCTGGATCGCCGGCGGGCCGAGCGCCAGCGGGAGTTCGAGCACGTACATGGCGCGCTTCGACGGCTCGGCGTTCCAGCAGGTGGCGGCTCCGGCCAAGTACGTCACCACGCTCGTCACCGGCGCGGCGGGCACCTTCGCCAGCGCCTGGGACTTGGATTCCGGGAGTGGGCTGTTCAAGCGCACCGGCGATACCTGGACCGCGGTCGACGTGCCCGGGGTCGACTACGTCGCCGACCTTCAGGCGCTCACCGCGTCCGACGCATGGGCGGTCGGCTACAAGGACGGCCTGCAGCAGGTGCCCGCCGTCGCGCACTTCGACGGCGCCGCCTGGAAGAGCGTCCCGCTGCCCGCGGTCACCGAGAACGATTGGTTCCGCAAGGTCGTCCCGGTCGCCGCGAACGACGTCTGGGGCATCACGGCCAAGCGTCTGGCGCACTGGAACGGCACCGCGTGGACCTACATCGCCGCCCCGGCAGGGCTCCCCGACTTCGGCGACCTGACCGTGGACTCGTCGGGGACCCCCTGGGTCGTGGCGGAAGCGTCCGCGCCGCCCGAGGAGCCCCCGTACCGCTACAGCGGCGGCAAGTGGGAGGCGGTGACGATCCCGGCCGGGACCGAGGTGCACGACCTCGCCGCCGTGGCCGGCGGCATCTGGGGAGTGGGCACGCGAGGAGACGGCCCAGCGGCCTTCAACGGGTCGTGACGCCCGGCTGAGCGACGGCCGCCGGGTGGGCGGATCCCGGACGCTTCGGACTCGCCATGCTCGTGTGTCCCAGGTCACCGTTCCGGTTCGCGGCGCGGCCGACGGATTCTCCGTCGGCCGCGGGTCTGGATGTCGACCGAACTCGACCACGACACGAGGAGTGTCTGATGTCCGATTCTTTCCACACGGCGGTCGTGACCGGTGCCGGCCGCGGCTTCGGGCGGGCGATCGCCACCGCGCTCGTCGCAGCCGGCACCGGTGTCGTCGGCATCGCCCGCGACGAGCGGGAACTGCGTGCCGTCAGCGAGGAACTGGGGGAGGGCTTCACCCCGGTCGCGGCCGACGCCACCGGCGAGGCGCTCGCTCGGAGCGTGATCCGCGAACACCGGCCGGACCTGCTCGTCCTCAACGCCGGAGTCATGCCGCACATGGCGCCCCTGCACGAGCAGACCTGGGAGACCTTCAGCCGCAACTGGCACGTCGACACCCGGCACGTCTTCACCTGGACGCGGGCGGCGCTGCTCGAACCGCTGGCCCCGGGCAGCGCGGTCGTCGCGATGTCCAGCGGGGCGGTCGTGGCCGGGTCCCCGCTCAGCGGAGGGTATGCCGGCGCCAAGGCCGCGATCCGGTACATCAGCGGTTACGCCGCCGAGGAGTCGGACAGGGCCGGGCTCGGCATCCGCTTCGTCGCGCTGCTCCCGCAGCTCACGCCGGCGACCGGCCTCGGGGCGGAGGCGGTCGCCGACTACGCGGCGCGTCAGGGCGTCGACCGGGACGCCTTCACCCGCGGTCTCCAGCCGGTGCTCACCCCGGAGCAGGTCGCCAAGGCGGTCATGGACGTCGCCGGCGACCGCGACGGCGCCCCGGCCTACCTGGTCGCCGGTGCCGGGACGCGCCCGCTCGACTGAGCGTCTGCTGAGCAGCAGGGAGAACGAGCCTTGATGGGCGGATTCGACGGCTGCGCGCCCGGTCGGCGGGAGGAGCCGACCGGGCACCGCGGGGACGCCCGATCTCAGGCGGCCTTCTTCCACTCGATGATCTGGAGGTAGTTCCCGTCCGGGTCGGCGAACGTGCCGAACCTGCCCTTCTCCCGGTCCTCGACCGAGATCCATTTCACGCCGGCCGCGTTCAGCTGGGCCTCCACCGCGTCGAAGTCGTCGACGTGGAAGTTGATGATCGTGCGGCCCGGCTGGTCGTTCTCCGCCTCGACGTCGTCGCGCCCGTCGATGACCAGCAGGAAGCCGCCCAGGTCGATCGCGCCCTCGCCGGCGGACTCCGGCGCCAGCGCCTTGACGTACCATTCCCGCAGTTCGGCGGGACGGGTCGTGCCGAGCAGCATGCTGCCGGGTTTCAGCGTTGCCATGTCGAAACTCCTCGTCATGTGATCACGCATTGCGGTAAGGGCCGTCGCCATTCGACGCGTCCCGCGCGGCGGGCGCTCATGCTCCGGTGTTCGCCGACTTGACCTCGACGAGGATCACGTTCACCTCGCCCGCCAGCAGCTCCCAGGCGTGTTCGAAGGCGTTCTCCTGCCAGACGACCGCGCCGGGGTTCAGATCCACGATCTGCTTCGTCCCGTCCGCCCAGGTCACCTTCTGCCGCCCGGAGCCGAGGTTGACCACGAGCATCGGGAGGTGCGAGTGCATCTCGTTCTTCCAGCCGTGAGAGGCCCGCGCCTGGATCACCCGAACGTGCTCGTTGTCGAACAGGACTTGATGCGCATCGGGATCGACGATCGTCGCATGGTGGTACCGCTCGGCCGTGGCCGGGCCCTCGTCCTGAAGTGCATCGCTCATCGCAGGCTCCTGTCTGCCGGATTGCGCTCGTCGCGCGACCTTGGCGCCCCTGAACCTCGCTGGTTCCGGCAGGTCGCCCGCCAACCATAGCCACGGCAGGTTGTAAAAAACAACTAGTGAAAGTTGTTTTTCAGAACCAAGGCTAGGATCGGAGCGGAGACAAGGAGGGGGTGGCCGTGCCGACCAGCCGCAGTTATCGGGACTCATGTGGGATGGCCCGGGCTCTCGACGTCGTCGGAGAGCGGTGGGCGCTGCTGGTCGTCCGGGAGCTGCTCCTGGTGCCTCAGCGCTTCTCCGAGCTGCGGCACGCTCTGCCCAACGCCAGCTCGAACCTGCTCGCCGACCGGCTCCGGGAACTCGAGCAGCACGGGGTGGTCCATCGCCGCAGGCTGGGGGCGACGTCGGGCCCGCAGGTCTACGAGCTGACCGAGTGGGGCCGCAGGCTGGAGCCGGTCGTCCTGGCGCTGAGCGAGTGGGGGATCGACGCCCCCAGCCCGCCGGAGCCGAGCTCCCTCAGCGCCACCTCGGTGCTGCTGTTCCTGCGCGTCGGCGTTCGTCCCGACCCGGCGGCGCCGCCGATCGTCTGCCGCCTCGATCTCGACGGCTCGATCTGGACGGTCCGCGTGGAGTCCGGAGAGGTGCACGTGCAGAGCGGCGAACCGGCCAGGGCCGACATCTCGCTCCGCACGGACCCCAAGACGCTCGGCGGCCTGCTGGCGGACCCGGCCTCGCTCGACGCGGCGCTCGCCGAAGGAAGACTGGCCTTCGTGGGCGATCTTCCGACCCTCAACCGGCTGCTGTACGGAGACGCCGCCCGCGCTGACCGCCCATGACATTGGAGTCCGCACGGGCGGTCGGCGAAGCTCGGCGCGTGCGAGGAGTTCAGGTGTTTCCTGGGCCGGGATTCGTGCCGGCCGCGCAGGCCGTGCCGTAGCCGGGCAGGTCGCCGCCCAGGGCCGCCGCCGCCAGGAAGCGTTCGGTGACCGCCCGGTGCTCGCCCGGCGCCGGCCGGAACCGCGGGCGGCGCCCTCGGACGTGCCGCCGGGCCCGGTACGCCATCTGCTGGACCGCCCGTTCGGTGCGTCCGACGATGGCCGCGATCTCCGCGTGCGCGAAGCCGAACACGTCGTGCAGCAGGAACACCGCGCGCTCGGTGGGGGACAGGGTCTCCAGGACGACCAGCAGACCCGCCGCCACCGCGTCGACCGGGCGCGGCTCCCCGGAGGCGCCGTTCGGCGGGCCGTCGGGACGGTCCTCGTCGAGGGTCACTTCGCGCCGCGCCCGTATCCTGCGGAGTTCGTCGATCGCCTGCCGGGTCACCAGCCGGAACAGGTACGCGCCGGGGTCGGCGACCGCGCCGTGGTCCACCCGGCTCCAGCGAAGCCATGCCTCTTGAAGGACGTCGTCGGCATCCGCCCGGTTTCCGAGCATCCGGTACGCCGCCGCCCAAAGCGCGGCCCGGCGCCTCTCGAACAGTTCGCCCGCCGTGTCCATCGCGCCCTCCCGTCCAGGTCCCTCACCAGCAAGACGGTTCGGCGGGCGCCGACGTCACGCGTGACGCCAGGGGATTTCCATCCGTCGTACCGAGTGGACATCGCCCGGCGACCCGAAAGGCGTGACATGACATCGACCCCACTCTCCGACCAGAACCGGCGGTTCGTCCTGGAGGCCGTGTCGCGGTTCGGCGCGGGCGACATCGCCGGATTCACCGAACTGCTCGGCGAGGATTTCGTCTCGCACAACCCCCGCGTGGCGCACGATCCCACGGCGCGGTCCGGGCGCCAGGCGTTCGCGGACTTCCTGAGCGGGCCCGGCGGCGCGCACCTGCGGGACGCGACCGTAGCGGTCGAGCACGTCCTCGCCGACGGCGACCTGGTCGCCGTGCACACCCACGTGGCCACCCCGCAGGGCGACCTCGCGACCGTCGACATCTTCCGCGTGGACGCCGGCGAGATCGTCGAGCACTGGGACGTCGTCCAACCGGTCCCCGACGAGGTGCTCCACCCGCACGGGATGTTCTGACCGCCGCCGGGGATCGAACCGGACGCGAGGCCCTCGCCTCCCGCAGGCCGCTCCCTACAAGGAGCCGAGCGCGTGGCCCGTCGTCGCGTCGACGTGGTCCGGGACGGCCTCATGGCGGTCGCCGACCGAGGGCGTCCCCGACGGCTCGAACAACAGGATCGCGGCCCCGCCGGGAGCGGACGGCTTGTGCTCGGTGCCGCGCGGGACGGTGAAGACCGCGCCCCGGGGCAGCCGGACCGTCCGCTCCCCGTCGGGGCCGCGCAGGGCGATGTGCAGTTCCCCGTCGAGCACCAGGAAGAACTCGTCGGTGTCGTCATGGACGTGCCAGATGTGCTCGCCCTCGACCTTGGCGACGCGCACGTCATAGTCGTTGACGCGCGTGACGATGCGAGGGCTCCACAGCGCGTCGAAGGAGGCCAGGGCCTGGGCGAGGTCGATGGGTCCGTTGCTCATGCATCGCATCCTGGCGGTCCGGGCGCCCCCGGCGTGAGTGCTAGGAATAGCACATGGCGCAAGGATCCTCGCAGGCCCGCGAAACGGCGGCCCCGCACAAGGTCGTCGTGATCGTGGACGAGAACTCCAACCCCTTCGAGCTGGGCTGCGCGACCGAGGTCTTCGGCCTGCGCAGGCCGGAGCTCGGCCGCGACCTCTACGACTTCCGGCTGTGCTCGCCCGAGCCCCGCACGCCGATGCGGGACGGGTTCTTCACCCTCACCGGCGTCGCCGGCCTGGACGCGGCCGAAGCGGCGGACACCGTGATCGTGCCCAACCGTCCCGATGTCGAGGTGCCGCGCCGGCCCGCGGTGCTCGACGCGATCCGGCGGGCACACGCGCGCGGCGCCCGCCTGGTCGGCTTCTGCAGCGGCGCGTTCACGCTGGCCGAGGCCGGGGTCCTCGACGGGCGCCGCGCCACCGCGCACTGGCAGTGGGCCGAGGACTTCCGTGCCCGGTTCCCGTCCGTCCGGCTGGAGACCGACGTGCTGTTCGTGGACGACGGCGACGTCCTCACCGCCGCGGGGAGCGCCGCCGCGCTCGACCTCGGCCTGTACATCGTCCGCCGCGACCACGGCGCGGAGGTCGCCAACGCGGTGAGCCGGCGGCTGGTGTTCGCCGCGCACCGCGACGGCGGGCAGCGGCAGTTCGTGGAGCGGCCCGTGCCCGACGCGCCCGACGAGTCCCTCGCGCCCGTCCTGGCCTGGGCCCAGGAGCGGCTGGACGCCCCGCTCACGGTGTCCGATCTCGCGGCGCGTGCCGCGGTCAGCCCGGCGACGCTGCACCGCCGCTTCCGGGCGCAGTTGGGCACGACGCCGCTCGGATGGCTGACGGGGGAGCGGCTCGGCCTGGCGTGCCGCATGATCGAGCGGGGCGAGTCGCGGTTCGAGAGGGTCGCGCGGTACAGCGGGCTGGGGACCGCCGCCAACCTGCGCGCGCTGATGCGCCGCAAGATCGGGCTCACCCCGCTGGAGTACCGGCGCCGCTTCGGCCCCGGCACGGGCGCCGACGCCGGCGGCGCCCCGTCGACGACGGAGGCTCAGCCGCGGCTCTCGAGGTAGCCGGCGATCGACTCGGCGAGGACGGCGCGCGCCTCGTCGATGTCGGTCCAGGTGCTCAGGTTCTGCTCCAGGTAGAGGCCGTGGACGGCGGCCGGCAGGAGGTGGCGAACGCGCTCCAGCCGGTAGGCGTCGACGACGAGCCCGCGGAAGGCCCGCGCGTAGGCGCGCCGCCAGTGACGGTCCCAGAGCGCGAGCTGCGCGGTCGTCCGGGGATAGGCGTCGGCCAGCTCGGCGGTGTTGCGGGGCAGCAGGCCGCGCAGCGTCGCCACCGCCCGGCCGGGGGTGGAGTCGAGACCCGACCAGAGGGCGTCGACGATCCGGGTCATCCGTTCGGTGACGGACCCGTCGTCCATCTCCTTCCACGGCAGCATCTCGCCCCGGCCCGCCAGTTCCTGGAGGACCGCGGCCCAGAGCCCGTCGACGCCGCCGAACTGGTGCTGGACCGTGCCCCAGGTGACGCCCGCGCGTTTCGCGACCAGGTTGGCGCTGACCTCACCGCCGCGCTCCCCGTCGGCGAGCACGTCGATCGCGGTCCCGATCACCCGGGCGCGGGTCTCCAGGCCGCGCCGGTTGAGCGGGGCCCCTCTCGCGTTGACGGGCGTGCCGGTGGCGCCGCGGCTCGCCGGGTCACCCGCCTCCGCCGCCCTGTCGGTCGAGGGCTCGGTCACGAGGCGATTGTAGATCGGACGGCGTGGCCGGCGAGGCCGCACCGGCCAAAGAAGCATAGATGTATCTATGTGATCCTTGTTGGCGCTCGTGCTTCCGGTATACGGTCGGCGCATGACGAGCCGCCGTTCCTTTCCCGAAGAATCCGCGGTGGGCGTCGGCGGCTTCGTCCGCGAGGACACGCCGACCGCCGAGGTGGACCGCCGGGAAGCGGTGATGGCGTCGCTGACCGGGACCGTGCGCGAGCTGATCGACGCCACGATCCGGACGACCGTCGACGACGACGAGGTGCACCGGATCCGCGACGACCTCGCCGCGCTCGTCGCGCGGCTGCGCACCGCCCAACTGCCCGGTCCCGCCGGCATCCGGTACAACGGCGAGCTCCGGTCCTGGAACTGGGGCAATGCCGTGATGGGCGCGGCGAACGCGATCGCCCCGCCCCTGCGCGTGGTGCACGATTCGTCGGGATGCCACGCCGACGTGGTCCTCGGTGCGGCGTACGAGGGGCCTCCCGGGCTGGTGCACGGGGGAGTCTCCGCGATGCTTCTCGACCACATCATGGGGGAGGCGGCGTCCGGGATGCGCCGCACGGCCTTCACCGGGACGCTCACCATGCGCTACCGGCGCGGGACTCCGCTCGGCCCGCTCCGCCTCGAAGCGGGCATCGTCCGCGAGGAGGGGCGCAAGGTGTTCGTGGCCGGGTCGATCTCGGACGCCGGCGGGGTGACCGTCGAGGCCGACGGGGTGTTCATCCAGCCGGTGGGGGCGCCGACGGCTGACGGGCGCTAGCTCATCGAGCCAGACCAGTACATAGAGGTGACTATGTCTCCTGCTGCCGGTGGTTCCCGCAGTGAGTTCTCCGGAGGAGGGGCTCCATGAGGTCGCTCGCGGAGGGGAGTGTCGCCGTCGTCACCGGGTCGTCCCGCGGCATCGGGCTGGAGGTGGCCCGCGCGCTGGCGGGCGCGGGAGCGTCCGTCGTGATCAACGGACGCGATCCGGCGGCCGTCGGCGATGCCGTCGCCGAGCTGGGCGCATCGGCACGGGCCGTCGGCGTGGCCGGTTCCGCCGCGGACCCCGGCGTGGTCGAGTCGCTGGTCCGTGCGGCCCGGGACCTCGGCACCCCCGACATCCTCGTCAACTGTGCGGGCACCGCCGAGCCTCCCGGGTCCTCGATCCTGGACATCTCCGTGGAGGCCTGGCGCGAGCTCATCGATGTCCACCTCCACGCGACGTTCCTGACCTGCCGGGCGTTCGCTCCGCTCATGGTCGGGGCGGGACGGGGCTGGATCGTGAACACCAGCTCGCACGCGTTCACCGGGGCCTTCGGAGGGACCGGCTACCCGGCGGGAAAGGGAGCCGTGAACAGCCTGACCTACGCGCTGGCGGCCGAGCTCCGGGAACACGGCGTCCGGGTGAACGCGGTCTGCCCCGGGGCCGAGACGCGCCTGTCGAGCGGCGCTGACTATGAAGCCGGCATCGAACGGCTGCACCGGCGGGGCATCCTGGACGACCTCATGCACTCCGGAGCGCTGGCGCCGCCTCCCGCCGAGTACGTCGCCCAGCTCTACGTCTTCCTCGCGAGCACCGAGTCGCCCGACGTCACGGGGCGGGTGTTCGTGGGTGCAGGGGGGTACATCGGGGAGTTCCCGCGTCCGGTCGAGCGGTACCTCACCTGGCGGGACCATGGCACCTCCCCGCCGTGGACCCCGGACGAGATCGCCGCGACGGTGACCGGGGATCAGTGAAGGCGGCTCCGAGCGGCGGGTGTTGGCGAACGCCGAGCGCGCGCGGGCCGCTTGTGGGCGGGGCTGGGCTCAGGCGACCGGGTCGATAACGGATCGCGCGAGGCGGTCGCCCGCTGGCACGCTGCCCCTATGGAACGCGCGGAAGTACTCCTCATCGGAGGACGAGCCGGTGTCGGCAAGACCACGGTGGGGTGGGAGGTCTCGGCGCTGCTGCGCTCCGAGGCGGTCGCTCACGCGATCATCGATGGTGACTTCATGGGCCAGGTGCATCCGGCTCCGGAAGGCGACCCGCACCGCGAGGAGATCACCGAGATCAACCTGACCGCCGTGTGGGCCAACTTCGCCCGGCGCGGCTACCGGCGCCTGGTCTATACGAACACCGCGAGCGTGCTGCCGGAGGCGACGGGCATGTTCGAGCGCGCCATGGGGGCCGGAGTGCGGATCGTGCGGGTCCTGCTCACCGCCTCCGACGAGACCGCACGCGAACGGCTGGTGGGACGGGAACTCGGCTCGGAGCTGGAGCAGGAGCTGGAAGGGAGCGTCCGCAAGGCCCGGGTCCTGGACCGGCGAGCCCCCGCGGGGACCGTGCGGGTGGCGACGGACGGGCGGCTCGTCGCCGACATCGCGCGGGAGGTCGTCGCCGCCACCGGATGGGCCGGACCTCACGTCGCTCGCTGATCGTTGGCGGACCGGTCCGGAAACGGCACGGCCACCCGTGACCACCAGTGGGCGGAGGCGTCTAGCGCGCGAGGAGATCGCCTTTCAGGACGCGGTCCAGCGCTGCCCGGCCTGCGGGTCCCCATGCCGGCTTGCCGCCGGGAAGGCCCTGGTCGCCGTTCCGGCCCATCAGCATGAGGAACAGGCTTTTCAGGGCGGCCAGCCCGCGGGCGCGCCGGATCGTCGCCCCGTCGGCTCGCGCGTACGCGTCGAAGAAGCGTGCGGCGGTGCCGGCGGGAAGGATCACCCATGCGGCCGCGAGGTCCCACGCCGGGTCGCCGGCGAACATGGCGTCGAAGTCGATGACGCCCGAGAGCGTCCCGTCCGAGACGACGACGTTGGCGGGATGCAGGTCGCCGTGCACCCAGACCGGCGGACCGTCCCACTCGGGCGCCGCGACGGCGTCGTCCCAGACGGCCCGGACGCCGTCGGCGAGGCCGTCGGGGACGACGGCGTGGAAGAAGCGGTCGAAGCCGTCCGTGCACTTCTTGGGATGGTCGCCGCGGTCCTGGCTGATCGGTGCGTCTTCGGGCGCCTGCGCGTGGAGCGCCTTGAGGAAGCCCGCCAGGGCGTCGGCCGCGTGATCGCCGCGGCTGATCGAGCCCTGGTCCAGCGGCTCGCCGGGGACCCACGTCATGATCGTCCAGGGCTTGGGGAAGCGGGCGGACGGTTCACCGATCCGGACAGGGACCGGGACCGGGAGCGGCAGGCGCGGGGCCAGGACGGGCAGCCACCGGCACTCCTTGCGCAGGAGTTCCGGGGCACCTGCTGTGCGCGGCATGCGCACGGCCAACTCGTCCCCGAGGCGCCACATTTGGTTGCCCCACCCGCCCGCTACTTCGCGGACGGTCAGCCCTGAGAGGTCCGGATGCTGCTCCCGCAGCAACTCACGCACCACGTCTGCGCTGATCTCGATCTCGATCCCGGAGTCGGCCACAGAGCCACGGTACTGGCGCAGCCACCGGCTCCGGCAACGCGCAGTCGGTCGGCCGCCAGGCCGGACGGGGGGAGGGGCGGGCGGCGCTGGCGAACACCGTCCCACCGCCCTGACCTTCCGCGCCGCCGTCCGTCACCGCAGGGCGTGACCGCTGCGGCGGCTCTCCGCCGGCTCATTCGGCTCCGCGTGACCGTCGTTCTCGGCGGCGCGGGCGATGCCTTCGCACATGCCGCCGAAGACGCGGTCGTGGAACGGTTTGAACGCCCACCAGTAGCAGTGCCCGAGCAGGCCGCGGGGGTGGAACAGGGCGCGCTGTGTGTAGCGGACGCGGCCGTCGCGTTCGGACACGGACAGCTCCAGCCAGGCCAGGCCGGGGACGCGCATCTCGGCGCGCAGCCGCAGGAGTCGGCCGGGCTCGATCTCCTCCACGCGCCAGAAGTCGACCGCTTCCCCGATCCGGAGCCGGCGCGGGTCGCGGCGGCCGCGCCGCAGGCCCACCCCGCCCGCGAGCCGGTCCAGGACGCCGCGGGCGCGCCAGGCCAGGGGGAAGGAGTACCAGCCGCGCTCGCCGCCGATCCCCTCGATGACGTCCCATAGGCGCTGCGGCGGCGCGTCGACGGTGCGGGACCGCTCGTCGGTGTAGAGGCTGCCGCCGGCCCAGGCCGGGTCGGTGGGCAGCGGGTCACTGGGAGCGCCGGGGACGCTCGCCGACGACCAGCGGGTGGCGACGTCCGCCTCGCGGACGCGGCGCAGCGCCAGGGACACCGCCCGCTCGAACCCGATGAGGCCCTCGTCCGGCGGGGGGATGTAGCGGGCGATGTCGTGCTCGCGGCAGATCACCTCGTTGCGCAGCGACTCCACGAGCGGGCGCGCCAGGCGGCCCGGGACCGGCGTGATCGCGCCGACCCACAGGCTCGACAGCCACGGGCTCAGCACGGGCACCGGGACGATGAGGCGCGGCCTGAGCCCGGCGACGGCGGCGTAGCGCCGCATCATGTCCCGGTAGGTGAGCACGTCCGGACCGCCGATGTCGAAGCCCCGGCTGACCCGGGCGGGCAGCGCGGCGGACGCCACCAGGTAGTGCAGGACGTCCCGGATCGCGATCGGCTGGATCCGCGAGTGCACCCAGCGCGGGGTCACCATCACCGGGAGCCGCTCGGTCAGGTACCGCAGCATCTCGAACGACGCCGAGCCCGACCCGATGATCACGGCGGCGCGCAGCCAGACGGCGGGCACCCCGGCGTCCAGCATGATCCGGCCGACCTCGGCGCGGGACCGCAGGTGCGGGGAGAGATCCTCCTCCGGGTCCATGCCGCCGAGGTAGACCAGCCGTCCGGTGCCGGCGTCGCGGGCCGCGGCGGCGAAGGTGCGGGCCGAGCGGCGGTCGGTCTCGCCGAACCCGCCCGGGCCGCCGATCGCGTGGATCAGGTAGTAGGCGACGTCGACCCCTTCGAGGGCCCGGCGGGTCGAGGCGGGGTCGGTCGCGTCGGCCTGGACGATCTCCACGCGGTCGGCCCAGGGATGGTCCCGCAGCCGGCGCGGGGAACGCGCCATGCACCGCACGCGGTACCCGGCGTCGAGCAGTTCGGGCACCAGCCGGCCGCCGATGTAGCCGCTGGCCCCCGTCACCAGGCACAGGCGCCCGGCGCCCGGCTCAGCGGGCGGCGACATCGTCCGCAGCCGGAACGAGCACGGCTCTGATCATTGCTCCCCCCTCGCCGTCGGACGGCCTGTACCCGGCGCCCCTGGGGACAAGCGCGGCCCGACCCGGTCTTTGCCCGCCGTGGTCCAACCGGAGCGTTCCCCCTTGCACCATGCGGTGCGTTTCCGCAGGTCGCGGCCGGAGGGCATCCGGCTCGACCCGCCGCCGAAGGTCCGCTACCTGCGCGAGTCCGGCGGCTAGCCGTTCCGGGACCCGCCGCACTGGCGACCCGTCAGGGGCGGGGAAGCATGCACATCGTGTCGAGGCCCAGCACGCGGTTCAGGCGGCCGAACGCCAGCCAGGAGCCGATGCACATGCTCAGTTCCACGATCTCCGCCTGGCTGTAGTGCGCGGTCATCCGGGTCCAGAACGCGTCGTCGAGGCCGTGGTGGTCGAGGGCGTAGCGTTCGGCGTACTCGGCGGCCAGCCGGGTGCGGTCGTCGAAGGCCGGGGTGGTGCGCCACTCGGCGACCGCGTCGGCGAACTCCTCCTCGACCTTCTCCCCGTCCCGCTCGGTCCGCCAGTCCATGCAGAAGAGGCAGCCGTTGATCTGCGCGACGCGCAGCCGGGCGGCCTCGAACTCGCGGAGGCCGAGGGTGGTGTCGGAGTACACCGACAGCGACAGGCGCGAGGCGGCGGGTCCGATGCCGGGGACCATCTCGCCCCACACGTACTGGATCGGGTCCTTGCCTTCGGGGACGTCGATGTTCACGGGTGCTTCCTTCCGAGCCTTCCGACGGCGGGGCGGAGCGGGACGTCGAGCGCGTCGTAGAGGCCCGGCTCGGCGGCCACGAGCCAGTCGACGGCGCCGACCAGCCGGCCGACGGCGGTGGCGTTCCCGCCGACCGAGCGGTTGCCGTCCTCGCCGGTGGCCTCGACGGTGACCTCGATGCGCGGGTCGCCCTCGATGACGACGCGGTGCGCGCCGTCGCCGCTGGGCGGCACGGGCCAGTCCGGTGCGCAGGACGGGTGGATGCGGGTGACGTGCTCGACGATGATGCGCGGCTCGCCGCCGACGACGCCCTGCACCTCGAAGCGCACCGCGCCCTGCGTGCCGGCCTCGAACTCGCCCATCGTCGCGGTGGTCACCGTCGCGTCGAGCGGGCGCCGCTCCAGGGTCTCGCGGACCTCGTCCAGTTCGACGCCGAGGGCGCGGGCCATCAGCCGCACCTGCCCGCCCCACACCATGGTCGGGACGGTCGGCGCGAGCATCGGCGGCTCGTAGTCCATCGGCTGCCCCATACCGACCAGGAACCGGACCGCGTCCGGCTGGTCGTAGGTGGAGTAGTCGAAGATCTCCTGGCAGCGGATCGCGTCGACGGTCGTGCCGAGCCCGCTGATCATCAGGGGCAGGACGTCGTTGCCCCAGCCGGGGTCGACTCCGGAGACGAACAGCGAGCCGCCGCCGTCCTTGACGGCCGCGAGCACCGGCTCGCGGATCTCGGGCGGTGCGTTGCGCTGGTCGTAGAGCGCGTACAGGGCCGGGGTGACGACCACGGCGCCGGCCCGGATCGCGCGGACGATGTCGGCGAGCGCGTCGTCCGGACGGACGTCCCCGGACGCCGCGTACACGACGGCGCGCGGCCCGGCGGACAGCACCGCGTCGATGTCGGTGGTCGCCGCGACGCCGAGGTCGCGGCCGAGCCCGGCGAGGTCGCCCGCGTCGCGGCCGGCCTTGTCGGGGTCGTGGACGAGCACGGCCGCGAGGCCGAGGGCGGGATGGGCGTCGACGGCCCGGACGGCCAGCCGGCCGACGTTGCCGGTGCCCCACACGACCGTCGGGATCATGCGCGAAGCGTAGCAAGCGCTTGGTCCCAGGTACAGGCCGTGGCCGCGCCGCCGGCCGATCCCCGCTCACCGCATGCGTTCCGGGTCGGCTCGGCAAAAGGTTCGCCAACGCAAGAGTCCGGCCGCCCGTGACGGTCACGAAAGAGGTGGGCCGCCAGAACGGAACACCGTGCCGCGCTTCCGCGTGATCGGAAGCGACTCGTGGAACGGCGCGGAAACAGGAGATGAGGCCGGTGGTACGGCATCGACTACCGCGGCCGCGCACCATCCGCGGACGGGACACGCTGATCACCGTGGTGGTCGCCGCACTGGTCTTCACGGTGCTCGCGATCGGAGCGGACGCCCTCATCCGCTCCCAGGAGAGCGACTTCGCGTTCACGCGGACGGAGTTGGCCACGCGGCGCGTGAGCGGCGCGGTGCGGCAGGGGTCGATGCAGAACCCGCTTCCCGCCGGCCCGTACGGAGTCCGGTTCCTTCAGGTGGTCGACGCGGACGGGCACGTCACCGCCGCGAGCAGGGCGGCCGCGGGACGGCCGCCGATCAGCACGGTGGTCCCGCCGCCGGAGAACCGGCTCAAACGCATGTACGCGTGTCCGGCGCGCGGCGGGGGATGCCTGTCCGTGGTGGCCGTCCGGGTCACCATGGCCCCCCGCTCGCCCGTCGTCTACGGCGCCCGCCCCGTGCCGACGATCCTGGCGGGCCCCTATCTCGAGCTGGTCCTCACCGCCTGCGCGCTGCTCCTGGTCGCCATGGCGACCTGTACGACCTGGCAGGTCGTCGGCCGGACGCTGCGTCCCGTCGGCGCGGTCCGCGGCCAGCTGGCCGAGATCAGCATCAGCGACCTGTCCCGCCGGGTGCCCGAGCCGCAGGGCGAGGACGAGGTCGCGCAACTCGCCCGCACCGCCAACGTCACCCTCGACCGGCTCGAGCGGTCCGTGCGCCGGCAGCAGCAGTTCGCGTCGGACGCCGCGCACGAGCTCCGCACGCCGATCGCCGCCCTCCGGCTCAACCTGGAGGAGATCGCCCTGCGTCCCGGCGACGCCGAGGCCGGCGAGGCGGCGCGGGCCGCGCTCCGGTCCACCGACCGCCTGGAGGGCATCGTCGCCGACCTGCTGCTGCTCGCGCAGATCGGCACGGCGGCCGACATCCCCGAAGACGTCGACTTCAGCGCCCTGGTCGACGGCGAGCTCCGCGCGCGCCGCCCCGCCTCCGGCGGCCCGGACGACCGGCGCCCGCCGGTCGCCGTCAACGCCGAGCTCGCCCCCGGCCTGCACGTCAGAGGGGCCCGTGCCCAACTCGAACGCCTCGTGGACAACCTGCTGGACAACGCCCTGCAGTACGCCGCGACGACCGTCGACGTGCGCCTGGGCCGGAGCGCCGGCGACGCCGTGCTGACCATCGGCAACGACGGGCCCGAGATACCGCCCGCCGACCGTGAGCGGGTCTTCGAACGATTCGCCCGCCTCGACACGGCCCGCAGCCGCGACGCCGGCGGAACCGGCCTCGGCCTGGCCATCGCCCGCGAGGTCGCGAACGCCCACCACGGCTCGCTCGTCATCGACGACGTGACGTCCGGGACGCGGTTCTCCCTTCGCCTGCCCCTCCTGGACGGGCCGGACGCGCAGGCCCCCTCGGACGCGTCACCACGCTGACCTTCTCCGGCGACGCCTCCGACGCCGCCGGCAGCGCCGCGGCGCCCGGCGGCGGCGAACACCCGGGGTACCTCGCGGGTGAGAACGGGGATTCCTGCGGAAATCCAGCCGGGGCGGGCGCAAACCCGCCGGATCATCGGGCCGTCTCACAAGCCGACGTCTTCTACGACAAGGACTTACGGAATGGATCGCCGCCAGGTGCTGACCATGATCGTCGCTGGGACCGCGGGGGTGGCCGCCGCCGCCGCTCCGGAGCTGTGGCGCCCGGAACGGCACCGGCCGGCGCACGCGGCCGCGGCCCGCCGGGCGCCCGCGCCGCCGCCCGATCCCGGGTTCGCGCCCGCCCGGTCCATGAGGGCCGTCACGAGCCCGGTCCATTCCCTGCGCGACCTGGCTCCGGCCGCGCCGCCGAACGCGGTGGCGCTGACGATCGACGACGGGCCGCACCCGTACTGGACGCCCAAGGTCCTCGACGTGCTCGCCGAGCACGGCGTGCACGCGACCTTCAACATGATCGGCGAGCAGGTGCCGGAGAACGCCCGGCTGGTGCAGCGGATCGTGGCGGCGGGACACCAGATCGCCGACCACACCCTCACCCACCCGATCAACCTCCCGAAGCTGCCCGCCCCGCGCATCCAGCAGGAGATCGCCGAGGCGCACGACCGCATCGCCCAGGCGACCTCGGTCGCCCCGCGGTTCTTCCGCTCGCCGGGAGGCAACTGGTCGCAGCAGGTCATCGAGACCGCCACCTCGCTCGGGATGATCTGCGTCGACTGGGGCGTCGACCCCCGAGACTGGGCGCGACCGGGCGTCCCGCACATCACCGCGAACCTCGAGAAGGCCCAGCCGGGCGACATCCTGCTCTGCCACGACGGCGGCGGCGACCGCTCCCAGACCGTCACGGCACTCCGCACCGTCATCCCCGCCCTCAAGCAGCGCGGCTTGACCTTCGTCGCACTCTGAGGAACGGCCCGCTCAGGCGCCGGCGCCGCCGTCGACCGGGACGATCGCGCCGGTCACGTACGAGGCGCGGTCGCTGAGGAGCCACGCGGCCGCCTCGGCGACCTCGCGGGGTTCGGCCATCCGGCCGAGCGGGGTCGCCGCGTTGTTGGCCTCGATGATGCCCGGCGACACCGCCTCCCACGCCTCCATCATCTCCGTGGCGGTGCCGCCGGGGGTGATGCCGTTCACGCGGATCCCCTGCCGTCCCCAGGTCGCGGCGGCGGTCTCGGTGATGCTGTTGAGCGCGCGCTTCATCGCCCCGTACGCGGGGAGGGCGGGGTTCGCCCGCCGGCCGCCGATGCTGGAGGTGTTGACGATCGCGCCGCCGCCGGTCCGCCGCATGAGGGCGGCCTCGGCGGTCATGGCGGTCCAGTGCGACCGGAAGTTGACGGCGAACTGCTCGTCGATGTCCTTGTCGCTGGTGGTGTCGAGCGGGCCGGGCGTCTGGACCGTCGCGGCGTTGTTGAAGGCGCCGTCGAGCCGCCCGTGCAGTTCCTCGACGCGGTCGACCGCGGCGCGGATGCTCGCGGGGTCGGCGAGGTCCAGGGCGACGGCGTCGGCGGTGCCCCCGCCGACGCGGATCTCCTTGACGACGCGTTCGAGGGCGTCGGTACCGCGGGCGGCGAGCACGACGGACGCGCCCTCGGCGGCGAAGAGCCGGGCCGCGGCCGCTCCGATGCCGCGGCTGGCGCCGGTGATGAAGACGACCTTGCCGGAGAGCAGGCCGATGGGTGCGATGGCGATGTCGTTGGTCATGGCGCCAGTGTCGGACCGGCCGGCGACCCGGATGCAGGCACAGGTGGTACCAGGGTCCGCCGCCGTCCGGCGTGCACACTGGGGGTATGGACAAACGGGAACTCGGGGCGTTCCTCCGCAGCCGCCGCGAGCGGCTCCGGCCGGAGGACGTCGGCCTCCCCTCGGGCCCGCGGCGCCGGACACCGGGGCTGCGCCGCGAGGAGGTCGCGGTCCTCGCGCACATCTCCACCGAGTACTACGTCCGGCTCGAGCAGGGCCGGGCACCACGGCCGTCCAGCGAGGTCCTCGCCGGGATCGCGGGCGCGCTGCGGCTCACCGCCGCCGAGTCCGATCACCTCCACGTCCTCTCGGGCACCGCGCCGGCCCGCACCGGGCTGCACCGGCGAGACGTGCGGCCCAGCATCCTCGCCCTCCTTGAGCGGCTGCCGCAGACGGCCGCGTTCGTGATGTCCGCCGCGTTCGAGGTGCTCGCCTGGAACGACCTCGCGGCCGCCCTCATGGTGGACTTCGCCGAGCTCGCCCCGCGGGACCGCAACCTCGCGCGCTGGGCCTTCCTCGGGCGCCCGCCCTCCGATGCGACGCGTTACGGACTCTCCGACGTCACGGAGTTCCGGCACCAGGTCGTCATGGAGCTCCGGTCCGCGATCGCCCGGTACCCGTCCGACCCCGCGGTGACCGGCCTCGTCAACGAGCTCCGCGACGCCAGCTCCGAGTTCGCCCGGCTCTGGGAGCGGCACGACGTGCAGGCCGCGCCGAGTCTCACGAAGACCTTCCGGCATCCGGTCGTCGGAGAGCTCACCGTCGACTGCGACTCGCTCGCCCTCACCGACCGCGACCAGCACCTCGTGCTCTACAGCGCGCCTCCGGGGTCCCCCGCCGCCGAGGCGCTGGCCCTCCTGAACGTGCTGGGAGCCGAGTACGTCAAGGCGAGCAAGCCGCTCTGACGGAGCCGGACGCCACCCGGCCGAGATCGAAGGCGCGCTCACCGGTCCGTTCTGCCGGATGCGCGGGTCGATAGAGGTAAGCGATCGGCCCCGGCATCGGAGGACATCATGAAGACCGTTCAAACGCACGCGGCGACGGCCGGCGGCGGCGCGAGCGCCGAAGGCGAGGAGCGCGCCGTGGCCGCCGTGTTCGAGGAGACGTCCAAGGCGTGGGCGGACGGCGACGCGGCCGCCTTCACCCGGTGGTACGCGGAGGGCGCGACGGTGATCTTTCCCGGCGTCCACCTGCGGGACCGCGCCGAGGTCCGGGCCGCGATGGGGGCGGCCTTCGCCGACCCACTGAAGGGCACCCGGCGCGTCCATGCCGTGCAGAGCGTCCGCCTCCTCGGCGCGGACGCGGCGGTCGTCGTCACCAGGAGCGCCACGACGTTCCCGGGCGAGACCGAGACCCCGCCGGAGCGATGGGAAGCGGCGACCTGGACGCTCTCCAAGCATGACGGCCGATGGCTGATCGAGGCCTATCACAGCTGCCCCGCACCGGCCGCCCCGCCGGAGCCGTCTCGCGAGTGACCGCTCGCGGTCCGTTCGCGGCGGTCGGCCTCGGCGGGCAGGCCGTCCGTGACCGCATGGCCGGCGGCCTGCCCCTCTCCCTCACACCGGTCCCCGACGGCGTCCCGCGAGGAGGCGCCCGTCAGGGCTGAATGTTCTCCAAGTCCTCGAGGAGGCCGGGGCGGGTCGGCCGCCACCCGAGGGCGTCGCGGGTGCGGGCGCTGGACGCCGGCTGGTCCATGGCGAAGATCGGGCCGAACGGGCCGAAGGTCTCCTGCGGCACCTGCTCGACCGGCAGGCCCAGCCGGCGGCCGATGACGGTCGCGATGTCCCGCACGGCGTCGCCCTCGTCGGCGACCGCGTGCCAGGACGTCCCGGCCGGCGCCGACTCGAGGACCAGCCGGAACAGCACCGCCGCGTCGAGCGCGTGCACGGCCGGCCAGCGCTGGGAGCCGTCGCCCGGGTAGCCGGCCACCCCGGTGCGGCGCGCCGCGTCGGCCAGCAGGCCGGCGAATCCGCCCTGTCCCTCGTTGTGGACCGTGCGCGGCATGCGGACGGCCATGCTGCGCAGGCCGCGCGCGGCGAGATCCAGCAGCGCCGTGACCGAGCGGCCTCGTCCGCCCACCGGTCCGTCCGTCGGCAGCGGATCGGCCTCGGTGGAGGCGCGCCCCGGCACCCAGGGCGTGCCGGAGACCGCGACGATCGGGCGGTCGCTTCCGATGAGCTCCCGCCCCAGCGTGTCGAGCGCGGCGCTCTCCTCGGCGATGGCCCGGGCGAGCGCGTCCGGGCTGCCGTAGTCGCGTCCAAACGCCAGGCTGATGACGCCGTCGGACCGCGCGGCGCCGGACCGCAGGACGTCGAGGTCCGCCAGGTCTCCCCGTAGCACCGTGGCGCCGGCGCTCTCAAGGGCCTTGGCGGAGCCGTCCGAGCGGGCCAGCGCGAGGACGGTGTGGCCGTTGCCGAGCAGTTCGGCGACGACGGCGGAGCCGATGGTGCCGGTGCCGCCGGTGACGAAGACGTGCATGAGCCCTCCCAGAAGTGATGGGACCGTTGTCCCATCACCGACCCTACACGGTGACGGGACAACGGTCCCATCGCCTATGCTGGCCCCATGGCCAGATGGCAACCCGGGGCGACCCAGCGACTCGTCGTCGCCGCCGTCGACCTGTTCACCGAGCAGGGGTACGACGCCACCACCGTGGCGCAGATCGCCGAGCGCGCCGGCGTCACCAAGAGCACCTTCTTCCGGCACTTCTCCGACAAGCGAGAGCTGCTGGTCGCGGGTCAGGAGACGCTCAGCAGGCTGCTCGCCGACGGCATTGCCGAGGCGCCCGCCGATGCGAGCCCGCTCCAGGCGGTGGCGGCGGGGCTCGAACGCGCGTCGAGCGCCATGGGCCCGGCGAACCGCGAGATCGGCCCCCGGCTCGAAGCGGCCGTGGCGGCCAGCACCGAGCTCCAGGAGCGCGACGCCCTCAAGAGCGTCGGTCTCGCGGCCGCCATGACGGACGCGCTCGTCGCCCGCGGCGTCCCCGAGGCCACCGCGCACCTCGCGGGCGAGCTGGGGGTTCTCGCGTTCAAGCGGGGCTACGCCCGATGGTGCGAGGGCGACCGCGACGACGCGGAAGGGCTCGCGCCCCACGCGCTGGCGGCCTTGGAAGAACTGCGCGCGGCGAGCGTGTCACTGGGCTGACCAAACGCCGCCCGGCCTTCAGCCGCGGTAGGTCTCCAGGAGGCGGAGCCAGATCTCGCTGATGGTGGGGTAGGAGGGGACGGCGTGCCACAGGCGGGAGATGGGGACCTCGCCGGCGACCGCGATCGTGGCGGAGTGGAGCAGCTCGGCCACGCCCGCACCGACGAAGGTGACGCCGAGGAGCGTCTCGCGGTCCAGGTCGACCACGGCGCGGGCGCGGCCCTGGTAGCCGTCGGCGTAGAGGGCGGCTCCGGCCACGTTGCCGAGGTCGTAGTCCACCGCCCGCACCCGGTGCCCCTGGCGGGTGGCCTCCTCCAGGGTGAGCCCGACGGACGCGGCCTCGGGGTCGGTGAAGACGACCTGCGGCACGGCCCGCTCGTCCGCGGTCGCCACGCTGCGCCCCCAGTCGGCGGTGTCGAGCGGGCGTCCGGCGGCCCGGTCGGCGATCACCGCGCCGAAGATCCGGCCCTGGTACTTGCCCTGGTGGGTCAGCAGCGCGCGCCCGTTGACGTCCCCGGCCGCGTAGAGCCACTCGCCGGGCACCCCGGCCGCCAGCCCGGTGGAGTCGACCTCGATCGGCCGGCCCGCCTCCAGCCCGACCGTCTCCACGCCGAGGTCGGTGGTGGCGGGCGTCCGCCCGGTTGCGAACAGGACCTCGTCGACGGTCACCGCCTCACCGCCGTCCAGGGTGAGCGTCACCGGCCCGTCGCGGTGGACGGCGGTGACGGACGTGCCGAAGCGCAGGTCGACCCCGGCCGCGCGCAGTCCCTCGGCCACCGCCTCCCCGGCGAACGGCTCCATCCGCGGCAGCAGGCGCGCCCCGCGCACCAGCTGCACCACCTCGCTGCCGAGCGCGCGCCAGGCCGTGGCCATCTCGCACGCCACCACGCCGCCGCCGATCACGGCGAGCCGCGGCGGCACCCGCTCCGACGCGGTCGCCTCACGGCTGGTCCAGGGACGGGCCTCGGCCAGCCCGGGCAGCTCGGGCAGCGCCGCGCGGGTGCCCGTGCACACCGCGACGGCGTGACGGGCCGTCAGCACCCGCTGCTCGCCGTCCGGGGTCCGCACCACGACGCGCTTTTCCCCGTCCAGCCGCCCGTGGCCGCGCACCAGCACGAGCCCCGCCCCTTCGAGCCAGGCGACCTGGCCGTCGTCCTTCCAGTGCGAGGTGAACTCGTCCCGGCGGGCGAGCACCGCCGCCGCGTCCAGCCGCCCGCCGGCCGCCTCGCGGGCGCCGGGCAGCCGCCGCGCGTCCGCGAGCGCGGCGGCCGGCCGAAGCAGCGCCTTGCTCGGCATGCACGCCCAGTACGAGCACTCGCCGCCGACCAGCTCGCTCTCCACGACGGCCACGCTGAGCCCGCCGGCGTGCGCCCGCTCCGCCAGGTTCTCCCCGGTCGGCCCGGCCCCCAGCACCACGACATCGAACTCGTCCATCACGCCCGCCCTCCGAACAGCACCGTCTTGTCTCCCTGCATCCTTCCGGAATCCGGGACCTCCGGTGACCGGCCACGCTGCGAACCGGCGGCACGAACACGCCGGCGCACGCGACGCCCCGCGAACCCGCAGGCCGTCGTCGCGGCAGGGTCAGGCGACGGGACCCTCGGGCCGGTCCTCCAGGTCGTCGGCTTCGGCCGGGGACGGGTCGATCGCCGGTTCGGCGTCGTCGCCGCCGAGGGCCGCGGCGGGGATGCGGTTGCGCCCCTGGAAGCTTCGGTACGGACTGCGGTGCCGCGACGGTTGCGGCGGGTCGTCGCTCATGGCTCTCCTTGCGTGCCGGGGCCGGGGCGCCGGGTCACTGCTGCGCGGGAAGGCGGACCACCGTGACGAAGAAGTCGTCGATCTGGCGGATGGCGTTGATGAACTGGTCGAAGTCGACGGGCTTGGTGACGTAGGCGTTGGCGTGGAGCCGGTAGCTGCGCAGGATGTCCTCCTCGGCGGAGGAGGTGGTGAGGACCACCACCGGGATCGCGGCGAGGTCGGGATGCGACTTGATCTCTTCGAGGACCTCGCGCCCGTCGCGTTTGGGCAGGTTGAGGTCCAGCAGGATCAGGTCGGGGCGCGGGGCCGCGGCATGGTCGCCGCGCCGGTACAGGTAGTCCAGGGCCTCGGCGCCGTCCCGGACGACGTGCAGGGCGTTGCCGACCTTGTTGTGCTCGAACGCCTCGCGGGTCATCAACTCGTCGCCGGGGTCGTCCTCTACCAGCAGGACGGTGATGGGCTGGGCGGCGGCGCTGGTCACGAACCGGCTCCCTGGAGGTCGGTGACGGAGGAGGAAGGTGCGGCGGCGGACGGCCCGTCCTGCGGTGTCGCGGGCTCGGAGGCGACGACGGTCTCCGGCGGGGCGCCCTCGCCATCGGCGTCCTGCCCGTCGGCGTCCTGCCCGTCGGCGTCCTGCTCGGTGGCCGGACGGTCGAGGACGGGGAGGGTGAAGTGGAAGCGGGCGCCGTCCGGGTGTTCGGTGTCGAGCCAGATCCGGCCGCCGTGGTACTCGACGATCTTCTTGCACAGGGCCAGGCCGATGCCGGTGCCGGTGTAGGCGTCCCGGCCGTGCAGCCGCTGGAAGATGACGAAGATCTTCTCCTGGTACTCGGGCGGGATGCCGATCCCGTTGTCGGTGACGGTCAGGTGCCACCGGTCGTCCTCCCGCTCGCAGGCGATGCGCACGACGGGGTCGCGGTCGGGGGAGCGGAACTTGACGGCGTTGCCGACGAGGTTCTGCCACAGCATCGTCAGCAGCGTGGGGTCCCCGGTGACCTCCGGCAGGTCGTCCGGGGCGTCGACGCGGGCGCCGGACGAGGTGAGGGCGTCGTCGAGGTTGGCCAGCGCGCGCTCCAGCGGCTCGCCCAGCGGGAGCGTCTGCTGCTGCTGGTGCAGGCGCCCGACGCGGGAGAAGGTCAGCAGGTCGTTGATCGGCACCTGCATGCGCTTGGCGCCGTCGACGGCGAAGCCGATGTACTGCCGGGCGCGGTCGTCGAGCTGGTCGGCGTAGCGGCGTTCCAGCATCTGGCTGAACGAGGCGACCTTGCGCAGGGGTTCCTGCAGGTCGTGGCTCGCGACGTACGCGAACTGCTCCAGCTCGGCGTTGGAGCGGCGCAGCTCCACCGTCTGGGCGTCGAGTTCGGCGGTCTGGCGCTGCAGGACCTTCTCGCGTTCGGTGGACTGGTCCAGGGCCCGCTTGATGCGGCCGCGCATCGCCTCGACGGCGCGGGCGAGGTCCCGGACGTCCGCGGGTCCGTGCGCGGCGATGACGTGGTCGAAGTCGCCGTCGGCGACCCGGCGGGACGACGTGCGCAGCATCCGCAGGGGGCGGCCGACCGCGTAGTGCAGCAGCACCGCCAGCAGTCCCGCGGTGACCAGCAGCGCGGCCAGCAGCCCGATGAGGATCCAGTTCCGGACGGTGCGGCTGCGGTGCAGGTCGGCGCGGCCGTCGGCGCGGGCCTGTGCCAGGTGCCGGTTCTGGACCGCCCAGGTCGCCCGCACCGCGTCGAAGGCGCCCTTGCCGCGGGCGGCGGTCGCCGACGCCCGCGGTCCGGGGCCGTCCTGGGCGACCTGCTCGATCACCACGGTCCCGTAGTCGCGGCGCCACGCCTCGATGGCCCGCTCCGTCGCCGCGAGATCGCCGCGCAGGCGGGGCTCGCCGGCCAGGAACTGCTGAAGCCGCGGCACCGACTGCCGCTCGGTGGCCAGCCCGTCGGTGTAGGGCTGCAGGAACTGGCGGTCACCGGTCAGCGCGTAGCCCCGCACGCCGGTCTCCTGGTTGAGCATGGCCATCTGCATCCGGCTCGCCTCGACCTGCGCCGGCGCGATGGTGACGACCAGCCGGTCCGAGGCCCGCGCGGTCTGCCCGAGCGCGCTGTGCATCACCACGGCGGCCGCGACGGTCAGCACGGCGATCACCGCCCCGGCCACCACGAACCACGCCCGGACGGTCAGGCCGCGGCGCGACGCCGCCCCGCCCTGCGGCCCGGCCGTGCCGGAGCGCCCGCGCGCCGGCCGCCCGGCGGGCGGCTCCCCGCCCGCGGGGGGCTCGGGAGGCTCGGCCGCCGGGGAGGTCTCCGGCGGTGGGGGCAGGTCGGTCATCGGGTGTTCCATCCCAGGTGAATGACGGCGACGTCGTCGGCGAGGCCGCCGTGCCGCAGCGAGGCCGCCTCGACGTCGGTGATCAGCGCGTCGACGAAGTCGTCGGGGGCGAGGTCGTGGTGGTGCCGTGCGATCCGCAGGAGCCCGGTCATGTCCAGCCGCTGCCCCGCGTCGTCGATCTCCCCTTCGAACAGCCCGTCGGTGAACAGCACCAGCCCGTGGCCCGGCGGCAGCGGGACCTGCTCCTCGTGCCAGCTCCCGAGGCCGGGGGCCATGCCGACGCCGAGCCCGCCGGGCGGCTCCACCAGCCGGACGTCGCCGGGGGCGTGCACCAGGAAACCGGGGTGGCCCGCGCGCACGACGTGCGCCACCGGCCGGTCGGGGGTCAGGGTGACGGTGGTGAGGGTGACGAACATCTCCGTGCCGTCGTGCTCGCTGAGCAGCAGTTCCTCGAGCAGCTCCACCAGCCGCGGCCCGCGCGTCCCGGCCAGCACGAACGCCCGCCACGCCACCCGCAGCGCGACTCCGAGCGCCGCCGATCCCGGGCCGTGCCCGGCCACGTCGCCGATCACCGCGTGCACCAGGCCGTCGGCGGTCTCCACCACGTCGTAGAAGTCGCCGCCGAGCAGCGAATGCGCCCGTCCCGGCCGGTACCGGGCGATCACGCAGAGCCGGGGGTCGCTCACCCTCGGGGTCGGCAGCAGGCCGTGTTCGAGGCGCTCGTTCTCGGCCGCCCGCATCTGCTCGGCCTGGAGCGCCGCGACCGCCTCCTGCACCTGCCGCCGCTGGACGGCGTAGCGGATCGCCCGTCCGAGCCGGTCGGGCTCGAGCCGCCCCTTGGACAGGTAGTCCTGCGCACCGGCCGCCACCGCGGCGATTCCCGCCTGCGCTTCGGCGAGCCCGGTCAGCACCACCACCGCGGCGCCCGGCGCCCACTCCAGCACCCGCTCCAGTACTTCCAGGCCCTGCTCCGGTCCCAGATGCAGGTCCAGCAGGACGCAGTCGGGCGCGGGGTCGGCCGTCAGCGGGCCCTTGGCCTGCGCCAGGGAGCGGACCCAGTGCAGCGACACCTCGAGGCCCGTGTCGGCCAGCGTGTCCTCGACCAGCAGCGCGTCCCCGGCGTCGTCCTCGACCAGCAGCACTCGCAGCGCCGCCGGCGTGGAGCCGTCACCGTCGGCGGCGACAAGGCCGGTGGCCGCAGGGGAGGGCCGCGCCAGGGATTCGGGCACGGGCGGCTGGAATGAGGCAGCCGTGGTGAATCGGTGCGACACCGGCCACCCCCCGTCCCACCCGATCCGTATCGTTCAGTGTCCGCTCAGCGACGCCGCGGCGATGTTACTTGTCTTATGACAAATATGCACCTCTTGCACTGATTTGCCTGGTCTCTCGCCGGGTGACACGCGCCACGCCTTCACCATGCGGCCCGCCCGGACCCCTCAACGCGCGCACGCCCGGTCCGGCCCCGCCGGGAGGTCGGGGCCGGACCGGGCATGCGGCCGGACACGCCACCCGCCGCGTGTCAGTCCTTCTCGGCGTCCCGGGGGATCCGCTCGAGCAGGCCGCGGAGGTCGTCGGCGTGCTCCTCCTCCTGGGCGAGGAGGTCCTCGAAGACGCGCCGCGTCGTGGGGTCGCGATCGCCGAGCCACTGGATGATCTCGGTGTAGGACGCCACGGCGACGCGTTCGGCGACCAGGTCCTCCCTGATCATGTCGATCAGCCCCGTGCCCGCGTCATAGCCCGCGTGGGACCGCGTCGTCAGCGTGTCCGGGTCGAAATCGGGCTCGCCGCCGAGCTGGACGATGCGGTCGGCCAGCTTGTCGGCGTGCTGCTGCTCCTCCTGGGCGTGCTCCAGGAACTCCGCCGCGACCGGTTCCGAGTGCAGCCCGGTGGCGGTGTAGTAGTGCCGCTTGTAGCGCAGCGTGCACACGATCTCGGTGGCCAGCGCCTCGTTCAGGACCTGCAGGACGCGGTCGAGGTCGGCACCGTAGGCGTCGGTGACCGGCCCCTTGTCGATCTCCTGCCGGGCGCGCCTCCTGAGCGTTTCGATGTCGGTGAGGAATTCCGCCACGTACGACGACCGCCTTTCCTTGCCGCCGGCACCACGCCGGCGGCGCGCGTCTGTGAGATGGAGGGCGGCCGGTCCGCCGCGATCCCGCGCGGACCGGCCGTCGGCCTTGTCGGAGCCGTTTCCCCGGGGCTACCAGCGGTACCAGCGGCCGCGCCTGCCCGACGGTCCGGTGCTGCGGGCCAGGAACCCGACCAGCCAGAGGACCAGCACGATCGCGGCCACGATCCACAGCAGCTTCAGGGCGAAGCCGAGACCGAACAGCAGCAGGGCCAGGACGAGGACCAGAATCATCAACCAGGGCATCGGGGGTGCCTCCTCTTTTCGTTGTCTGGGCCCCGGCATGCCCGTTAGACGACACTTGATGCGCGACAAACATCACAGGTCGAACACGCTCCTCACCCCGTGGACCACCTGTACGGCGTGATCGGTTCCCGCTGGTGAACGCCGTCGGCGTCAGGCCGTTCCGATGTACTGGTGGTCGGTGCGGATGCGGCCGTCGCCGTCCAGGGTGATGACGTCCAGGCCGCCGCCGACGACCTGGTGCGCGGCGACCGCGACCATCGACCAGCGGATGGCGAGGACGTTGGGCAGAAGGACGGCGGCCTCCTCGGCGACCTCGAAGACGTGCTCGCCCGGCGCGACGAACATCTCGTAGGCGCGGGACACCCGGGCGTTCAGGCCGTCGTGCCCGCGGACCTCCAGCGGCGGGATGGGGAAGGCCAGGTTCGCGGCGGCTTCGCGGATCTCCTGCGGCGGGTCCACCAGGACCTGGATCCCGTCGGGCGCCCACAGTTCCCGGATGAGGGCCTGCCGGGTCGCGGGGTCGGGCTCGTTCCACTGCGCGAGGTAGCGGTCGGACCATCGCTTGAGTTCGAGTGCTTCGCTCATGCCCCGCAGTCTGCGGCTCCGACCTGCGCGGACGCGATTCCCTGGAGGGAATGGCGGCGCATCACAGGGGTGGAGGCCGCACAGTCGGAACCTGACCGGACGGAACGCCCCTTCGAAGCGACTGTGAGCACGGGCGCCGGGGGCTCGCCCCCGGCGCCCGCTGCTCGACCGCTCCTCAGGAGGTGCGGGTCGTGACCGCGGCGACGGCGCCGCCGTCGACCAGCAGATCGGCGCCGGAGATGAAGGAGGCGGCGGGGCCGAGCAGGAACTCGGCGGCCGCCGCTATGTCGGCGGGCGTGCCGGCCCGCTTGGCGTTGGAGGCGTCGATCATCATCTTCATGCCGGCGCCGTGCTCGCCGTCGAGTTCGGCTTGGCCCATGGGGGTGGCGATCACGCCGGGGCTGATGGAGTTGATCCGTGCGCCCCGTGCGCCCCAGGAGATGCTGGCGGCCTGGACGCGCAGCCGGTTGGCGTACTTGGCGAAGGCGTAGGCGGCCCCGCTGTCGGCGAAGCGGGCCGGGTCGCAGATCGGAAGCGACGGCAACCCGTCGGCGGGGGTGGTGGCCAGCTGCTGAGCCTGCTCGCGGGGAAGGCCTGGATGGAAATGGCCGGCCATGCTGGCGATCACGAGCCCGGCGCCGCCGGGCGCGACGACCTCGCCGAACTCCTCCAGCACCAGCGCGACGCCCAGCAGATCGACGGCCAGGATCGCCGGCACCGGCGCCTGAACGGGCGACAATCCGGCGGTGTGCACCACGGACAGCACCGGCCCGAGGGAAGCGGCCCGCTCGGCGAGCGCGGCGACCGGCTTGCGCGAGGACACGTCCACCCGCTGAGCGGTCACCCGGTACCCCTCGCCGGTGAGCTGCCCGGCGACCGTGTCCAGGACCTCCTGGCTGTGGTCGGCCACCAGGACGTGAGCGGCCGGGCCGATGCGCCGGGCGATGGCCTGGCCCATTCCGCCGACTCCGATGACCACCGCGACGGGCTGCGTCATGTTTCCCCTCCGGGCTCGTGCGGGTGCGCCTGACCGGCGTCCCCGAGCATATTCCAACACCTGTCGCCTAACCGACAGATGTTGGAGACCTATAGGCTGACCGCATGGCCGACCAGCCGTCCGAGGACCCCCGCGCGCGTCGCAGCCGCGCGGCGCTCAGAGCCGCGCTGCTGGACCTCATCACCGAACGCGGGCTGAACCGGATCGCGGTGTCCGACGTCACCAAGCGCGCGGACGTGAACCGGTCGACCTTCTATGAGCACTACGGCGACGTCCACGAGCTGGCCGCCGACGCTTGCACGCAGATGTTCGACGGGCTGATCGCCACCACACCGGTGCTGCTTCCGGACGGCACTCCCCGCCAACTGGACCGGGGACGCGCCGCCTTGACCGGTCTGCTCGCCCACATCGCCGAACGCGCCGACCTGTACCGCGCCCTGCTGGGGCCCGACGGCAGCGCCCGGGTGGCCGACCACCTGCACCAACGGCTCACCATCGCCGTCCACGTCAACCTCACCCGGCCCGCCGTCGGCACCCACGCGGACGACCCCGCCCGTATCGCTCACGACCCGGTGGCCGCCTTCCTCGCCGGCGGCGTCCTCGGCGTCGCCACCGACTGGCTGCGCCGCGGATGCCCGGGCACCCCGGAGCGGCTCAGCGCCGCGCTGATGGCCCGGCTCCCGATCGACGGCCCGCCCTCGTAAGGCGCGAGACGTCCTGCCGCGCCGAACCGGACGGCGCGCGTCCTCCGCGAGGGCCTCCAGGTCGATCCCCGAAGGCAGCCGGGCCCGCCTGCGCCGGACC
Source organism: Actinomadura sp. RB99 (assembly GCF_014706005.1). Lineage (NCBI taxonomy): Bacteria > Bacillati > Actinomycetota > Actinomycetes > Streptosporangiales > Thermomonosporaceae > Actinomadura > Actinomadura sp. RB99. The sequence goes on along the minus strand of NZ_JABMCA010000004.1, from coordinate 37,019 downwards.
TTCCCGGCCTACACCGAGACGCCGGTCGACATCATCCTCGCCGACGTGCGGGCCACTCCCGTCCGCGGCCCTTGCGGAACGTGGCGCGATGATCGCCTAACGTAGTGGCGTGGGGGATGAAGAGCGGATCATCGCGGTGGCGACCCGGCTGTTCGCGGAGCTGGGTTACGACTCGACCGGAACCGACCTGATCGCCGACGCCGCAGGGGACGGCGGTCAGGCCATGATCGCCGCGGCGGGCGGCAAGAACGGCCTGTACCGGCGGGTGATGGCCCGCGCGTACCGCGCCGAGCAGGACATGCTGGAGACCGCGCTCGGCGCGTACACGCCCGATCGCGCGGGCGCGCACCGGGTGATCGACGTGTACCTGGACTTCTACGTCGCGAACCCGGAGATCGTCGCGCTCTGGATGCACCGGTGGATGGGCGACGCCGCCGACGTCGGCGAGCTGGAGAACGAGTTCGTCGACCCGCAGGACGAACTGGTCACGGGCGTCGTCGGGAGCCTCGTGCCGCCGGACGTGGCCGTCGACCTGCTCGTCCGGACGGTGGTGTGGTGCGTGTTCGGGTTCCTGTCCGGCGGTGTGCCCGGCGGGCGGGGGCGGACCGAGCCGCGCAGCCCCGAGGCGATCGAGCGCTTCCGCGACTACCTGCACGTCCTCGTCGACCGCATGGTCGCCCCGGCGCCCGCCTCCTGACGGCCGCCGGCGCCGAGCGCCTCCTCCCGGACAGAAACGCGGAATCAGGCGGTCCGCCACGGCCGTCGCAGCGGTGTCCGGGCGCTCGTCGCGGCGGAGGGATCCGGCGTCCCACTCTGTACGATCGGGCGCGAGGAGGATGACTGGAGTGGTCGCCCGGAACAAGGCTGGAGCCGAGCCGAGAGTCCCGTTGAGCAGGGAGCGCGTGCTGCGGGCCGCCGTCCGGATCGCCGACGAGGGCGGCATCCGGGCGCTCACGATGCGCCGGCTCGCCGAGGAGGTCGGCGCCGAGGCGATGTCGCTCTACTACCACGTCGCCAACAAGGAAGAGGTCCTCGACGGCATCGCGGACGCCGTGGTCGAGGAGATCAACGACGTGGTCGGCCGTCTCGACGTCCCGTCCCAGGGCGACGGCTGGAAGGCCGCGGTGCGCCGCCGGATCCTGTCGGCCCGTGAGGTGCTGCTCCGCCATCCCTGGGCACCGGGTGTTTTCGAGTCGCGCACCACGATGAGCCCCGCCGTCCTGCGGTACCACGACGGCCTGATCGGCCTCATGCGCGACGGCGGCTTCTCGAACGACCTGTGCCACCACGCCCTGCACGCTCTGGGGAGCCGGGCGCTGGGCTTCACCCAGGAGCTGTTCGACCCGGGCGACGCGGCCGGCGGCGACGACGCGGCCGCTCTCGCGGGCATGGCCGCCGAGCTGCCGCATCTCGTCGGCATGTTCATGGAGGTCGCGCACGACGACCCCGATTCCGCGCTGGGCTGGTGCGACGACCAGACCGAGTTCGAGTTCGGGCTCGACGTGATCCTCGACGGTCTCGACCGGCTCCGCTGACGGACCGGTACCGCCCCGCCCCTTGACCGTCTTACGCCGTAAGACGTACCTTACGACGTACGACTTACAACGTACGAAACGACTCGCCCACGAAGGGACCGTCATGAAGGCGTTCGTCGTCCGTTCGTACGGCTCACCCGATGTCCTGGAGCTCACCGACGTCGACCGGCCCGCGCCCGGTGACCGCGAGGTGCTCGTCCGCGTGCGCGCCACGTCCGTCCAGCCCTACGACTGGCACCACATGCGAGGCGAGCCCTATGTCGCGCGGCTGATGCCGGGCACCCTCGGCCTGCGCGCACCGAAGATCGGCGTCCTGGGCGCGGACGTGGCGGGGCACGTCGAGGCGGTCGGCCGGAACGTGACGGGGTTCCGTCCCGGTGACGAGGTGTACGCGCTGGTCGCGCAGGGCGGCTTCGCCGAGTACGTGTGCGTTCCGGAGGACCGGCTGGCACCGAAACCGAAGAACCTGTCGTTCGAGCAGGCAGCGGCGGTGCCCCTGGCGGGCGTCACCGCGCTGTACGGCCTCTGCGACCGGGGGTGGATGCGGTCCGGGCAGCGCGTCCTCGTCAACGGTGCCTCCGGGGGCGTCGGGACGTTCGCCGTGCAGATCGCCGCCGCATTCGGCGCGACGGTGACCGGGGTCTGCGGCACGCGGAACCTGGACCTGGTCCGTTCGCTCGGCGCAGACGAGGTCGTCGACTACACGGTGCAGGACTTCACCCGGCTCGGCCGCCGGTACGACCTGCTGCTGGACGTCGCCGGAGGCCGCTCGGCGTGGGCGTGCCGGCGCGCGCTGACATCCAAGGGGACCTACGTCGCCGTCGGCGGACCGCAAGGCCGGTGGCTGCAGCCCGCCGGTCACGTCTTCGCGGCGGCCGCGATGTCGCCGGTCGTCCCCCAGCGGATGGTCATGGCCGACGTGTACGCCTCCACCGAGCACAAACGGAGCCTGATGACGCTGACCGGGCTCATCGAGGCGGGCGAGGTCGCTCCGGTCATCGACCGCAGCCTCCCCTTCGACGACATCCCGGCGGCCGTCGCCTACCAGGAGGACGGGCACGCCACGGGCAAGGTCGTCATCGAGGTGCGATGACCGATCGGCTCGGGGACCGCGGCGGGCGCGGCGATGCCGGCCACGCCACGTCGTCGATGGCGAGCCAGGGCGCGACGGCGACGGCCGCCGGCGTGAGCCCGGTGAACGTCCTGACCTCCCGGTGCAGGTGGGACTGGTCGGCATAGCCGCAGCGGGCGGCGACGTCGGCGGCGGCATCGCCCGCCACGAGCAGGTGCGCCGCGTGGTCGAAGCGCACCAGCCGCGCGGCGCGCTTGGGGGTGATGCCGAGTTGGGAGCGGAACCGCGACCACAGGCGCTTGCGGCTCCAGCCGACCTCGTCCGCCAGGCCGTCGACCCGCGTTCGGCCCCGGCCGGCGAGCGTCCGCCGCCAGGCGTGCGCCACCTCCGGATCGACGCGCCGCCGGGTCTCCGGCCGCCGGGCGAGGATCTCCGCGGCGATCGCGAACCGCTCGTCCCATGAGGCGGCGGCGCGCAGCCTGTCCTCGGCGCGACCGGCGTCCCGGCCCCAGACGTCCTCCAGTGACACCACCGTCCCGGTGAGGTCCGCCGCGGCGCCGAGCACCGAGGCCGCCGCCACCGGACCCAGCCGGATCTGGAGGCACGCGCCCACCCGGCCGCCCGTCCGAAGCCCGCTCGGGACGAGCCCGGCGACGAAGCTTCCGTGCCCGTGCAGGTCATGGGCGCGGTAGGCGAGGCCGTCCGTCTCGCTCAGGTCGACGAGCAGCGTGACGGACGGGTGCGCGACCATGGCGATGTCCGCGACCGCGGGGACGCGCTGGCGGAACCCGGCCATGGCGATCCCGGGCAGCCGGTCCGCCGGGCGCGGGACGGCGATCTCCACCCGCGCCCAGTCGGGCGGTGGCCCGGTCGGCGGCATGGGGCCAGTCTAGGTCTCCCGGTTCGCGGGCCGAGGAGGGCGGCGCGTCGTACCAGCGCGCGGACGACGGATCCCAGCGGCGGTCGGCACCGCCGAAGATCACCAGCACCGGGACCCGGAGGGCCGCGAGGCGCTCGGGGACGCTCCGCTCGGTGATGTACGCGGAGTTCTGCCGCAGCACCTCCCTCATCGTGCGGTACGAGGTGGCCTGGACGCCGGCGACCAGCTCGTCCGGGATGTCGACCGGGCCGGCGGCCGTCGCGACCAGCCCCTTGCGGATCATCGAGTCCGACCGCCGCCGCCACAGGAGCGCGCCGAACGGCGGGGCAGCAGGGCCCGGATGACGAACGGCTGCGACAGGAGCGCGGCGACACGTGCCGCCTGCTCGGGCACTTCGTACGACGGCGCGGGCGTACGAAGTGTTTCGGGGTTTTTTTGACGGAGCTTCCGAGGTCTGGACGAAGCCCTGTCTTAGCTGGTCATCAGGAGGCGACGAGCGTCCCCGGAAACGAAAGGGAAGCCTGGCATGAGGATCGTGGTCATCGGCGGTACCGGCCTGATCGGCTCGAAGGTCGTGAAGAGGGTCGGCGAGGACGGGCACGAGGCGGTCCCCGCCTCGCCGAACACGGGCGTGGACACGCTCACCGGCGAGGGGCTGGACGAGGCGCTGGCCGGCGCGGACGTGGTGGTCGACGTGTCGAACTCCCCGTCGTTCGAGGACGCGGCGGTGCTGGACTTCTTCCGCACCTCGACGGGGAACCTGCTGGCGGCGGAGAAGAAGGCCGGGGTGGGGCATCACGTCGCGCTGTCGGTGGTGGGCACCGAGGACCGGCCGGACATCGGCTACTTCCGGGCGAAGCTCGCCCAGGAGAAGCTGATCGAGGAATCGGGGATCCCGTTCTCGCTCGTGCACGCCACGCAGTTCTTCGAGTTCGCAACCCGGATCGCCGACGCCGCCACGGACGGCGACACGGTCCGGATGCCCTCGGTGCTGTTCCAGCCGATCGCGGGCGAGGAGGTCGCGGAGGCGGTCTCCAAGGCCGCGGTGGAGGCGCCGACGAACGGACGGGTCGAGATCGCCGGCCCCGAGCGGTTCCGCATGGACGGGTTCTTCCGCACGGCCCTGGCGGCGTGGGGCGACCGGCGCGAGGTCGTCACCGACCCGAACGCGCCCTACTACGGCGGCGTGATGCGGGAGCCGGACCTCGTGCCGTCCGACGGCGCGGCCCACGGCACCGTCACGTACACCGACTGGCTGGCGAACAACCCGCCGAAGTAGCGCGTACCGGGGCGATGAGTTTCCGGCGTACCGGAAGTCGGCACCGGCATGGACACACGGACACTCACGACCCCCGAAGCCGACCTCGTCTACGACGTGCGCGGACCGCTGCCGCCAGCGGACGGCCGCCCGCCGCTGGTCATGATCGGCCAGCCCATGGACGCCGTCGGTTTCGCCACGCTGGCGTCGTACTTCCCCGACCGCACGGTGGTCACCTACGACCCGCGCGGCCTGGGCCGCAGCACCCGCAAGGACGGCCGGACCGACCACGTGCCCGAGGTCCAGGCCGAGGACGTGCACGCCCTCATCGAGGCGCTCGGCGCGGGCCCGGTCGAGATGTTCGCCAGCAGCGGCGGCGCGGTGACCGCGCTCGCGCTCGTGGCCGCCCACCCCGATGACGTGACGACCCTGGTGGCGCACGAGCCGCCGGTCATCCCCGTGCTGCCCGACGCTGCGGCGGCCGAGCGCGCGCGGGCCGCCGTCCGGGACGCCTACGAGGCCAAGGGCTTGGGCGCCGGCATGGCCGCCTTCATCGCGATGACCTCGTGGCAGGGCGACTTCACGGACGCCTACTTCGACAGGCCCGCGCCCGACCCCGCGCAGTTCGGGCTCCCGGCCGAGGACGACGGCTCCCGCGGCGACCCGCTGCTCTCCGACCGGTCGTGGGCGGTCAGCGGGTACCGGCCCGACGCCGAGGCGCTGGCCGCGGCATCGACGCGGATCGTGATCGCGGTGGGGGAGGAGACGGGGGACACCCTGACCGGACGCACCTCGGAGGCGGCGGCCGCACTGCTCGGCCGGCGCGCGACGGTGTTCCCGAGCCACCACGGCGGCTTCCTGGGCGACGAGTACGGTCACGCCGGAAAGCCCGAGGCGTTCGCGCGCAGGCTGCGCGAGGTCCTCGGCGACGCCGGCTGAGAACCCCGGAAGGCCCCCGGTCACGTGGCGGGCGGGCGGACGGGCGGCGTCTCACCGGCGAGGTTGCCGCCCCGCTCCGGGCGTGCCATGCTCCGCCGATGACGCCGCTGAAACTGGTGGAGACCCTGCCCGGGTCCTACTCGCTGCTGCTGAACGCGGGAACGACCCGGGTGGACGGAACCGTCGAGGAGCTCGGCCACGAGCCGAACGGGTATTTCTGGGAAGGCGTCGCCCGGTTCCTGGTCGGGACGGAGGCGAAGAGCCTCGAAGGGCGTGTCTCGTACGACCCGGAAGGCGGCATGTTCTGCGCGTACGGCACCGACCGGACGGCGCTGGAGGAACTGGGCGCTCTCCTGAGCGCCGTCGCCGCGGACACCGACCGCATGCGCGCGCTGGTGGCGTCGGCCGAGGCCACCGGTTTCGAGTTCGACGACTGAGGCGATGGCGGGTTCGGGGACCGGCGTGAGGGCACTGCGGCACGTCTACTGGATCGGCGGCGGGACCGGTGCGGGGAAATCGACCATCGCCCGCCGCATCGCCGCGCGGCACGGATTCCGGGTGTACGCGACCGATGACGTGATGGCGGACCACTCCGGCAGGACCACCCCCGGCGACAGCCCGTACCTGAGCGAGTTCAAGGCCATGGACATGGACGAGCGGTGGCTGAACCGGTCCCCGGAGACCATGCTCGAGACGTTCCACTGGTACCGCGGCGAGGGCTTCGGGCTGATCGTCGAGGACCTGCTCCGCCTCCCGGCGGAGCCGCCCGTGATCGTGGAGGGCTTCCGGCTGCTGCCGCACCTGGTGAAGCCGCTGCTCGCCGCGCCCGGCCGGGCCGTCTGGCTCCTGCCGACGCCCGGGTTCCGCCGGGCCGCGCTCGACAGCCGGGGCTCGACGTGGTCCATCGCCGGAAGGACCAGCGACCCGGAGCGGGCCCTGCGCAACCTGCTGGAACGCGACCGGATGTTCACCGGGCGCCTCCGGGAGGAGACGAGGGCCCTGGGCCTGTGCGGGATCGAGGTCGACGTCGCCATCACCGAGGACGAGCTGGAGCGCAGGGTGACGGCGGAGTTCGGCCTCTGAGCACGGCGAACAGCCGGCTCCCACACAGCGGGCTCACCCGGCGCGGACGGCGTCCTCGCGCGGGAAGAACGGGATGTCCAGGCGGACCTGGTCGGCGGCGGCGAGGATCTCCGCGGCGTCGTCGACCGGCGGATGGATGTGGTCGTTGATCCACTTCTTGACGGCCGCGCCCTCGGCGCCCGCGGCCATCACCGTCCGCTCCCAGCCCCGGGTGAAGACCGCGCCGGCGCCGCCCAGGTCGAGGCAGGTGACGTACGGGCCGGGAGTGAAGTCGCGGAGCGGGACCCCGAGCAGATCGGCGGCCGCGTTGTACCCGGCGACCTTGCCGAGCGGCACCGCGTGCTGGCACGCCTGCATGACCGTGTGCCCGGCGTCGAACGGCGCCGCGGCGGTGTCGCCGGCGGCGAACACCTCGGGAAGGGCGCGCAGCCTGCGGTCCACGGGCACCCGGCCGAGCGCGTCGAGATCGCGGGAGATCTGCCGGGTGAGGTCGCTGGCCCTGAGCCCGGCCGACCAGACGACCGCGTCCGCCGCGACCTCGGTCCCGTCGGAGAGGACGGCGCGGCCGTCGCCGACCTCCGCCACCGTCGTGCCGAGGCGGCGTTCGACACCGAGGCCGTCCAGCGCCGCCTCGATCTCCGGACGCGGCCCGGCGCCGAGCTGGTCGCCGACCACCGGCGACCGGTCCACCAGCAGCACCCGGCCCCGGGCCGCCAGCGCGGTCGCGGCCTCCAGGCCGACGAACCCGGCGCCGACGACCACGGCGGTGTAGTCGTCGCGGCCGCGCAGGTGGGCGGTGAGGCGACGGGCGCCGTCCAGCGTGTCGATGTCGAAGAGCCGGTCGGCGCCGGGAAGGCCGTGCGGCCGGACGAGCGCGCTGCCCGCCGCCAGCACCAGGCGGTCGTAGCCGATCTCGCGGCCCCCGGCCGCCACCGTGCGGCGGCCGGTGTCGATCGTGCTCACCGCGGCCCGCACGTGTTCGGCGCCGATCGGGTCGAGGATCCTGCGCAGCTCCACCTTCGCCTGGTCCGGCTCGGGCTCGTACAGGCGCGGCCGCAGCACCAGGTGCTCGCCCGGCGCGATGAGCGTGATGCGCAGACCCGCGTCCGCGTCCGCCGCCGCCGTGACGTCCGCCCGTGCGCGCGCCAGCGCCGCTCCCGCCGCGCTCCACACGCCCGCGAACCCGCCTCCGATGATCACAACGTGCGCCATCGTCCGTCCTCTCTCTCAGCCTCGCCCCCGGCGGGACCCGGGGGAGTCGGCAGGGAGACAGGACGGCGGCGTCAGATGTGACCGGCGTGCTCGAGCTTCTCCGGATTGGCCAGCCTCCGGAACGCGATGATCCGACCGTCGGCGACCTCGACGGTGTCGAGCCAGACCAGCGCGCCGCCCTGGTAGGTCGCGAGCGCCGGCCGCCCGTTGGCCTCGACGATCCGGACCGCGTCCGGCCGCCGCATCTCGATCTGCCTGAGCGCGAGCAGGGCGATCCGCTCCGCGCCCCGGACGGGCCTGCGCGCGGCGGTCGCCTTGCCTCCGCCGTCCGCGACGTAGACGGCGTCGGGGTGCAGCAGCCTGACGAGCCCGGCCATGTCACCGGCCTCGGCCGCCGCCTTGAACGCCTTCAGCACCCGCTCGGTCTCGGCCCTGGACGCCTGCGGCCGCTCCCGGACCGCCGCCACCCGGGCCCGCGCCCGGGACGCGAGCTTCCGGCCGGCGGCCGGCGTGCCGCCGAGCACCTCGGCGATCCGCTCGAACGGGAAGCCGAACACGTCGTGCAGCACCAGCGCGACGCGCTCGGCGGGCGTGAGCGTCTCCATGACCACCAGCATCGCGGTGCCCACCGACTCGTCCATGAGCACCCGCGCGGCGGCGTCGGGCCCGGTCAGCAGCGGTTCCGGCAGCCACGGCCCCACGTAGGACTCGCGCCGGACGCGCGCCGACTTCAGCACGTTGTAGGACGTCCGCGCGGCCACGGTGACCAGCCACGCCCGCAGGTCCCGCACCCCGGACAGGTCCGCGGCGGCGGCGCGCAGCCAGACCTCCTGCGTCACGTCCTCGGCCTCCGCCACGCTGCCGAGGATCCGGTAGGCCGCCCCGAAGACCGCCGGGCGGTGCGCCGCCCAGTCGTCCTCCGCCATCGCGCCGGTCGGTTCCACCCTCGGCCCCCGCCCTTCGGATCACTGATCGGCGTCCGATCCTAGACACCCGCCCGCGCTCGCCGCCGCTCAGGACGGGGCGGCCTGCCGGTCCGTCGCCGGTGGGCCGGCGGCCAGGAACGGCATGAGCAGGGCGAGGAGTTCCCGGGGACGGTCGAGCGGGATGATGTGGCCGCAGTCCTCGACGAGACGACCGGTCAGGTCGTCGGCGAGGGGGCGCAGCTGCCGCTCCAGCGCGTCGCCGACCGGCTGCGCGCCGATCGCCAGCGTAGGCATCGTGAGCCGGGACGAGGCGGCGGCGTCCAGGATCTGCCGCGCGCTGTCGGGAGCGGCGCGGTAGTGGGAGAACGCGCAGCGCAGGGCGTCGCGTCCGGTGTAGGCGCGGACGAAGTCGTCCCGGATGTCGCGGGGCACTCCGCGCCCGCGCGTCCCGGCCGTGAGGAACCAGCCGATGTAGTCGGCCTCGTGCCCCGCCACGACGGTCTCGGCGAGGTCGGGGACGCGGTGGAAGCCGAACCACCACGGCGGTCCGCCCGCGATGAAGTCCTCGGCGCCGGGCAGCGGTCCCAGCGTCCCCTCCATGAGCGCGAGCCGCCGCACGCGGTGCGGCCGCCGCATGGCGAGCATGAAGGCGGGCGGGACGCCGGCGTCGATGGCGACCACCGCCGCGGACTCCTCTCCGAGCGCGTCAAGGATCCCTTCGGCGTCGGCGGCGAGGCCCGCGGCGTCGTACCCGCCCGCCGCTCTGGTGCTCCCGCCGAGACCGCGCAGGTCGGGCGCGATGACCCGGTGGTGGCGGACGAGGTCCGGGACCACCTCCGTCCACACCCGCCAGGTGTGCGGGAAGCCGTGGAGCAGCAGGACGGCCGGTCCGTCCCCAGCGACGGCCACGTTGGCCTCGATGCCGTTGGCGGCCACCCGCCTCAGCGTGACGTCCGGGACAGGGCCGCCGGTGGCCGATGGATTCGGCATGGTGCCTCCCTTTGCGGTTACCATTGGTTACCAGGGGAGCGTAAGTGACTCCCATCCGGGCCGCCAGACGGCACTTCTGCGACAGGTGGTGAACCCGAGGTGACCTCCTCACCGGCCGGTACCGCGACAGGGGCGCGCGGGGACCTCTTCGACCCCGGCTGCCCCACCCGCCGGCTGCTCGACCGGATCGGCACCAAGTGGACGTCCATGGCGGTCAAGGTCCTCGCCGACGCCGCGCCGGACGAGTTGCGCTTCGCCGAGCTCCGGCGGCGGATGCCCGGCGTCTCCCAGAAGATGCTGTCGGCGACGCTGCAGAGCCTCGCCCGGGACGGCCTGGTCGCCCGTCGCGTGGAACCGACCGTGCCGCCGCGCGTCCACTACCGGCTCACCGAACTGGGTCTCTCCCTCGAGGGCGCGCTCGCCGTCGTGCGCGCGTGGGCGGAGGAGCACATGGCCGAGGTCGACCGCGCCAACGCCGCGCACACCCCGGCGCCCTGACGGCGCACCGGACCCGCGCCGCTTCCGGCGGCGGTGCGGATCTGAGAATCTTGATCCATGTATCCCGGTTCCGCCCTTGGTGAGTTCCTCCGGTCCCGCCGTGCCCGGCTCCGGCCCGAGGACGTGGGGTTGAGCCCGGGGGTGAAGCACCGGCGGGTGGCCGGGCTGCGCCGGGAGGAGCTGGCGCCGCTCGCCGGGGTCAGCGTGGGGTACTACACGCGGCTGGAGCAGGGGCAGAGCCCGAACGTCTCCGACGAGGTCCTCGACTCCATCGCCCGCGTCCTGCGGCTGGACGGCGACGAGCTGGCCCACCTGCACCGGCTCGCCCGGGTGGCGCGGGCCCGGGAGCGGGTCGGGCCGGAGCGGCTGCGACCGGGCATCGGGCTGCTGGTCGACTCGATGACCGAGGCGCCCGCCATCGCGGTGGGGAGGCGGGGCGACATCCTCGCCTGGAACCGCCTGGCGCACGCGCTCCTGGCCCCGCACTACGACTTCGACGCCGAGGAGAAGCCGAACTTCGTCCGCGTCGACTTCCTGGAGACGGACTTCTCGCGGGGCCTCTACGTCGACTGGGAGCAGAAGGCCCGCGACGACATCGCCTACCTGGAGGGCTCGCTGAGCAGGTTCCCCGGTGACGAGGGGCTCGCCGCGCTGGTCGAGGAGCTGCTGGCGCTCAGCCCGGAGTTCCGCGCCATGTGGACGGAGCACCCGGTGGCGAACTGCGCGTCCATCTCGCGCGGCTACCGGCACCCGGAGGTGGGCGTCATGACCCTCACCGCCGAGCTGCTGCGGACGCCCGACGACGAGGGCCAGGGCGTGACGGTGTTCCAGGCGGAACCGGGCTCGCCGTCGCACGAGCGGTTGCGGCGGCTCGCCGAGCTCGCCGCCGCCACCGCTCGCTGACCCCCGTCAGGCCGCCACCGAACGCTCCGCCGGTTCGCTGCCTGAGGGCCCGTCCGACTGGACGGCGCCGGTCCGGCGGAGCAGGACGCCGCCCGCGACCGCGCCGAGCAGCGCGACCGCGCCGGCCGCGAGGAACGCGGCGTGCAGCCCGCCCAGCATGGCCCGGACCTCGGTGGTGGCCGGGGCGAGCGCCTCGGTCCGGGCGGCGGCGATCGCGGTGAGCCCGGCGACGCCCACCGCGCCGACGAAGGTCGGCATCTGCGCGAGGCTGCCCGCGACGCCCTGGTCGTCCCGGCCCAGGCCTGACGTGATCGTCGTGATCGCGGCGACCACGGTCAGGACGTGCCCGAAGCCCATCGTCGCGGACGTGGCCAGCAGGACGGCCAGGCCGCCGTGCACGGGCAGGGCCGCCATCGCGGCGGTGCCGGCGGCCTGCACGGTCAGCCCGGTCGCGATGGTCGCGGCCGTCCCGCGGGCGTTGATCAGCCGGGCGGCGAGGGCGCCGCCGGCCAGGGCCGCGACGCCCTCACCGAGGAAGCCGAGCCCGGTCCGCAGGGGCGAGTAGCCGAGGACGTCCTGCATGTAGATGCTGAGCAGCAGGGTCGCGCCGCCGCACATGCCGAAGGTGACCAGGCCGATGGACATGCCCCACTTGACCGTCGCGCGGCGCAGCAGGCGCAGCGGGACGAGCGGCGCGGGGTGCCGGGCCTCGACGGCGAGGAAGGAACCGAGCAGGACCGCCGCGGCCAGCAGGGTCGTCAGCGTCGGGAGGCTGCCCCAGCCCGCGTCCCCGCCGGTGGAGATGCCGTAGACCAGCGCGAACAGCCCGCCGCTCGCCAGGATCGCGCCAGGGACGTCGAGCCCGGTCCGGCTCCGTCCGGCCGTCTCGCGGACCACCGTGAGCGCGCCGAGCAGGACCAGGAGGCCGATGCCGGTGAGCAGGAGCATCGTCCAGCGCCAGTTCAGCCCGCTGGTGATCAGCCCGCCGCCGATCGTCCCGATGACGAACCCCAGCGACAGCAGCGCGCCGTTGACGCCGAGGGCACGGGTGCGCCGCGGCCCCTCGGGGAACGCGGCGGTCATCAGCGCGAGCGCGGTCGGGCCGATCATGGCCGCCGCGACGCCCTGCCCGGCGCGCGCCGCGACGAGCAGCGCCGGGCTCGGGGCGAGCGCGGCCGCCAGCGACATCAGGGTGAAGCCCGCCACGCCGGTCATGAACAGCCGCCGCCTGCCGAGCATGTCGGACGCGCGCCCGAACAGCGGCATCAGCGCGGCCGTCGGCAGCAGGCACGCGGTCGCGACCCACTGGAGGGCCGAGGCGCCGGAGAAGCCCAGGTCCCGGCCGATCTCCGGCAGGGCCACGGTGATGATCGAGTAGTCGAGGCCGGTCATGAAGGTGGCGCCGCACAGCGTGATGAGGATGAGCCAGCCGCGCGTTCCGAGCCGCGCGGCGCTCTGAGAAGTCTCCGTCGTCATGCCCCCGAGACTGCTGCCCGGGGGAAAGACCGACCAGCGCTCCGCTGGAGGTACATCTGCCAGGTGCAGGCTCACGCGCGACCGCCTCCGCGTGTGCGCGCCCTACAACTGCATGATCGCGCGGCGGGCCGGATCTTTCACCGCGTCCGGGTGTGGCGGAGCGCGGATCGGGTGATCGCACAGGGAGTGACCGAATGACGACGCAGCCGACCGCGGGGGCGCCCATGCCGAAGCCCGGACGACCGTTGGCGGCCCTGGCCGCCTGCGCGATCCTCACCAGCGCCGCGCCGCCGTACGCCGTGAGCGGCGCCGCGCGGGCGCGAGCCGAGCCCGCCGCCCTCGCGCCCGCGGGGGAGGACGGCGCCTCGGAACTCGTCCGGGGCTGGAGGATCCAGTCCTCGGCCGTCGCGGGGAGCGACGGCGCGCGGATCTCCCGGCCGGGCTACCGGACGTCCGGCTGGCTGCCGATCCGCCGCCCCGGGACGTTGATGGCGGGCCTGCTGGAGAACGGCCGGTACCCGAACGTCTTCTACTCGGACCGGTTGGCGTCGGTGCCGGCCGGGCAGTTCGCCGTGAACTGGTGGTTCCGCGACGAGGTGGTCCTGCACCCGCGCCGCGGCGGCCGCACGTTCCTGATCATGGACGGCGTCTCCGGCACCGCCGACCTGTGGGTGAACGGCGCCCGGATCGACGGCCGCTCGCGGCTCCAGGGCTCCTACTCGCGCTTCGAGTACGACGTGACCCGGTACGCGCGCGACGGCGCCAACGCGATCGCGCTCGACGTCGCGCCGAACAAGGCGAAGACCTACCTCACCGGCAGCCGCCTCGACTGGAACCCGGCCGCGCCCGACCAGGGCACCGGGCTGGAGCGCCCGCCGAAGATCGTCCAGGACGGGCCGGTGTCGCTGCGGGACGTCCACGTCGTGCAGCGCAACGCCAGGGACTTCTCCCGGTCCGACCTCACCGTGAAGGCGCTGCTGCGCAACAACACCGGGACCGTGCGGCGGGCCGAGTTCTCCGGCGCGGTCGAACGCGGCGCGACCCGGCTGCCGTTCAGGACGACGGTGACGCTGCCGCCGAACACGGCCCGCCCGGTGGCGCTCGGCCTCCGCCTCGACCATCCGGACGTGTGGTGGCCGTACCAGCTCGGCGGCCAGCCGCTCTACCACCTGGCCACGCACCTGCGCACCGGCGGGACGGAGACCGGCCGGTACGCCGAGGACTTCGGCATCCGCACCGTCACCTCGTCGCTCACCCGCGCCGTCCCCGGCAGGACGCACGTGCCGCACGGCTACCGGCGGTTCGAGATCAACGGCGTGCCGATCGTGATCCGCGGCGGCGGCTGGTCGCCGGACATGTTCCTGCGCTACTCGCCCCGGAACATCCACGACCAGCTCGCCTACGTGAAGGACCTCGGCCTGAACGCGCTGCGCTTCGAGGGCAACTTCCCGCCGGACGACATGTTCCGGCAGATGGACCGCGCTGGCGTCCTCGCCATGACCGGCTGGCAATGCTGCGACCGCTGGGAGGACCCCTACGCCGAGTGGAGCAAGGAGCTCCAGGCCAACGCCGCCGTCCAGGCCGCCGCCGTCGCCCGCAGGCTGCGCGACCACCCGAGCGTGTTCGCCTTCTTCCAGGGCAGCGACGCGGCACCGGACGCGGCGAAGGAGTCGGTGTACGTGCCGGCGTTCGAGGCCGCCGACTGGGGCACGCCGCAGATCGCGTCGGCGGAGGACAAGGCGTCGCCGCGGCTCGGCCCGTCCGGCGCCAAGGAGGGGCCGTACGGTTACGTGCCGCCGGTCTACTGGTGGAGCAACGGCCGCGAGACCGCCGACGCCGACGACCCGTCGTCCACGAACGCCGGAAGCGCCTGGGGCTTCGACACCGAGACGAGCGCGGGCAACACCGTCCCGACACGGGACTCGCTCGACCGCTTCCTGACCCCGCGCGACCAGGCCGCGCTCTGGGACCCCGCCACCGCGCGCGGCCCGCGTTCCGGCCGGGACCTCTTCCACGTGTACCCCTACAACGACTACACCCGGACCGCGCGCATGGGGCAGTACAACACCCCGCTGTGGCACCGGTACGGGCCCTGGTCCGACATGGCCTCCTACCAGCGGATCGCGCAGATGGGCGGGTACGAGATCGCGCGTGCGCAGTTCGAGGCCTACATCGGCAACTCCAGGGACCCTGCCAACCCGAGCACCGGCGTCATCTACTGGATGCTGAACAAGGCGTGGCCGTCGCTGCAGTGGAACCTCTACAACCAGGACTTCGACCAGCCCGGCGTGTACTTCGGCGCGAAGAAGGCGGGCGAACCGGTGCACGTCATGTACGACTACGCGTCCGGGGCGGTGAAGGTCGCCAACCTGACCGGGAGGCGCCAGGACGGTCTGGCGGCGCGGGCGCGGCTGATCGACGTCGACGGCACCGTGAAGCGGACCTCCCGCGTCGCCGTCCCGGCACTGGCCGCCCAGGACGTCCGGACCGTGGCCGCCGCGCGGGCCCCGAAGGGCATCTCCCGCACCTACTTCCTCGAACTCACGCTGACCCGGCGCGGCGCGACGGTTAGCCGCAACGTCTACTGGCTGTCCACGAGACCGGACGCGGTGGACTGGAAGGCCACCCTCGGCAAGGGCAGCGGCGCGGCGTTCCGGCCGGACGGGTACGCCGACCTGACGGGGCTGCGCGGCCTGCCCCGCGCCGCCGTGCGCACCTCGGCCGCCACCCGCCGCGACGGCGCCGACCTCGTGACCACCGTGACGATCAGGGCGACCGGGACGGCGCCGGCCGTCTTCACGAGGGCGGACGTGCGGCGGGCCGGACCCGGCGGGCGCCCGCTGCCGGGCGGCGGCCAGGTGCTGCCGATCCGCTGGAACGACAACGACGTCACGCTGTGGCCCGGGCAGTCCCAGACGCTGACCGCCCGCTACCGCGCCTCCGACCTGCGCGGCGCCGTCCCGGTCGTCGGCCTCGGCGGCTGGAACCTGCCGGCGCTGACCGTGCCCGCAGCGCCGCGCACGTGACCGATCCCGGCGGTTGGAAAACCGCGCTGGTTCACGTCTCGGTCCCGGCGAGGGCGATGGCGCCGATGAGCGCGGCGTCGTCGACGAAGCGGGCCGTCACCACCTCCGGCGGGAACGGGACCGCGCGCGCCACGGTCTCGCGGATCGCGGGAAGCAGGGACGGCTCGGCGGCCATGCCGCCGCCGAGGACCACCCGCTCCGGGTCGAGCGTGGTGGCGAGGTTGGCGACCGCCATGCCGAGCACCGCCGCCGTGCCGTCCAGCAGCGCGGCCGCCTTCGGCTCGTCCCGGCGGGCGAACAGGCCGGCGGCCGTCACCGGCTCGCCGAGAAGGGCCGAGGCCCGCGCGGCCAGGCCGCTGCCCGAGGCGTACTCCTCCAGCGGCGCGCGGCCCTGCGCGTACCCGGGCTCGCCGGGGCGCCGCAGCAGGTACCCGATCTCGCCGGCGGCGCCGTGCGCGCCCGGCACGACGCGCCCGCCGACGACGATCCCGGCGCCGAGCCCGGTGCCGAGGTTCACGTAGACCCCGGTACCGACGCCCGCGAGCCGGCCCCAGCGCGCCTCCGCGGCGGTGGCCGCGTTCACGTCGTTCTCGACGCGCACGGGCGCGCCGAGGGCGCCGGAGACCAGGTCGGGCAGCGGCAGGTCCTCCCAGCCGGGGACGTTGGGCGCCAGCCGCACCCGTCCCCCGCGGACGACGCCGAACGTCGAGACGCCCACTGCGGCCAGCGTGCCGGGGGTCTCGGCGACGAGGCGGTGCGCCGCGTCCAGCGCCCGGCGCACCACCCGCTCCGCGCCGTCCGCCGCCCGCGTCTCCAGCCGGGCGCGGCGGAGCGGCCTTCCGGTCGCGTCGGCGGTGGCCAGCGCGACCTTGGTCCCCCCGAAGTCGATCCCGAGGATCATGCGGCCTGCGGCTCGGCGCCGGGTTCGGCGAAGGGCTCGCTGATCTCCTTCGGCCCGAACGGCCAGATCCGCTCCAGCCGCGCCCAGACCAGGTACGCGACGACGCCCGCCGCGAGCCAGACCAGCGACAGCACGATCGGCCTGGTGCCCGCCGACTTGTAGATGTAGATCCAGCCCGCCAGCGCGACCAGGCTCGGCAGCGGGTACAGCCACATCCGGTACGGGCGCGGCAGGTCCGGCTGCCGGCGCCGCAGCACGGTGAGGGCGACGATCTGCGCGACCGACTGCACCAGCACGAACACGGCGGTCAGCATGCTGATGACGTCCGTCAGGGTGAACAGCGAGCCGAGCGCCGTGATGACGCCCATCGCGTACAGCCCGAACGTCGGGAACTTCAGGCGCGGGTGCATCCGCGCGAACCACGGCAGGAACAGCTTGTCGCGGGCGGCGTTGTAGGGCACCCGCGAGCCGCCGAGCAGGCCCGCGAACACCGACGCGAACGCGGTGACGATGATCCCGACCGTGAAGACCTGCGCCGCGCCCTTGCCCCACGTCCTCTCCAGGACGAGGGACGCGAACGAGCTGGACTCCTGCGTCTTCTCCCACGGGATCACGCCGAGGATGCCGACCTGGAGCAGGAAGTACAGCGCCATCATGCCGAGGATCGAGAAGACGATCGCCCGCGGGATCACGCGCCCCGGCTGCCGGACCTCCGCCCCGAGGTAGGCCGCCGTGTTGTAGCCGAGGTAGTCGTACACGGCGATGACGAGCCCGGCCCCGAGGCCGTGGAAGAACTTCGACCCCGCGTCGTGCGGGTAGGTGAACGCCAGGTCGGAGTGGAAGTGCGTGAACGCGGCCAGGATCACGCCGAGCACGGAGACCAGCATCACGACGAAGAAGACCGTGGTGAGCAGCCCGATGTCGCCGATCCTGCGGTACAGCGCGGCGACGACGACCGCGACGACGGCGATCGCGAGGACGTGGCCGCCGGTCGACAGGCCGGAGCCGTCCACCAGCGAGGGCCACAGGTAGCCCGCGTACTGGACGAGCCCGATCACCCCGGTCGACATGATCAGCGGGATGAAGAGCACCGCCGACCAGACGAACAGGAACGGCATCAGCCGCCCGGTCCGGTACTGGAACGCCTCGCGCAGGTAGAGGTAGGTGCCGCCGGCGCCGGGCATGGACGCGCCCAGCTCGGCCCAGACCAGGCCGTCGGCCAGCACGATCAGCGCGCCGACCAGCCAGCCGAACATCGCCTGCGGGCCCTCCATCGTGGAGATCATCGCCGGGATGGTGACGAACGGGCCGATTCCACACATCTGGGTCATGTTCACGGTGGTGGCCTGGAACACGCCGAGCCGCCGTTCGAACCCCGAACCCGCGGGAGCGGTCATCGCGGTCTCTCCCTTCTCGTGACCGGACGCCTCGCCCCCGTCCGACGTCGATGCGAATGTAAGGGAGGCTCCCTAACAAATCAATCCCTGCGGCGTGCGCCGTGCCGGGATATGTCAGGCTTTACACGTGCCGAGCAGGGAGACCGCCAACACCACCAGCGTGCTGCGGATCATGAACGAACGCGCCGTGTACGAGCGGATCCGGCTGCTCGGGCCGGTGTCGCGCCCGCAGCTCGCCGCCGCGACCGGCCTCTCCAAGCCCACGATCTCGCTCGCGCTCGCCGACCTGGAGCGGGTCGGGCTGGTCAAGGCGATCGGCCGCCGCACGGGCGGGGCGGGGCGGTCCGCCCGGCTGTACGGGATCCGGCCGGAGACGGGCTGGGTGATCGGGCTCGACGTCGGCCGGGAGTGGATCCGCGCCGCGCTCGCCGACCTGTCCGGCGAGATCGCGGTGCGCAGGGACGTCCGCTCGGTCGGCGCCGGCGGGAGCGCCGAGCCGGACGCGCTCATCGACCGGATCGGCCGGATCGTCGACGAGCTGGCGAAGGCCGCCGACGGCGCCGTCACCCACATCGTGCTCGGCACCCCCGGCGTCCACGACGTCGAGAACCGGCGCCTCCGCCTGGCGCCCAACCTGCCCGGCTGGGACGTCCCGGGCGTCACCGGCCGGCTGGCGCGGCGGCTGCCCGCGCCCTGCGCCATCGAGAACGACATCGACCTCGCCGCGCTGGGGGAGCAGGGTTACGGGCTGGGCGAGGGCGTGCCCCACTTCGCGTTCATGTCGATCGGCACGGGCATCGGGATGGGGATCGTCCTGAACGGCGAGCTGCACCGCGGCGCCCGCGGCGCGGCCGGGGAGATCGCCTGGCTGCCGTTCGGCGAGGCCGACCCGAGGGAGACCCGCTCGCACGGGATGCTGGAGTCGGTCGCGTCCGGCCCCGGCGTCGTGGCCGCCGCGCGGCGGCTCGGCATGACCGGGCCGATCACCGCCAAGCGCGTCTTCGACGAGGCGCGGGCCGGCGACCCCCTCGCGGCGGAGGCCGTCGCGCACGAGGCCGGGCACGTCGCCCGCGCCCTGGCCAGCGTCGTCGCGCTCCTCGACCCCGACCTGATCGTGCTGGGCGGCGGCATCGGCGGGCACGGCGCCGACGTGCTCCTCGGCGCCGTGCGCGACCGCCTCGAGGCGATGACCCCGCTCGGCGCGCCGCGCGTGGAGGTCTCGGCCCTCGGTGACGACGCCGTCGTCCTCGGGGCCCTGGCCACGGGCCTGGAGACGGCCCGCGACCTCGTCTTCACCCGCGCCGTCACCGAGTCCTGACCCGGTCCGGGCGGGCACGCCCCGCCCGGTGCGCTCAGGAGACCTGCAGGGCCAGTTCGGTGGCGAGGGCCTCCAGCAGGTCGGCCTGACGCAGGGGGTGGACGTCCAGAAGGTTGGTGGCGAGGTGCATCTCGTCGGCGCCGGCCTCGGCGGCCCGGTCGAGGTCGCGCAGCGTGGTGTCGACGAAGTCGGCGGTGGAGACGTCGGTGCCGGGCGGCGCCGGGAAGGTGCTGACCAGGACGGTGCCGGTACCGCCCGCGTCGCGGTACCAGCGGATGTGGGTGCGAGTGTCGTCCCAGTCCACGGCGGTGGTGACGAAGCCGTCCCCGATCCGGGCCGCCCGCTCGACGGTCCGACGGGTGATCGCTCCGAACAGCACCGGGATGCGGTCGCCGTACGGCTTCGGTCCGATCCTGGAGGCCGGGATCCGGTAGTGCTCGCCGTGGAACTCGACCGGGTCGGGTCCCCAGCAGGCGCGCATCGCGGCGACGTGCTCGACGAAGCCCGCGCCGCGGCGGCCGGCGGGCACTCCGGCGGCGGTGAACTCCTCGGGGATGTAGTACGGGGCGAGCCGGGTGCCGCCGCCCTGCCCGACGCCCGCGACCACGCGGCCCCGGGACAGCCGGTCGAGGGTGGCGAGCCGCCGCGCCACGACGACGGGCGGCTGGAAGATCGTGTTCAGGACGGCGGTGGTCAGCCGGATCCGCCGGGTGTGGGCCGCCGCCCAGGTCAGCACCTCCAGGACGTCCCACGGCGCCGACTCGGGCAGCCCGGCGTCGTTGGTCCAGTGCGGGCCGACGGGGGTGAGGAGCCGGTCGCTGACCGACACGGCGTGGAAGCCGAGCCGTTCGGCGGCCTGCGCGACGGTGACGACGGCGTCGGGTCCGGCGTGCGGTCCGAAGTGCTGGAGGGTGACTCCGAGGCGGGGCATGTCCATCTTCGATCTCCGTTCGTGGTCGCCCGGGCGCGCGCCCGGGCGAAGGCGTCCCTTCACGGACAGGTCGGAGCCGCCTCCCGGTTCTTGCGCTCGCGCGGCCGGAAAGTTCGAAGAGTTTCTTTCTTCCGCAGGATTCAGAGCACGGATGTCACGGGGACGGGGGCCGGGACGGCGCGGCGCCTCTGCCCCCGACGCCGATCGGCAGCCGGACGGCCGGCGGGAGCGGCGCGCCGGGCGCGTCCGCCCGGAACGACTGGATCATGAGGGCCGCGAAGCGCCGCGAGGCCGCGACGCGCGCCGCCCGCGACCCGGCCCGGATGCCCTCGTTCGCCATCAGGGCCAGCACGATGTCCTCGAGCACGATGTCCTCGCGCAGCGCGCCCGCCTCCTTCGCCCGCCGCACGAGTTCGCCCAGGCCGCGCAGCGTGCGCTCGCGCCCCTCGGCGAAGTCGAACACCCGCGGGTACTGCGAGATGAGCGCGTGGGCGAAGCCGCGGTCGAGGCTGTGGACCTCCATCAGCCGCTCGACCACCGTGCGGAACCCCGCCCACGGGTCGCCGGCCGCCAGGCCCTCCTCGACGACGGCGATGCACACCGCCATCTGGTCGGCGAAGGCCGCCGCGAGCAGCGCCTCCTTCGTGGGGAAGTGCCGGTAGAGGGTGGCCGGGCCGACGTGCGCGCGGCGGGCGATCTCGCGGATCGGGACGTCCAGGCCCTCGGCGGCGAACGCCTCGCGCGCCACGTCCAGGATGCGCTCGCGGTTGTCGCGGGCGTCCGAGCGGAGTTTCCGAGCCACTTCGTCCGTCACCGCTCTCACTTTAACCGAACCGGACGGGGTGTTCCGTTACGGTCGGCCGCATGAGAGCAGTTCAGTTCAACGAGTACGGCCCGCCGAGCGTGCTGCACGTCGCCGAGGTCGAGGCGCCGCACGCCGGGCCGGGCCGGATCCGCGTCGCCGTCCGGGCGTCGGGCATCTCACCGGGGGAGACGCTGATCCGTTCCGGGGCGATGCGCGACCTGGTACCGACCGCGCTGCCGTACCGGACGGGGTTCGACGCGGCCGGGGTGGTGGACGAGGTCGGCGAGGGCGTCACCGGCGTGGAGATCGGCGACGAGGTGTTCGGCATGGCCGACCCGGCGGAGCGCGGCGCCAACGCGGAGTTCGCGGTCCTCGCCGCCTGGGCGCCCAAGCCGGCCGCATGGAGCTGGGAGGAGGCGGGCGGCGCCGCCGGCGGCGTCGAGACGTCCACCCGGGTCCTCGACCGGCTCGCGGTCGGCGCGGGGCGGACCCTGCTCGTGCAGGGCGCGGCCGGCGGGGTGGGGACGATCGCCGTGCAGATGGCGGTCGCGCGCGGCGCCACCGTCATCGGGACGGCGAGCGAGCGCAACCACGGCTTCCTGCGCTCCCTGGGCGCGGAGCCGACGACGTACGGGGCGGGACTCGCCGGACGGGTCCGCGCGCTCGCCCCGGACGGGGTGGACGCCGTGTTCGACTGCGCCGGAGGGGCGCTGCCCGACCTCGTCGCCATCGCCGGGGACCCGGCGCGCGTGGTGACGATCGCCCCGGACCTTACCGCGGCGTCCCACGGCGTCCACCTGTCGCACGGGGCGCCGGTCGACGAGACCGGCACCGCCCTGGGCGTCGGCGCCGACCCGCTGGCGGTGCACGGCCTCCCGATCGCGGTGGCCCTGGCGGACGAGGGCCGCCTGCGGGTGCCGGTCGCGGCGGCGTTCCCGCTCGCCGAGGCCGCGGCGGCGCACGAGCTGAGCGAGGGCCGCCACGCCCGCGGCAAGATCGTGCTGGTGGGCTAGGGGCCGCTCAGGGGCGGGCCGCGCAGCTCCTTGGGGCAGGAGGTGCCCCGGGGCATCTTGTAGGGGGAGGCCAGCCGGTAGGTGCCGGCCTTCGGGGCGACGAGCTCGGTCCACGCGTCGCCTGTGGCGTCCGGCTCGGTCGGCGCCAGGCAGCCGTTGGGGTTGACGTACTGCGGCGGCCTGCCGTCGTCGTACTCCCGCATCTGCTTGGACGCCTCCGTCTCGAAGGGAGGCTGGAGGCTGTGGCCGTCCGCGTCGACCAGGCTCAGCCAGGGCGAGTAGGAGATGCGGATGAGGATCCGGCCCGGCGCGCCGACCTTCAGCGTCGTCTCGTTCTGCTCGGCGCGGAGGACGGTCGTGTTCGGCTCGGCGAGGGGAGCGGGGTCGGTGACGGCGTACAGGTGCCAGTTGCTGTCGCTCCACACCTTCTTCAGGTAGGGGAGCCCGTTGCCGACCAGCTCCCGCTCGCGTTCGGCGCCGTTGTCGGGCGCGTCCGCCGGGAGCACGACGTAGTGGACGGCCCAGTGCTTCAGCCAGTCGTGGTACGTGGCCACGGTGAGCGTGCCGTCGTAGAAGAGGTGGTTGCGCTTGATGTCGGCCTGGCGGTTCCAGCCCCGCGCGAGGTTCACGTAGGGGGCGAGGGCCGACGCCTCCCGGTGGGAGCGGGCGGGGACGACCTCGACCCGCCCGCGCTCGGCCCCCGCCTTGCGCAGCTCGTGGACGAGGGGCGCGAGGCGGCGGGTCCAGGCCGCCGCCGGATGGGCCCGGACGACGTCCTGGACCGTCTTGATGCCGATCCAGGTCGTGAACCCGAGGAACACCAGCACGATCGCGTACCACTTGCGGGAGCGCGGCTCCGTGAACGGCAGCGCGGCGATCAGCGCGACGCCGGTGAACAGCATCGGGAGGCGGGTGATGTTCGTGCCGACCTGGGAGGTGATCAGCGTGGCGACCAGCACGGTCGCCGACGTCACCACCGCCGTGATCCGGACCGTCCGCCATTCCCTGGGCACCAGGACGATGACGGCGGCCCCGAAGACGATCGGCAGGATGGCCGACCCCAGGGGCATCGGCTGGGTGCCCGAGAAGGGGAAGAGCCAGGCGGACAGCGCGACCACGACAAGGGGCGCGACGCCGAGGGCGTAGGCGGCGGGCCTGCGCTTCTGCAGGAACAGGGCCGCCGCGACGAGCCCGATGTAGAGCCCGGCCACGGGGGAGCAGGCCGTCGCCAGGCCGGCGAGGGGCCCGGCGGCCGCGGCCTTGGCCCAGCGGTTGCCGCGCAGGACGCGCGGCGTGGCGAAGACGATCGCGGCCGCGGCGAAGGCGAACATCAGGCCGAGGCCGAACGTGACGCGGCCCGACACCGCGTTGCAGACGAGCGCGAGCGCGCCGGCGAGCGCGGGCCAGAGCGGCCGGCGGACGTGCCCGCTGCGCGCCAGGATCACCGTGATCAGCGCCGCCGAGACCGTGCCCGCGATGATCATCGTGGTGCGGACGCCGAGCACCGACATCACGTACGGCGAGACGGCGCTGTAGGAGACCGGGTGCATGCCGCCGTACCAGGCGAGGTTGTACGCCGACCCTGGGTGGCGCCCCGCGAACTCGGCCCAGGCGTCCTGCGCCGCGAGGTCGCCGCCGCTGCTGGCGAGGGTGCCGAGCCACAGCAGGTGCAGGGCCGCCGTGATCGCCGTCACCAGCGTGACCGGGTGGCGCAGGAACCGGCTCGGCGCCGGGCGCGGGGCTCCGGAGCCGTCCGGCGCGCGCCGTTCGGCCGGACCCTCGGTCGGCTCCGGCGGTCGCTCGCCGCCGAGCCGGGTCCGGCCCTCGGCCTGCTTCGTGTCGCCGTCCGGGGGCGTGCCGAGCCCCCGGTCGGGATCATGGGCGCGCGGGGCCTGCGCTGCGGTCACTGACGGGACGCTCCATGTCTGTGCTCATGCCCGGCGGGGCGTTATAAACCGGCATATGAACACTACGGGGGGAACGCAGGACATTTCATATCGCCCGCCCCGGCGGCCCCGGTCAGTCGGGGCGGGGCGAGCCGGGGGCCTGGAGCTGCCCGGCCGCCGCCTCCGCGTCGCGGCGCAGCTCCGGCGGGATCAGTTCGAGGAGCTGGTCCGGGCGGAGGGGCAGGTCGAGGAGGCTGAGCTTCACGCGGCTGCGGCTCGCGTGGTCGCGCGCCGACAGCCGGACGACCTGCCCGGCCTCCGGCACCATCGTCGCGGTGAGCCGGTCCCCGTGCCCGAGCTCGGCGGCCGCCGTCCCGTCGATGTCGAGGGTGATCGGCGCGCTGTCCGCCGCGACGGAGAGGCGGATCCGGTCGGCCGCGCCGAGCACGACCGGCCTGCTGATCCCCGTCATGGGCGCGACCGGGGTGATGGCCACCGCGTTGGAGGAGGGCGACACGATCGGCCCGCCGGCGGCGTAGTTGTAGGCGGTGGAGCCCGTCGGCGTCGAGACGACCAGCGCGTCCGCCCGGTAGTAGCCGTACTGCAGGTCGTTGACGGTGAGGTCGAGGGAGACGGCGCCGGTCCGGGACGACCGGCCGAGGACCATGTCGTTGAACCCGGACCGGGTCGTCAGCTCGATGGGGCCGGCGTCCACGCACAGGGCGGCGTGCTGCTCGATGGTGAAGTCGCCTGCGGCGAGCCGTGCCAGCGCCGCGGGCAGCTGCGCCGGGTGCACCTCGGCGAGGAAGCCCAGGTTGCCGTGGTTGACCCCGAGGACGGGCACGGGGCGGTCGATCACCAGCCGCATCGCGCCGAGGATCGTGCCGTCGCCGCCGAGGGCGATCAGCTCGTCGACCTCGGCCGCGAACCGGGCGTCGGGCACGATCTCGACGCCGGGCGGCACCCGGTCCCGGTCGGCGGGCCGGGCCAGCACCCGGGCCGGGCGGTCGCGGGCGGCCGCCATGATCGCGTCGATCGACGGGCCCAGCGGCCTGGTCGGATGGAGCACCAGCCCGACCGCGCCGACCTGCGGTTCCGCACCCATGCCCTCACCCTACGGGGTGCCCTTCCGGCGGGATCGCGTACAGGTGCACCAGGCCGCGGGTCACCGCCGCCGGCCACACCGTCGCGTGCTGCTCGCCGGGGACGACCTCGGACCGGACGGCGAGACCGCCCCGGCCGTCCAGCCGCTCGGTGAACGCGGCGAGGTCGGCGACCATGTCGAGGCCGGAAAGGGCGCGGAGGGTCTCGGCCGGGATGACCGGCCAGCTCCGGTGCGGGCCGTCCTCCAGTTCGCCGACGGCGAGGTAGACCTCGCCCGCCGCCCTGGCGGCGAGGGGCGTCCGGCGCGGATCGAGGAGCAGATGGTCGTCCCACCACAGCGACGGGCTCACGGCCAGGAAGCGGCGGAATCCCTCGGGGCGGCGCGCCAGGGCCCAGCAGGTGAAGAGCCCGCCGAGGGAGAAGCCCGCGAGGCCCCGGTCGGCGGGGTCGAGCGGATGGGCGCCCTCCACGTGCGGGGCGATCACGTCGCGGATCAGTCCGATCATCCCGTCGGCGCCGCCCGTCCCGTAGACGGTCTTCACCCGCAGGTACGGGGAGACGGCGCTGGTCGGGGTCAGGTCCCGGGCGCGCTGGGCGCTCAGCCGGCGGAGGTCGTCGGTGGCGGGCGAGATGCCGACGACGGCGACCGGACGCAGCTGCCCCGCCGCGTACGCCAGCGTGGTGTGGGCGATCTGCGCCGCGGTGGCGAACGTCAGCAGGCCGTCGAGGAGATACAGCACCGGATACGGGCCGGGACCCGCCACCGCCCGCAGGTTCGACGGCGGCAGCGCCACCGTGACGTGCCACCGGTCGGTGGGCTCGGCTCCGGCGACCAGCGTGTACTGGACCGCCCCCGGCAGTTCCGCGCGCCCGGCCGTCCAGCTGATCGCCATGCGCGCAATGATAAGGAGATCGTCTAGATTTGACATCTTGTATAGGCGCCAGTCAGGACGTACGTTCGTCGCGTGAGCAGCCGCGCGCCGATCCTCTGGCCGGTGGAGGGCTGGCCGGTGGAGGGCGCCGACCCGATCGGCCTGCTCGCCGACGCCTCGTGCCGCCTCCCGGCGCCCGCGCTGGACGACCCGGACGCCTGACGCGGATGAGCGCGCGGACCGCCGTCGCACCCGCACGCGGGCCGCCGACGCGTCACCGCGTCGCGGACGGACGGCCGGCAGCGTCGACCCCACGGGCTCCCACCCCCGCCGCCCCTGCGCCGTGCCGCGCGCGAACCGTCACCATGCCGCCCGCATCCCCGGGGACGTCCGCCCCCGCCGTGCCGGCGCGCACCCGCCAATGGTGAAACGAGACCCCCGCGAAGGAGTGGGTGATGACGACCACGCGACCCTGGTCCGACACGAAACCCTGGTCCGAGGTGTTCGGCGCGAGCGACCGCCTCGACGTCTCTCCGGCGCTCGCCGGGCTGCGCAAGCGGCCCCTGTGCCGGATCCGGCTGCCCTACGGCGAGCCCGCCTGGCTGGCCACCCGCTACGAGGACGTCAAGGTGGTCCTCGGCGACCCGAGGTTCAGCCGCGCCGCCGCCACGGGACGCGACGAGCCCCGCTCGCGGCTCCACATCGGGTCGCCCGGCTCCCTGCTGCGCCAGGACCCGCCGGAGCACAGCCGGCTGCGCAGGCTGGTGGCCAAGGCGTTCACCGCGCGGCGCGTGGAGCTGCTGCGCCCCCGCACGCAGCGGATCGCCGGCGATCTCGCCGCCCGGATGCGGGCGCAGGGGCCGCCCGCCGACCTCGTCGAGGACTTCGCGCTGCCGCTGCCGATCACCGTCATCTGCGAGCTGCTCGGCGTCCCGGTGGAGGACCGCACGGACTTCCGGCTGTGGTCGGACGCGTTCCTGTCCACGACGCGGTTCACCCGGGACGAGGTGACCGCGTACGTGGGGCGGATGCGGGACTACATGGCGGGGCTCGTCGCCGAGCACCGCGAGTCGCCCCGCGACGACCTCATCGGCGCGCTCATCGAGGCGCGCGACCGGGACGACCGCCTGTCGGAGGAGGAGCTGCTCGCGATGGCGGAGGGGATCCTGGTCGCCGGGCACGAGACGACGGCGTCGCAGATCCCCAACTTCGTCTACGTGCTGCTGACCCATCCCGAGCAGCTCGCGGCGCTGCGCGCGGACCCGGACCTGATCCCGCGGGCGGTCGAGGAGCTGATGCGGTACGTCCCGCTCGGCGGCGGCGCCGGCAGCGCGCGCTACGCGCTGGAGGACGTCGAGCTGGGCGGGGTCACCGTGCGGGCGGGGGAGCCCGTCGTGGTCGCGTTGCAGTCGGCGAACCGGGACGAGTCGGTCTACTCCGATCCCGACGCGTTCGACCCGCGGCGCGGCGAGGCGTCCCACGTCGGCTTCGGGCACGGTCCGCACCACTGCCTCGGCGCCCAGCTCGCCCGGATGGAGCTCCAGGTCGCGCTGCGCACGCTGCTGGACGGCTTCCCGGGACTGCGCCTCGCGGGACGGGCGGACGGCATCGTCTGGAAGGTCGGCTCGGCCACCCGGGCGCCCGAGCGGATGCCGGTCACCTGGGACGGGCCCGGAACCCCCGGAAGGGCGAGCGCATGACGTGGCTGGTCGAGGTGGACGGCCGGGCCTGCATCGGCTCGGGCGTCTGCGCCGGGACGGCACCCGGCCACTTCGCCGTCGTCGACGGCACGTCGCGTCCGGTGCGCGACGAGGCCGAACCGGACGACCGGGCCCTCGACGCCGCCGAGTCCTGCCCCGTCGAGGCGATCACCATCCGCGCCAAGGAGACGGGCGAGGTGCTGGCGCCCGAGGTGTGAGGAAGGCGTGACGGCGGTGCCGCGCCCGGCGCGGCACCGCCACCGCCGCCGCGTCCCGGAGGGCGGAGGCGAACCTATACCTCCGCCTGATGTTGGCTTGCCCGCCGGAGCGGAATCCTCCGCGGAGGTCCCCGACATCCGGAAGGCGTGAGTGGAGGACGGACGCAGCGGTGACGTCGTGGTCGTCGGCGCCGGATTCGCCGGGCTCGCGGCGGCGCACGAGCTGGCCGGCGCGGGCGCGCGCGTGGCGGTCGCCGAGGCCCGCGACCGGGTCGGCGGCCGGGTGCTGACCCGCCTGCTCCCCGACGGGACGCAGCTGGACCTCGGCGGGCAGTGGGTCGGGCCGAGCCAGCACGAGATGCGCGAGCTGATCGCCCGCTACCGGGTGCCGACCTACCCGACGCCGGAGCACGGCCGGGCCATCGTGGACTACGAGGGCGCGCTGGTCGACGCGCTGCCGGCGGAGGCCATGGCGCTGCGCGGCGAGCTCGACCGCCTCGGCCGCGAGGTGCCGGTCGACGCGCCCTGGACGCATCCGCGCGCCCGGTCCTGGGACGGTACGACGCTCGCCTCATGGCTGGCCGCCCGGACGAGCGATCCGGCCATCGCGCGGGCCGTCGCGCGGCAGACGGCCGGGGGCCTGCTGTCGCTCGACGCCGCCGACGCCTCGCTCCTGGAGACGCTGTTCTACCTGGCGAGCGGTGACGGGCTGGACGTCCTGGTCGGTTTCGCCGGCGGCGCCCAGGCCGAGCGGCTCGTCGGCGGGCCGCAGGAACTCGCGAGCCGGATGGCCGCCGCCCTGCCCGCCGGCACGATCCACTTCGACGCTCCGGTCCGGCGGATCGAGCACGGCCCAGGGGGCGCGGTCGTCCACGCGGGCGGCCTGCTGCTGGAGGCGGCCCACGTGATCGTCGCGATCCCGCCCGCCCTTGCCGGGCGCATCGAGTACGACCCGCCGCTTCCACCGCAGCGGGACGGCCTCACCCAGCGGATGGCGTCCGGATACGCCCTGAAGACGCACGCGGTGTACCAGGAGCCGTTCTGGAGGGCGCGCGGCCTGTCGGGGATCAGCTTCAGCAGTGCCGGCGTCCTCACCGAGACCGTGGACAACACCCCGCCCGGCGGGCCGAGCGCGGTCCTGACCTCGTTCGCCTACGGCGCGGACGCGCACCTGCTGCGCGCGCTGACGCCCCGGGACCGCCGCCGCGCCGTCCTGGACCGGCTCGGCGAGCTGTTCGGCGACGAGGCGCGCGACCCGGTGGCGTACGTGGAGTTCGACTGGTGCGCCGAGCCGTGGACCCGCGGCTGCTTCTCGGGCCACCTCGCGCCCGGCGGCTGGACCGGGTTCGGTCCGGCCCTCCGCGCGCCCGCCGGCGTCCTGCACTGGGCGGGCACCGAGACGGCCACGCGATGGAACGGCTACTTCGACGGCGCCGTCCAGTCCGGCCGCCGCGCCGCGGCCGAGATCCTCACCGGCCCGTGAGCTGGCCGCCGCGCTGAATGCTTGATACAAACTACGTATCAACGTCTCAGAGCGGGTGATGCGGTATGACCGACGTCGACGTGAAACCGGGCCGGACCGAGGCGGGCGCCATCCCCGGCCGCGGCTCCCTCATCTGGCGGTACGCGGGGGACTGGCGGGGCGCGTTCAGCGGCAGGGCGATCCTCCTCCTGCAGGTGGCGCACCCGGTCGTCGGAGCCGGGGTCGCCGAGCACTCGGAGTTCCTGGAGGACCGCTGGGGTCGGCTCCTGCGCACCGTCGAGTCGACGATGAACTTCCTCGGCTACCGGGGCGAGGAGCGCGGCCGGCGGGAGGCCGCCCGGCTGCGCGAGATCCACAAGGACATCAAGGGCGTCGACGCGCAGGGCCGCCGCTACCACGCCCTCAACCCCGAGGCGTACCTGTGGGTGCACGCCACCCTGCTGCACGGCATGATCCAGACGCAGCGGCTGTTCGGCACGCCCCTCACACCCGACCGCGAACGCGTCCTGCACGGCGAGTGGGCGCGGCTCGCGCTGGCGCTGGGCATCACCGAACGCCACATCCCCGCGAGCCCCGCGGCGTTCCGCGACTACTTCGACACGATGGTGAACGAGCGGCTGGAGGACAACGCCACCGTGCGGCTGCTCATCGAGCTGGACCGCAGGCCGCTGCCGCCCCCGCCGCGCTGGCCGCTGCCCGACCTCGCCTGGTCCGGCGTCGCCGGACCGCCGACGGTCATGCTGGGCCGGATGGGCGTCGGCTGCCTCCCGCCCGTCCTGCGGGAGCGGTTCGGGCTGCGCTGGACGCCCGCCGACGAGCGGCGCTTCCGGCTGTTCGCGCAGGCGATGCGCGCGGGCGACCGGGTGCTGGTCGACCGGCTGCGCTACTCGCCGATGGCGGCGCGCGCCATGCGGCGGGCCCGGCGCGGGCACTAGGGTCGGAGGCATCATGACCGAGCCGACGGAGCGGGCGCCGCTGCACGACCTGCTCGCCGACCCGGAGGTGTCCGGCCCGCAGGTCGACCGGATCCTCGACGCCGCCCTGGAGCTGTACGGGACGTTCGGGCTGCGCCGCACCACCGTCGACGACGTCGCCCGCGCGTCCGGGCTCGGACGCGCCACCCTCTACCGGCGCTTCCCGACCAAGAACGACCTGGTGACGGGGGTGCTGCTGCGCGAGGCGCGGCGGTTCTTCGCCGAGCTGGACGCCGCCGTCGCGGCCTGCCCGACGGTGGAGGAGCGCCTCGTCGAGGGATTCGTCGCGACGCTGCGGATCAGCCGTGAGCAGCGGCTGGTGAACCGCCTGCTCGTCCTGGAGCCCGACCTGCTCCTCCCGCACGCCACCGGCCGCGCCGGCCCGCTGCTCGCCGCCGCGCGCGGCTACCTGGCCCGCCGGCTCCGCGCCGCGCAGCGGCAGGGCGACGCCGGCGCGTTCGACCCGGAGGTGGTGGCGGAGATCCTCATCCGGCTCACCCACTCCCTCCTGCTCACGCCGGAGGGCCACATCCCGCTGGACGACGACGGCGCTCGGGCCTTCGCCCGCCGCTATCTCACCCCGATGATCCGCTGACCGGTGCCCGCCGCACGGCGGCGGGCACCGCGCCGGAACCGGTCAGGCGTCGTAGCCCATGATCGCCTTGGTCTCGAGGTACTCCTCGAAGCCGAGCGCGCCCCACTCGCGGCCGTTGCCGGACTGGCGGT
Source organism: Actinomadura sp. RB99 (assembly GCF_014706005.1). Classification (NCBI taxonomy): domain Bacteria; kingdom Bacillati; phylum Actinomycetota; class Actinomycetes; order Streptosporangiales; family Thermomonosporaceae; genus Actinomadura; species Actinomadura sp. RB99. Next base: position 5,893 of record NZ_JABMCA010000004.1, on the reverse strand, counting down.
AGCCGCCGAACGGCGCGTTGAAGTCGGGGCCGGCGCCGTTGAGGTGGACGTTGCCGGTGCGCAGGCGGCGGGCCATCGCCCTGGCGCGGTCGGGGCTGCCGGAGATGTAGCCGGACAGGCCGTAGAGGGTGTCGTTGGCGATGCGCACCGCGTCGTCGTCGTCCTCGTAGCCGATCAGCACGAGCACCGGGCCGAAGATCTCCTCGCGGGCGATCGTCATCTCGTTGGAGACGTGCGAGAACACCGTCGGGCGCACGAAGTAGCCGGTCTCCAGGCCCTCGGGCTTGCCGGGGCCGCCCACCTCCAGCTTGGCGCCCTCGCCGATGCCCTTCTCGATGAGCTGCTGGATCCGGCCGTACTGCGTGGCCGACACGACCGGCCCGATCCGCGTGGTCTCCTCGCGCGGGTCGCCGACCACGATGCCGCGGGCGGCCTCCGCGGCGATGGCGGCGGCCTCCTCCATGCGCGCGGCCGGGACGAGCATCCGGCTGGGGGCGTTGCACGACTGGCCCGAGTTGGTGCACATGTTGCCGACGTCCCGGGTGATGACGGCCTTCAGGTCGGCGTCGTCCAGGATGATGTTGGCGGACTTGCCGCCGAGCTCCTGCGCGACCCGCTTGACGGTCGGGGCCGCGGCCCGGGCCACCTCGATGCCGGCGCGGGTGGATCCGGTGAACGACACCATGTCGACGTCCGGGTGCGCCGACAGCGGCGCGCCGACGCCGAGGCCGTCGCCGTTGACGAGGTTGAACACGCCCGCCGGGACGCCCGCCTCGTCGAGGATCTCGGCGAACAGGATCGCGTTCAGCGGCGCGACCTCCGACGGCTTGAGCACCATCGTGCAGCCGGTGGCGAGGGCGGGGCCGACCTTGCAGGCGATCTGGTTCAGCGGCCAGTTCCACGGGGTGATCAGCCCGCAGACGCCGACCGGCTCGCGGGTGACCAGGGTGCCGCCCATCGGGCGGTCGAACTCGAAGTCGGCCAGCACGGCGCGCGCGGTGCCGAGGTGGCCGAGGCCGGCGACCGCCTGCGCGGCCCGCGCCAGCGAGAGGGGCGCGCCCATCTCCTGGCTGATGATGTCGGCGAGCTCCTCCAGCCGCCGGGTGTAGACGGCGATGACGGAGTCGAGCAGGTCGAGCCGCTCCTGCCTGCTCGTCTGGGAGAACGTCTCGAACGCCTCCTTCGCCGCCGCGACGGCCGCGTCGACGTCCTCGGCGCCGCCCATGGCGATGGAGGTGATGGCCTGTTCCGTGGCCGGGTTGACGACCTCGAGCGTCGTGTCGGTGCGGGGCGCGACCCACTGGCCGCCGATGTAGAACTGCTTGACGTGGTCCATGGGCTTCCTCCGGCAGGGAACGGGCCGTGCTTCGTTGCACGCTCAACATACGAAACCCGTTCGGTCCGGTAAACGCCCGCCCCGGGCGCGCCGCCGAAGCTCACGTGAATCTCTTTCATGTCCGTTACCGGGCGGACGCGTGATCGCGGTCGTCCCGTTACCCGCGCGGCCCACGCTGTGCGGTCATGAGCCCTCGCCGCGATGGTCCCTCCCGCCGCTCCTTCCTCGCCACCGGTGCGGGCGTCGCCGGCGGCGCCGCCGTCGCCTCGCTGCTCCCGCCGTCGGTGCACGCCGCGCTCGCGCAGCCGGTGCGGCCCGGCGGGCTGGAGTCCGTCGAGCACGTCGTGTTCCTGATGCAGGAGAACCGCGCGTTCGACCACTACTTCGGGACGCTGCGCGGCGTGCGCGGCTTCGGCGACCGCAACGCGATCGAGCTGCGCGACGGGCGTCCGGTGTTCGAGCAGCCGGGCCTGCTGCGGCGCGTCAAGCCGTTCCTCGCCCGCGACGCGATCGGGCACGGGCCGTTCACCGACGTCAACTACATCGCGGGCGTCGACCACGGCTGGGACAGCGGCCAGAAGGCGCGCGGCGACGGATGGCACGACGGCTGGATCGCCGCCAAGCTCATGCCGACGATGGTCCACTACGACCGCCGGGACCTGCCGTTCCAGTACGAGCTGGCCGACACGTTCACCGTCTGCGACGCCTACCACTGCTCCGTGTTCGGGCCCACGAACCCGAACAGGACGTACCACTGGACCGGGACGATCGGCTACGAGGCGAACGGCCACCGCGCGGTCGAGAACGACGCCTACGACGAGGCGAACCATCCCGGCTACGCGCAGACGTCCTACGTCGAACGGCTCTCGAAGGCGGGCCGGACGTGGAAGGTCTACCAGGAGTGGGACAACTTCACCGACAACCCGCTGGAGTTCCTCACGACGTTCAAGGGGATCATGCACAAGGCGCTCGCGGCGGCCGGCTCGTACAAGAGCCTCACGGAGTTCTACGGCGCCGTCGCGGGGGCCGGCGCGGACGACCGGAAGAGCATGCTGGCCGCGCTGGACAAGGGCGTCGCGGCGCTCCCCGCGCCCGAACGCGACCTGTTGAACGCGCGCTGCGGCGGAGCGAGGGCGGCACGCTCGGCGCGGCGTTCCGCGCCGACGTCGAGGCCGGACGGCTGCCGGAGGTGTCCTACATCGTCGCGCCGGCCGCCGAGTCCGAGCATCCCGGGTCCGGCAGCCCGATCCAGGGCGCGGGCATCACCTACCAGGTGCTGGACGCGATCGCCTCGAACCGGCGGGCGTGGGAGACCACCGCGCTGTTCCTGCTGTTCGATGAGAACGACGGCTACTTCGACCACGTGCCGCCGCCGCTGCCGCCCGCGGACGCCGCGGACGAGCACGCCGACGGCAAGCCGATCGGGCTGGGCTTCCGCGTCCCGATGACCGTCGTCTCGCCGTGGACGGCGGGCGGGTACGTGTGCTCGGAGGTGTTCGACCACACCTCGACGATCCGCTTCCTGGAGCGGTGGCTCGGCGTCCGCGAGCCGAACATCAGCGCATGGCGCAGGACCGTCGCGGGCGACCTGACCTCGGCGTTCGACTTCCGGCACCCGGCCGGCCCGCCGTCGGTGCCCCGGCCCGGGACGCCGCCGAAGTTCTACCTGCGCTGGCCCGCGCTCCCTCCGGTCGTCCAGAAGGACCCCGTTCCGGAGCCGGGGACGCGTCCGGCGCGCGCGCTGCCGTACCGCACCGACGCGTCGGCGCGCCTGGACGGCGGCGCCCTGGTCGTCACCATGACCGAGCGGGGCACGCGCGCCTCGCACCTCGCGCTGTACCCGTACGCGGGCGAGTTCGCGACGCCGCGCCACTACGACGTGGCCGGGCGCGCGGTCGAGCGGGTGGCGCTGAAGGACGGGCGGTACCGCCTCACGCTGACGGGCCCGAACGGGTTCCGGCGTGAGTTCGCGGGCGCGGCCTCCGGCGCGGCGGCCGGGGCGGACGTGACGTCGCGCGCCGCCGGCGGCGCCGGCCGCATCGATATCACCGTCCGGAACCGCGGCACGCGGCCCCTCACGTTCACCTTGAGCGCCCTCGCCTACGGCAAGGCGGCCCGCACGGCGACGGTTGCGGCGGGCAAGAGCGTGACGGTCTCCTGGGCCACCGAGCACGGCTGGTACGACGTGGAGGTCCGCGCGGCCGAGGACGGGGCGTTCCGCCGCCGCCTGATGGGCCACCTGGAGAACGGCCGCCCGTCGGTCTCCGGCTGACCGGCGGGCGGGAGCCGCTCCGCGGGCGCGGGGCGGCTCAGGCCTCCTCGACGACCATGAGGGTGTTGCCCTCGGGGTCGCGGAACCAGAACATCGGCGGCACCGGGCCGCCCATGCGGCTGACCTCGGCGTCGACATCGGCCCCCGCGGCCTTCAGCCGTGCGTGGCAGCCGTCGATGTCGGCGGTCGACAGCGCGATGCCGGTGTCCCGGCCGCCCGCCTCGGTGCCCTCGGGCGGCGGGCAGAGCGCGATCGGCGTCTCGGCGCCCTCCGGGGCGACCTCGATCCAGCGGTGGCCGCCGCCGAACGGCTGGTCGACGCGCTTGCCGAGGCCGAGCGTCCCGCAGTAGAACTCCAGCGCCCGGTCCTGGTCGCGCACCGGAATGATCACGTTCGCGACCTTGCGGACGGCCGCGGTGGTGGTCGTGTCGCCCATGGCGTTTCCCCCTTCTGTGTCGGCCGGTCGGTGTCGATCGGTCCGTCGATGAGGCAGACCAGGGGGGCGCCCGGAACTCATCGCTCCATCGGCACCGGTTCCCGGTGCGGGCGCGAGCATGCGCCGCCGACCAGGGCGCCTTGACGGACTACTTGCCGACATCTGCTCACTCTTGTACGTTACTGGCGCATAAGGCGCACAAACGAGCAATTAGGAGCCTCGGTGTCGTTCGTTCTTGAGGAGATCGCGTCGCAGCCGGGCTGCTGGGAGCGCGCCGCCGAGCTGGCGGACGGGGTGGACGGGCTGCCGGAGCGGGGCGAGCGCGTCGCGGTCGTCGGGTGCGGCACCTCGCTGTTCATCGCCCAGGCGTACGCGGCGCTGCGGGAGGCGTCCGGGGCGGGGGAGAGCGACGCCTTCCCGGCGTCGGAGTTCCCGCACGGGCGCCGCTACGACCGGGTGGTGGCGATCTGCCGCTCCGGCACCACGACGGAGGTCCTGGACCTGCTGCGCGGGACCGACCTGCCGACCACGGCGCTGATCGGGGACCCGCGGACGCCCATCATGGACCTCGCCGGCGCCCGCGTCGTGCTCGACTTCGCCGACGAGCGCTCCGTCGTCCAGACGCGGTTCGCGACGACCGCGCTCGCGCTGCTGCGCGCGCACCTCGGCCTGCTCCCCGCCGACCTGATCGAGCAGTGCCGCGCCGCGGTCGAGGCGCCGCTGCCCGAGGGCGCCGTCGAGCGCGGCCAGTTCACCTTCCTCGGCGCGGGCTGGACGAACGGCATCGCCAACGAGGCGGCGCTGAAGGTCCGCGAGGCCGCCGGCGCGTGGACCGAGTCCTACCCGGCGATGGAGTACCGGCACGGCCCGATCAGCGTCACCGACGAGCACAGCCTGACCTGGTTCTTCGGGACGCCGCCGGAGGGCCTGCCCGAGCAGGTCGCCGCCACCGGGGCGCTGGTCGAGGCGTCGGGCGCGGACGCGATGGCGGACCTGGTGCGGGCCCAGCGGCTCGCGGTGGCGCTGGCCGGGTCCAAGGGCCTGGACCCGGACCGGCCGCGCAACCTGACCCGCTCGATCATCCTGTCCTGATGATCCTCACGGTCACCCTCAATCCCGCCTGGGACGTGACCTACCGGGTCCCCAGGCTGACGCCGCACGGCTCGCACCGCGTCGCGTCGGTGCTGCAGCGCCCCGGCGGCAAGGGCCTGAACGTCGCCCGCGTCCTGCACGCCCTCGGCGAGGAGACGCTGGCGACGGGGCTGGCGGGCGGCGCCACCGGGGCCCTGGTGGCGGATGCGCTGGAGGTCCCGCACGCCTTCGCGGCCATCGCGGGGGAGACGCGGCGGACCGTCACGGTCGTCGACACCGACGCGACGATCTTCAACGAGCCGGGACCGGACGTCCGCCCGGACGAGTGGGCGGCCTTCCAGGAGTCGTTCGCGGCGCTCGCCGCCCGGGCGTCGGTGGCGGTGCTGTCCGGCAGCCTGCCGCCGGGCCTGCCGGAGGACGCCTACGCCGTCCTGACCCGGCTGGCCCGGGACGCGGGCGCCCGCGTGCTGGTGGACGCCGGCGGGTCCGCGCTGCGCGCCGCCGCCGGCGCACGGCCCGACCTGCTCAAGCCCAACGAGGCGGAGCTGGCCGCGGCGGGCCTCGACGGGGCCGCCGCCGGCGCGGACGGCGCGCTGGTCGTCTCGCGCGGCGCCGGCGGCATGCTCGCCGTCACGCCCGACGGCTGCTTCGAGGCCGTCCCGCACGAGGTCGTCGCCGGCAACCCGACCGGCGCCGGCGACGCCGCCGCGGCCGCGCTCGCCGTGGCGCTGCGCGACCGCGCGCCCTGGCCGGCCGC